>CAVVIU010000002.1:0-220229 GCA_963748445.1 Methanobacteriota archaeon
CCTTTTACCCCCAGCCTTTTTCCCCTATACTGCATTAATGCCTGACCCGCCTGCCCCGGTTCTCTCCACCCGTTTGAAGATGCTGGTGGTCTTCGTGCTCTACTTCGCCGAAGGGGTGCCCTTCGGTTTTGTCTACACCACCCTGTCCTACTACCTCAGGAGCCGGGGCGTGCCCCTGGAGCAGATCGGCATCTTGAGCCTTTTGGGCCTGGCCTGGAGCCTCAAGGTCCTGTGGAGCCCCCTGGCGGACCGCTTCGGCTCCCGGGCCGCCTGGCTGGTGCCGGCCCAGGCGGGCATCATCCTGAGCCTGCTGGGGCTGGCCCGGCTGGCTAACGACCCGGTGAGCCCGGCCTTCTGGATCCTGGTGGGACTGCTGTGCCTGGCCTCGGCCACCCAGGACCTGGCGGTGGACGCCTATACCATCGATCTCCTGGACCCCATGGAGTTGGGGATGGCCAACGGCATCCGCATCGGCGCCTACCGGGTGGGCCTGATCGCCGCCGGCGGCGGGGTGCTGATCTTGAGCGACCTGGTGGGCTGGAGCCCCACTTTCGTGGGGGTGGCCGTCATCATGGCGGCCCTGGCGGTGACGGTCCTGGTCTGCGGCCCCTTCCATCTGGCCCGGCCCGAGATTGCCCAGGGCTCAGGAAAAGCAGGGCGGTGCAGCCAGATCGAGGAGTCGGTGAAGGGCCTGACGAGCCTGCCCCACATCGGGGTCATCATCGTCTTCATCCTGGCTTACAAGGCGGGGGACGCCATGCTGGGGGCCATGGTGAGCGCCTTTTGGCGGGACCTGGGCTACAGCGGCACCCAGTTCGGGCTGGCCTCCATCACGGTGGGCAAGGTGCCCGCCATCCTGGGGGGCATTCTGGGGGGGGGTGCTCACGGCCCGCTGGGGCATCAGCCGGGCCCTGTGGCTCCTGGGGATCTTTCAGGCCCTGTCCATTTTAGGATGCGGATTGTACTGCCTTCTAGAACATCCCACGCCTCCGCTACACGTTTAGCTTGTTTTTTATCAACTAACGCCACGTATGATGGACCAGTACCAGAAAGAGTTGCGCCTCGTGCGCCACATTCGAGGGCAATTAAGATTGGTTCTGGGCTAAAGCCGAGTGCAGAGCAATATAACAAACCGTTTAGCACCATCGCTTTTTCGTATTCACCGTTATATGCCAAGGAAAAAGCAATCTTAACCCAAGGAGCAAGGAGCCGTGAACGAAGTACATTAGTGTTAACAGAATATGATCTCACTTTTGGCACATATACGACTACCTCTGAATCTATTTCAGTTCTGGTCAGAAGTTTATCTGTTTCATTGTCCGTAAGCACCAGCCCGCCGAAAAATGACGCACATGCGTCGTCAAAAGCACCAGTAATTGTCACTCCGCTCGTTCTTGCGGCAGCAACTCCGAGCCTTACAACCTCAATAGGATTCATTGCAATATCAAGAGTATTAAGCGCAGCAAGTACGGTAGCGTTCGCCGCTGCGCTGCTGCTTTTAAGCCCACTTGCGATAGGCACCTCACTTCTTGTGCTGATATGTAATCCGACATCGATATTACTTCTCGCTAAAACCAACCGCGCGCACTCATAAATGAGAGAGGTATCAGCAGCGGGATCATCGCGGATCTCGCAGACGATTCCGTTCTCCCTGATGGTAACCTCAGCGTAAGTTCTAAGATCAATGCCAAATGCTGCTCCGTGTAGCGTAGCTATCGCGTTTATTATGGTTCCAGCACCAAGCGCTGAAGCTATTGACATAATCATGAAGTAGTGTTCAATGTATCTTATACCCGCTGATAATGGTTTCACATTGTGTTAAAACTAATAAAACAACTCTGCCGCGTGCTCGTCGTGCTATGCCAAATTGTTTGCTAAAATACATTTAACGGGGTTCATCTACGTACATCTTTGCCAAAGACTCTACGCGCTCTTTTCTTTCTTTAGCACCTTTATGTCATAGATGCGGGTTGTAGGATAATTGCCAGTTTCATCTTTTTCTGCTGATTTTACCATATCCCATATCGTTAATAATGCCACAGTTACCCCCGTTAGAGCCTCCATTTCTACTCCCGTTCTTCCAACAGATTTGATCTCAACAACCGACTTGATGGCATGGACGTTAAAGTTAAAATCTACGTGGACTGCGGTGAGGGAGATCTGATGGCACAACGGTATAATATCCGAGGTTCGCTTAGACGCCATAATCGCCGCAATTCGCGCGGTATTCAAGACGTTGCCCTTCTCTACTGTTCCTTTTTTAATCGCTACAATGGTATCAGGTTTGAGTTCAATAAACCCGCTCGCTACGGCACGTCGTATCGTGATAGGTTTGCCGGTAATATCCACCTGCTGGGCCTCGCCCTCCTTTATGTGCGTTAATTCCATTTGTTGTAGCACCGTAACTGATAACACGTGAGGTTATATAGACTTATTGTGACTTTTATACCTAGTTGATCAAGCCAAATATTAACGCCACATTTAATCGATATCGGACTGTTAACAATACAAGATGCAAAACTCAAGACCAAAATGTTATAGCTTGTGAGTTCTATTTTGACGAAATTTTTTGTGGCACTTTTTATCAACGACTCATAATGTGAACTTGCGTCAGATATTGAAGTGTCTCTAAAAAGATGTAGGGAGGATTTCACAAACTACCTTGATAGGTCAACTTATATCTCACGCTTAACAGCTTTTCAGGAAAGTAGGGTAAAAGTAGGGTAAAAGTAGGGTGGAAAAAGCACATCGTTCAATGACGTTGTGGCTACATATTGCCAGGGCAAATCTACTACGAAGCTACAAGTGAATTTGACACAATAACAAAAATTTGCTAGCATCAGGAATGGGGGGCTAAATAATCAGATAATAGTGACAATTAGGAAACAACATGCGTGGAAATAATCAGGGAATGTCAATATGCCTAACGTCACTTAGCATCGCAGAACGCCGTCCCTATAGCTAGAATTGACGTAAAGAGCAATTAAATCGCGAACAAGAAGAGATGATGTACAGCTCAGACTTTATGATTTGAAAGGGGGAAGAGGTCCTCAGTAACGAGTGATATGAGCTTGGTCTCATAAACGAGATCACAAGAGGACCTTGTGCGTGCAGGAGCTTTATCCAAGCAGTTTGGTTAAATCTATGTTGAACCCACTTGCAATAAGTACTCTCGCAAGAGCTAACTCCCAGACTTCCGGTTCATATGGTATATACAAAACACCGGCATAATCTGAAAGTACATCAAAATTTTCTTCTTTTCTATGAATAACGAATACATAATTCAATCCAAGCTTTCCGATGAGAAATCCAAGTGCGAAAATGGTTTTTTGACGTGCCTGCGGCTGCGCACGCATGCGCGGGTGGGGTTCATCTTTCTGGTATACCATATCATCTGGTGAAAGAAGAACCACCGCGAAAGAAACATTTGAATAGTCGGTAAGGTCCTTCATGAATGTTCGACCTTCATCCTCTTTGTCTTGCATAATAACTGGTTTGAGGCCAACATTTGAAAGCATCCTTACAACGGCAAGCTTCATTTCGACGTCATGTCCATGTACAACGAATATTTGGTTTGAAAAGTTTTCGCGCTCAAAAGACTTGTTCATTGGATCTTCTAGGTATTTGAGATCAGCTTCACGTGATTTACGCTCTTTATGGTTACTCAACTTAGTCACAATATTCGGCTCCCACTGTGAGTTTGTAGTTATATTCTTTATCAATGCACTTGATAAACCGAAAAAAGTTCAAGCCACGCCGCATGCAGCGCATTTTTTGCCACCAGGAGCGGACTTTATACGGCCAGCTCGTGTGTGGGAGTACCAGTTCCTTTAGAAGCTTAACACATAAATTGCTCATAAAATGCTTTTTTTCGTCATCATGGTATAGTTCATCCACACTGACGCCTCTTCGGTTAGTTGGTTTATTGTCACGGTTTGCTCACGAGGAATTAGCTATCTCCTCGGCTATGATCGTGACAAAACCGCTTTCAATCATGTTCAACGTAAATGTTGCAGTGCTTCGGTCAAAAATTTATCCCAGAAAGCCTTTGATTGCCACACGATGTTATATTTCTTAATCCAACACGTTAAATGCTGTATCGGTATCCGGGCGCCAATTTCCTTATGATTCTGGTTCAGGCAATGTATTATCAAGTCTTGTCTAATGCGTCCAGTTCTAACTGTATGATCGTTAGCTGTTATCGTATTGTAACATTATAAACGTGTACTGTGTTAAGTACTAATATCACATCACTTAATTAGGTTCGGTTCGATGCAAACTCCTCGAGATATGAAAAAATAACCCAAACTGTTATGACAAAGCCATTTTATAAAAACAGACAAAACTAAAATAGCTGCAGATCACTTGGTCTGGCCACATAATTAAAAAAACGTAAGACTAAAAGAGCCACAAAAACACAAGAGAGACCTAGAAGCGCTAAAAAATAGTTGCTATTGCTCTTCCCTTTTTATCAAAGACTTTTTATTATTAAGATTGATCGAATCATTTTGCGTTCGTTTATATTAACATACCTAAGTGTCATCTTAACGAATAAATAAGAATTATTAGTGCTACAAAGTTGCACAACCAGAATATCTGTATCAGAGGGCACAGTACTTTTCGTCATTGTGCATACAGCTAAATAGGGATAACTTCACACAAATATGCAAAGTTAAAATTAACGCTCTAATAAGTGAAGAAAAAAATCAAATCTGCTCACACCGGAAAATCGCCAATAAATTAATATGACTCAAGCAAACTCTTTGCTTCCGTAAATTTTGCTTAAAAAGAACGACTGCTGACGAAAATACATAGAAGTAGGCTAAAGATATGTTACAAAAAAAACCATTTCACGTGATGCTAATTCCCACGTTAGGCTGTCCTTCTAGCTGTCGATATTGCTGGAGTTCTGAAGCAGGATCTCCGATAATGAACATTCAAACCATTAAAGAAGTTGTGGAATGGCTCAAAAATTTCCGAGATGACCCGATAATCTTCACTTTCCATGGCGGGGAGCCGCTTCTTGCTGGCGCGGATTTTTACCGGAAAGCTCTGCCACTACTGTCTAAGAGTTTAAGTCATCTAACCCCCGCTTTTGCTCTGCAGACCAATCTGTGGATGCTTACTCCAGAATTGGCCCAAATTTTGGCTAAATACAATATTCCCATCGGTTCCAGCTTAGACGGTCCAGAGGAGCTCAACGACCTACAGAGATCAGAAGGATACTATCAGAAAACCATGCGGGGCTATGAAATCGCCAAGGCTCATGGCCTCCAGGTGCAATTCATCTGCACTTTCACTGCCTACTCCGTAAAGTTCAAGGAGGATATTTTTGATTTTTTTCTGGAGAATGGCTTAACCCTTAAATTACATCCTGCATTACCGTCGTTACGCGACAAAGGCCCAGAAAAGTGGGCACTTGATCCAGAAGAGTATGGAGAATTATTAGTTTATCTTTTGGACAAATATCTCGAAAAGATTGATCAAATTGAAGTTCGAAATATTGACGATTATTGTCGATGCGTTTTCACCCGTCGAGGTACTGTTTGCACTTTCGTGGATTGTATGGATAGTACCTACGCGGTGGGGCCCGACGGGAGCATATATCCCTGTTATCGCTTTGTAGGTATGCCAAAATATGCTATGGGCAATGTCTATGACCATCCTAGCGTCGAAGATCTAGCCCAATCTGACGCAGGAAATCTTATACATCAATTTAAAAAGTATGTGGATCAAGAATGTAGGGGATGTACGCATATCAAATATTGTCGCGGGGGATGCCCCTACAATGCCATAGGACCCTACTGAAGGTGAAATAAAAGGCGTCGACCCTCACTTGACCGCTTACAAAAGGATTTTTAACGAAATATCTGATCGGTTTAATAAGGAGTTTATCTCCGGAGTCCCTAACATCGAAATGGCGAGCCTTCAATCAGAACCCGTGAAGGAAGCTACGGCAGGAATTATGTCCTTAATGCGCAAGGTGATATCGACTTAAAATTTCGGTTAAAGCGGTACTTCTTTTTGAACTATTTGTGACCATTCAACCTACTAAACCGAAAAGGAATACACATAAAGCGTTCACCGAAACAACATTTTATCAACCAAAAAGGTTACACGCAGCTAGAATGATTCCGGGCGGGGGCACGGATCTCTCTTCAATATATCTCGATTAACAAAAGATAAAAAATATATCGATACAGAGATGGTAATACAGGCCGGTGACACCAATAGGTTACCTAGAGTAAACAAATTTTTGCATTAAATATTATAATTCAAGTTTAAGGATATCGGCATCGAGAGAGTATTTTGTAAGATACTTCTATTTCCGAAGAAGAATGTAATTATACACGACTCTTGCATCCCCATCTTTGAACTGCGCGTATGCCTGCGTGGAATTAACGTTGCTATGACCCAAGGGCCCTGCACCATATGGAGATCCATGCCTGATGCGGCGAATGGATATGTTTGTTATATGCTTACTTGAGAGGACTATGTCTCGAATCCGTCATACTTTCCGATCTTCCCTGGCACTGACGGCGATAGCGGCATTAAGATCTCGGACGGCAGGATCCACGCACATATCAAAACGTGGAGTCTCGTTGTCCCGCTATGGTACGGCATCCATTCAACGATCGCTTAAACTTCCCCCACTTTTTTTCTCCTAATTCATTGATGAGACGAGATCAATTTATAACGCATTATACATACTTGATAACACAGTGATAACACAAGAGGTTAATGATGGAAGCAGTAAACAAACTCATTCAAGCTTTAGATGATGATGATTGCAACGTTCGGTGGAACGCGGCACGAACTCTTCGTTGGACAAAAGATGCAAAAGCAGTGGAACCACTCATTCGAGCGCTGAAGGATGAAGATTGTAACGTCCGGTGGAGTGCCGCAGAATCTCTCGTAATTATAGGAGAGCCGGCAGTAGCGCCACTCATCACAGCGATGAAGGATGAAGATCGTGATGTTCGGTGGCGAGCAGCGTGGGCGCTCGGAAGGATAAAAGATACAACGGCTGTAGAGCCCCTTGTTCAAGCGTTAGAAGATAGTGATCCTGATATTCGGTGGCGAGCAGCGTGGGCGCTCGGACACATAGGGGATGAGCGGACAGTAGGGCCTCTCATTTTAGCGTTGGAAGATGATTACAGTAATGTCCGATGGAGCGCAGCGGAAGCCCTTGGAAATCTAGGAAACGAATTCGCCGTAGAGCCATTGGTTCGAATGTTGAAGAGTAAACAAGAAGATGTAGCAGTTCGACTGGCGGCGGCAGACGCTCTCGGAAGGATTGGAGACCCGCACGCGGTAGAATCCTTAAAAGAGGTCACGTTGAGGGATGAGTTTCAACTCATTCATAAGGCAGCAGAAAAAGCGTTGGAGAACATAAAAAGGAGTGAATGACTGTACCGTCTAATGTGCAGTGACGATGCTGCCTGGATTCACTTAATCTAACAGTTCACGCGTGAAAATGACAGATTTCTGCAACATCTTAACGGTCGAAATAATTCTCCAGAGTAAAAAATAGTTGCATAATTCAATAGTCTGACTTACGATTACCGCCTCAATCGTTCACTTCTTGTAGTGCACGCCTGTTGCTATGAGCATTGCTGTCGCGATCCCAATTAGCGCATACCAGGCATCAAATCCGGGACTCTTTAGCGTACTAGTAGCGCTCTGATTTGGATTCCCCGGATTGTTCGTGCTCGTGGAAGGAGGAGACGGCGTCAATATGATAGTTCCATACTGATCGGTCGGTTGTATGAGGGGGTACTGATCGCCAAGCGGGGTAACACTATCACCGATACCATCCCCGTTAGCGTCAGCTCCTACGTAATCCGAGTAGTAGTTGCCCATGTGCCTCTGTTCGCGTGCTGCCGTTGTAGCGGTACGTCAGCTTTTCTGTTGAATTGAGAACTGTTCCTTGGACGTCGCTAAGGTCGCTCGGCTCTTGTATGAAGTTATTAAGGTAGATCACGTTTCCTGTTGCACCACCAATATAGATGCCTTGCTGTACGTTTGCACGTATGGTGTTAAAAACAAGCGTGTTGTTGGGTGATTGGCGAAGGCGGATGCCAAACTGCTCATTATCAGCAATGACATTGCCAGTGATTGCGTTATGGGGTGACTCGTATAATGACAGGCCAAACACGTGATTGTTGCTCAGATCATTATTGGCGATGGTATTAAATGCGGAGTTATCCATAAATATCCCATCACCCAAGGCCGATCCGCTGGGCATTCCTTTTTCATAGGCGGCAACATTATTGAAAATTGTGTTATTTAATGAATAATCGAGGTAGACGCCGTATCCGTTGTTTGTTAGATTGTTGTTGCTTACATCGTTACCGGTCGAGGATTGAAGGTATATCCCGCGAATGTTTCCGTATGCGATATTATTGGTCACCACACACCGCGACGCGTGGTTGATGGATATCCCCGCACTGCCCTGAAGTCCTATGACAGTAAAGCCTTCTATCCGTGTGTCATTTGCTGCAAGTGAGAAGACGTCCTTGTTCGATACCGCTGCCTGAACAATAGTCGATGGAGCACCGTCTGAAGATTTAATGGTGAGTGGTTTATTCACAAAGACGTTCTCACTGTATGTCCCACGCGCAACAATAATAGTATCTCCAGGAGAGGCAGCATTCACCGCATCTTGAATCGTCTTATAGCTTTCTTCCTGCCCAACCAAGAGCTCCGTTGCACTCGCAGGGAGTTCAAGCGCTATTAAGAGTAAAAGAAGCAGCAGAAGTGCAATTACTGTTAGACGGAAGCCCTGTTCGACTTTTTTCATTCTCTGCGTGTAATTTTCGTTTAGGTCTGCTAACATAGTGAATCCTACCCTGATAAGACTATCGCACAGATAAACGAAAAAAAACAGCATTAATTAGAAATTCACAGCGGACTGTTACATATGTCGTAATTATAACAAAAACTGTAAATCAATTTACTGTGATTAAGTATCAAAAATACCTTTGAAAAGGTTCAATCGTGGCCTTCGCACGGTCTTCTGCTTGTAGTGCCCTTTTATGTTTTTTGTAAAATACTTGAGGTCATTCTTTTCTGGATCTAACCCAAGTGAATCCACAAACCCGGTGACAACTTCCTGGGGCACACCTGAATATTGATAGACGCTCGAATCACAAAATTCTACTTCAAGCGTCGACGTCTCTTTATCGTATCCCACAGCTCTGACGCTGATAGAAACAACAATCTCACGATCCATAATCTTACTCTGATTTAACTATATATAACTTTTCTGAGTTTAAAAATTTCGTTCAGTCAGACCCGAAGGGGCAGTGCGAGAAATGGCCTGTTCACTTTATTATTCGCTTTATCTCATTTCATTGAATATCTGTTCGGCACTTGGCTATGTGGAAGCTAGATATGAAGTCGAAGCCTTGTCCCGACTGAAGTGAAAATGAACTCAGATTGTGTGCACATAATTCCTGCAGCATTCCAGCCGGTACAATGCGATGCAGCAATATATGTAATCTCACGTTCCTTAAGAAACGTTGCAACCGCACATATCTGTGCCTCCGTTGCATCGATGAGGTGCATACCGCCGATAACTCCGCAAACCGGTTTGTCTGTTATCGTTTCAGCCTGCCTGATTGTGTTGCAAACGCCCGCATGTGCACAACCGAGCAGTAAAATCGACTTCTGTGCTCCTTCTACGACAACTGCCACATCATCCCAAACGTGATCTGTAAAGCAACCGTTAGAGTCCAGAAATAAGCCGTTGAGGGCCTGGTCTTCTGGGATGGGACGATTGATTTGACCTGTCGTCCAGATCCCTTCCATTTCTTCCTTCGGTTCCTTCTGCAAGCGAAGGTGCGCACCGCGATGCTCCAACTCCTCCTTGCTAATCGCCATCCCGACACTGCGCACTTCCCTCCCAGATCCAGTTATTGAAAAACGCTCGGAAAAAACGTCAGGGTGTGCTATTATATTCATCTCTGGAAAAATGCGTAAAAATGAGCACAACCCTCCGGTATGATCATAGTGGCCGTGGCTTAGGATAATGGGGGGATTGTAGAACGTTGTACCGAGAATCAAAGCGTTGTGCACCGCAGCGCTAGTCTGCCCGACGTCAAACAGTATCTGCCGCCCGCTTCTTTCAAGCAGAATAGAAAGCCCGTGTTCGGCGATCAACCCTCGCGTGTTCACTGTATTGTCGCAGAGAATCGTAATATCAATCTTCATTCTACATTCCACCCTACTCTGTAACCGTATACTTATTTATACTTGTAGAGTAAGAGCATGCCATGCAGGATTCTGACAGAACAAGAGTATCGCTGCGTTTCAACGCTGTCACAAACAACCCTGTGGCAGTGTTGTTTTCATTTATATGAAGCGTATGCAAACGGCTATTTTTGTGTTAATCTATCAGATATCAAGGCACGATTCTTTCGTGACTTCTAAAAGTATTACCCTCGCCCATGTTCCTATCTACTCAATAGTTCGGAACGAGCGCGGTCATTTCCAGCCGTATCTCTTCGAGCCGTCGCTGAGAGTGCCTTTATCTCCTCGTCAATTTCTAGTTGTTTTTTCCAGTCGGCAACTCCCCTGTTCGACTCTCACCAGCTCCTCTCCCGTAACATACTGCCATTTTCCGCGGCACCTCGAAGGTTCAAAGTAGTGATAAGGGCCGTGTAACTGCCCTTGCCTGCACCTGCAGTTGCGCTTGCCACAACGGATATGCCGCCGCCGCAGTGAGCCAGGAAGTGGTTGCAATTGGTCTCTTTCTATTTTGAGGATGTTAATCTGGTCAACTATCCTATTGCTCTCATCCAATAGTCTCTTAACATCACGTAACGTTTGTTCGGTGGTTTCCCGCATAGGTATCGTTAATGTTCCTTAATTCTTGCTTTCTAGGATATGTAGTCCTGTCCTGTATATGTATATATATTACTTTCTTACACTTATAATGTTTCAATATGCTAATATCAGAGTAAGATTTATATGATAGAACATCAGAGTAAGATACGAAGATGTATTATGACAACTCGAAATGATAGTGAAACTCACGTACCACTGAAACAACATCCCAGCACTGCTCGTCTGCGAACGTTGGCAAGGCACTGCATCATCGTGATGAGCGGAAAAGGCGGCGTTGGGAAATCGACGATATCAGCCAATCTTGCGGTAGCGCTTTCTAACAAGAGTTACGCGGTAGGGTTGCTGGACGCAGATCTGACCAGCCCGAGCATCCCGCGCATATTGGGGTTGCACGGGAATGTGACGTGTGAAGACAACCAGTTAGTGCCCATATCATATTCAGAGAGACTCAAAGTGCTCTCGACAGGCTTTCTAATCCCGTCGTCGGACTGCGCAATCGTGTGGCGAGGTGGTCTCAAAATGGCCGCAATCAGGCAGTTCATTAACGAGACAAAGTGGGGCACACTCGACTTTATGGTCGTTGATCTTCCGCCAGGCACCAGCGATGAACCCTTATCCATCGCACAGGACCTCACACCTGATGGAGCACTGATTGTCACTACCCCCCAAGATGTCGCTCTCATCAGTTCAAGGAAATCGGTTGACTTCGCCCGCAAGTTGGAGGTACCAATTATTGGCATCATCGAAAACATGAGCGGATACACGTGTCCAACGTGCGGCACGCGTGTGGACATATTCAAGAGTGGCGGTGGAGAGCGATCTGCCGGTGAACTTGGGGTTTTATTTATTTGCCGCGTGCCGCTCGATGCAACTATCTGCGAATCAGGGGATAGCGGCAGACCGATCGGGGAAAATAGCGCGAACTGCCTGCACGCAGCAGAGAGCATGGAAGTGATTGCAAACAGCGTGTTACAATTTTACGGGATGAAAGAGAGTGCTTTCACCATGACCAAAACACGACAAGGAGGTGACAAATAATGCCCGGATTTGATAGAACTGGACCTGTTGGTTGCGGCCCCATGACCGGAAGGAGACAGGGGCTCTGCACAGGTTTGACATCTCGCAGGTTTGCCGATTGGAGATCGCCAATACTCGGTAGGGGCGGAAGAGGCAGAGGCTATAGGTGGTGTTACTACGCTACAGGCCTACCCAGATGGGCGCGAACTGGCCCTTTCGAAGACGTTCCTTTCGATGTAGACAAAGCGACAATTAAAGAAGCTCTTGAAGAAGAGGCAAGCTTGTTGGCAGATGAGCTCAATAAAATCAAAATGCGACTTGAAGAAATCAAAACTGAAGAAGACAACAGGGATGCGCAGTAGACTGTCGCATAACACGAGAGGTAAATACAATGCGAATTGCTGTTACCGCCCAAGGTAACGATGTGACAGCGCCTGTAGATTCACGGTTTGGGCGCTGTCAGTACTTTATTATCTACGACACAGATACAAATGAGTTTGTGGTCAGAGCGAATGAAAGCGCAGCAAGATCAGGCGCAGGCATTCAAAGTGCACAATTCATGATCGACCACAACGTGCAGGTGGTCATCTCCGGTGAGGTAGGGCCAAATGCACGACAGGTATTGCAGAGTGCAGGAATTGAAATACGAACTACAACTGCTAGAACGGTACGAGAAGCCGTGGAGCAGTTTCTCAAAGGAGGTTACACAT
The DNA here is from genome assembly GCA_963748445.1 of Methanobacteriota archaeon. Lineage (GTDB taxonomy): Archaea > Halobacteriota > Bog-38 > Methanoflorentales > Methanoflorentaceae > DASPRZ01. The sequence goes on from CAVVIU010000002.1 coordinate 12,579, forward strand.
GAAAATTGCTATTGCTACAGAAAACGGAGAAGTGTGCGGACATTTTGGACATTGCCCTGAATACACACTATACACAGTTGAAGACACAGAGATACGAGTAAAAGAGGTGATTCCAAATCCTGGACATAAGCCGAATTTTCTGCCAGGATATTTGCACCAATTTGGCGTAGACGTAATTATTGCCGGAGGCATGGGGCCAAAGGCGCAAACGCTCTTTGCCGAAGCAGGCATCGATGCCATACTTGGCGTCGCGGGGACCACCGAAGAGACCATTGAACGATATGTAAAAGGGACACTTCAACCGGGAGCGAGCAGCTGCGAGCACGGAAGCTTCAGCCACGCAGGCTGCCCTAACCACTGAGCTATTGGAAAATGTAAGGAAGGACGCGCACGAGACTATGATCATCTCAGTCGCAAGCGGGAAAGGGCGGCACGGGTAAGACAACAGTAGCAGTCAACTTAGCTCTTGCCGTCGCACGTGAGTCAAAAGTCCAATTTTTTGATTGTGACGTCGAAGCGCCCAATGCACAATTCTTTTTACAGCCTCAATTTGACCATCGCGAAGCGGTGAAGGCAGCGTGCCCTACGGTTAACGGAACTCTCTGTACGTTTTGCGGTAGGTGTGCCGAGGTGTGCGCATTCAACGCGCTTGCAGTGCTGAAAGATCGCGTGCTCGTATTTCCAGAGCTCTGCCACGACTGTGGCGGATGCGCACGGTTCTGTCCAGAAAACGCCATTGGCAAAAAAGAGCACGACATCGGCTTTGTAGAATCTGGATATGCGGGAACTATTGAGTTCTTTCAAGGGACGTTAACCCCGGGGGAGGCATTTGCACCCCCCATTATCTGTGCGCTCAAGCGCAAAATGAGCGATGATTCGATCGTTATAGTAGATGCGCCACCGGGCACCTCGTGCCCTGTTGTTGAAGCGATACAGGGAAGCGATTGTTGTCTGCTAGTAGCAGAGCCTACTCCCTTCGGACTACACGACTTAACCCTCGCGGTGGAGCTCGTGCGTAAGTTGCGGTTACAAGCAGGTGTCGTCATTAACCGTGCGGACGTGGGCGACAATAAGGTGGAGGCGTATTGCATCCACGAAGGGCTTCCCGTGATCATGAAGCTCCCGTACGACAAACAGCTTGCAATCAAGTACGCTGAGGGTACGCCAGCAGTAGATGTGCTTCCGACGTACAACGAGAAGTTCTCTCAACTTTACTTGGATATAAAAACCTTACACAATAACAAGTATTTCCGTACAACATAACGAACTCATATCGATATGAAAGAAGGAGTGAGAACATGAAGACATTGACCGTAGTGAGCGGCAAAGGGGGCACCGGAAAGACGTCAATCGTAGGATCGTTTGCAGCGCTATCAAAGAACTCGGTTTTTGCTGATTGCGATGTTGACGCAGCCGATCTGAGCCTCATTATGGACTGCACAGTTGAGGGAGTCGCACGATTTTGTAGCCTCTCAGAAGGCGCAGATAGATGTTGATAAATGCATTCAGTGCGACATCTGCGAGGAGGTGTGCCACTTTGATGCAATTCACGCCTATCGCAGTTGACCGCCTGTCGTGTGAAGGGTGTAAGGTGTGTTCTCTTGTGTGCCCAAAACAAGCCATAACGATGGAAGATGCGCTATCTGGGCAACTTTTCGTCTCGGACACTCCTTACGGACCACTAGTTCACGCACAGCTTGAACCAGGCGAGGCTAACTCAGGGAAACTCGTCACGCTCGTGCGGCAGACAGCTGAGAAGATTGCAGAAGAGACCACGCGTGAGTGTATTATAATTGATGGGCCGCCCGGCATTGGATGCCCGGTAATTGCATCCATCACAGGCGCAACAGCAGCCCTTATTGTGACCGAGCCCACCCTCTCAGGAATTCGCGACCTGACACGGGTGCTATCTGTTTGTCAACATTTCAATGTGCCCACGTTTGTGTGCGTCAATCGGTATGACTTGCACGAAGGCAATACCAAGCATATTGAAAAATTCTGTCAGGAAAAGGGTATAGAACTCATAGGAAAGATCCCATGTGACCTAAACGTCACACGTGCTATTGTCTACCAAATTCCGGTAGTCAGATACGCCGCCAGCAAGGCGCCACAAGAAATTAAGAAGCTCTGGAACCGATTGACGGAACAAGCGCAATTATGAGCTGTGAAGCTGAATTTTTATTCCGTGAACATGGAGCAGATAACGACAGCTACTCCTGATGGCACCAGAGTAAGTGTCATCGCTATCATTGCCAATATTCTGCTAATGGCAAGTAAGATCACAGTGGGAGTGTTGTTCAGGAGCGTCGGTTTAATTGCAGACGGCGTACATTCCCTAGCTGATATATTTGGCGTCGGCGTAGTTCTCATCGGATTGAGAGTTTCTAGCCGTCCAGCAGATGTTGAGCATCCGTACGGCCATTCAAAGGCAGAACCGATTGCCGAACTCGTGGTAGCATTCATCGTTATACTAACGGGTCTTTTCATTATCTACGATTCTATTACGGCTTTGTTGACCAAAAGCGTAGCGTCTGAAGTCCAAATTGGCATTACCGTAGCTGGTATATCAGCGGTAACAGCGTGGGTTTTATCACACTATAAAAAAATGGTGGGAAATCAGATTAAATCAAGCGCTCTCATAGCAGAGTCAAAACACTCAGTAATTGACGCTATCTCCTCGCTGTCTGTTGCGGCGGGCCTTATTTTAACAAGTCTTGGTTTCTGGTACATGGATCCGATAGTCGGTATAGTGATTTCAATGCTTATCATACAGATTGGTATAAGCGTGACGAGGACATCTGTTGACACGCTTATGGACAAAGAGGCCCCTCCTGAACTACGTGAACGTATTAGAGAGGCCATTGAAAGCGTGCCTGAGGTTAAAGGGGTAAATTACATACATTCGAGAGGCAGCTGGAACTATAAGATAGTGGATGCGTCTATCACAGTAAGTAGAGGGTTAACGGTAAGTGATATCTCCGCGTTACAGGAGAGAATAAAAGAGGGAATATTTTCAGCGATTCCTGAGGTCCACCAGGTAAATGTGATGGTGAATGAGTATACAGATATCATAACTGTTGCGGCAAGCTCAACCGGGATTGGCCTAGAGGCTGCATTTGCCAATGACTTAGGAAATTGCGACTATTTCGTTATTGCAACCGTGCAGAAAGACGCAATTAATGTGGTAGCGTCATTTGAAAACCCGTACAAAGAGCTCTCGCGAAAGAAGGGGCAAAAATCGCCGATTTTATGCACGATCATAAGGTTGATGTGGTCATTACGGGCCACGCAGGTGAAGGTGCTATGCAGTGGCTGAGAGGATACGGTATAAACATTAAAGTAGTCGATGGCTCGGGTTTACGTGTTTTTGATGCTATAAACTCTGTAAAATTATTCGCTCAAAAGAATTAACTTCATAACTGTTAGCCGCATGAGATGGCAGAAAGCGAGGAAGAGTGAACTAGTATGCTTAACATTCGAAGTTGTATCTTTATCTTTGTGTTCAATCTATCTTGCGCCATGTTTTTCTATTTATGAGTATTAACTATCGATAAATGCTTCCTCTACGATAGGTTATATGTTATCTAATAATCTAGTAGCTTCATCTTCAGACTCTACACCGTGAACCCACATAATGTGAAGACAATAATAGTGATGACCAACATTCGTCAGTTCAGTTAATACGCGCAACGAAATCGCGGCTCATATAATATTAATTATATGTCTTTGTAGCTACAAATATACTAGATAGTATGAACGAATCTTTTGTGCTTTCGGCGAATTCAACCAGTCGTGACCTGCTACCAGTCGCTATGGCAGTGCACGAAATACTCAATCGACTGCCGGTAACGATGCGCAGCAAAAACAACCGTGGAATCAAAATCGAGAACGGAGAAGTAAAAAGTGAGAGCTATACGGGGCCAGTTCTGGAAATAGTGTTAAAGGAAAATCTAACGATAAAGACAAAGCCAGAATCTGGCGACTATAAAGATATACCAGTGATTGTTGCCCCTATACGGGACAGCACGGGGTTGCCGATCGCTGCGATAGGTATTGTCGATATTACCGGTATCTTTGATCTGGCAGACTTAATGAAACATCAAACAGAATGGTGGAAAAAGGGCTGAAGACAGAAGATGAGAGATCTAATCTAGCAGACTTACCTGCCTTTAGGGCCAGCAACGCGAACGTTGGGCACCTGCTGACCTTGTTCTTGTGGCAATCGGATACCACTTAGCAATCAATAAATACTGATTATTCTGTGCACGTTGTTGATCCGTTGTTAACGCACGGCAAGTGCGCTTGTCAGCGGGCTATCAATGGGAACATTGCATCCAGTGCGAGGTCAACCGCCTGGACGGACAGTTTTAACAACTCTAGAAGCAACGCACTGTCCCGAATGAATCCAACGCTAGAACTCCCTAAAGTAAGATGAGCGTTCTGCACCACTTGTTTGGTGTAGTAAGAGACGTCCTCATTCGGTGCCTTACTCATCTAAAAAGGTCATGGCTAAAATGCAAAGGAACGATAGATGGTCTTCTTGCATTGACGGATTGAAACAATTTTAGTTTTGAACGCTAACAAATATTGGTAATTCTTTCTTATTTCCCAAAACGAGGTGTTTCTCTGCCTTGCGAGACGATAGTTTGTGCCATAAAAAAGGGATTTAGCTATCCGTTCACATTGTGAATTTAACTTCTTAAAATTCTACGTTGTTATACCCCTCTCACAAGTCCTTCACAAGTCCTCATCTTTAACTAGAGGCATAGCTGGGTAATGTTGACGTTGGCGTGGCCTAACAGCAGCTGGACTGTCCGGATGTCCGCTCTCGGCCTCAGCATGGCATTGGCATTGACGTGGACATTGACATCATGTTCATCATGGACATCATATCAGTCATGGGCATCAGGATATAGCACACCATTAACACCATGTCTGGCATAAACGGCATTAAACAAAAAGGCATTTTTTCACCTCTAGCGTTTTTAGCACGTTTACTTAATTTAAAGCCTTTGGGTTTTCGTTTATGTTCGACTGCAATGACGTACGTAGCGGTGGGACGTCGATACGCGATCGCGGTGAGTTACAGGCCTTTCATGAGATTGCGCTTGTGCATCGCGCTGGCGAGCACTACGAATACGACACTGAAGCCTATCATGGCAACCCAATCGAGCATAGGGAGAATCACAGAAGCAGAACTGCCGAGCAAGCTCCGATCGAATCCATCGACCAGATAGGTTATCGGGGAACAGTAAACGGCCGCTCGTCGCTATCCCGTGGAGGCTCGCTATCGGCACGAAAATGCCGCTGATGAAGATCAAGGGAAAGCGGACGAGGCTGGAGAGCATCATGATGTTGGAAGGGTTGGTGCTTGCCGGGGAGGCGAGCAGTACCCCCAGCGATGAGAAACAGAACGCACCGAGGAGGAGGCTCACGGCCATAAGGAGGGCCCCGCCAACGCTTACCGTGTACCCGAGCGCCACCACCCCTACGACTAAGATGATGAGATTGATGATGATGCCGTAGAGCATGCCCGCTACGACGTCTCCGAGAATAAGGGTGTTGACGGTGACGGGAAAGGAGAGCAGTCGCTCGTACGTCCCTGCCCGCTTCTCCCACGGGGTGATCAGCGGGCCGACTGATGAGGCGATAAAGAACACGAACATCGCCAAAAGCCCGGGGAAGAACGCGTGAAGGTCAGCCTCTCGCCCGAAGAAAAACGCGAGGAACATGAAGAGCGGGAACAAAAACCCAAACATGAGCACCGGCGGTTTCGTGTAGTAAATCCGCATGTCCTTTTCGGCGACGAGGAGCACGCCGCGGAAAAACTGGCGGTTCACCTCGCTAGGGTACATCGCGGCCCCCCTTCTGTTAACTTTACGAAGGCATCCTCAAGGCTTGCCCCGCATATCTCGAGACAGGTAAACGTTAACCCGTGTTCCTGCGCACATGTCGTTAGATACTTCACGAGCTGGTCAGGATCGTCGGTGTAGAGTTTCCACTTGTCTCCGACTTTTTCGATCTCGTTCACGATGCCACTCTCCTTCACGATGCTCGCATCGATGGGCGTTGGTGAAGGAGACCTCAACCGATTGCGTCTGTTGAAACGTCCGCTTCAGCTGTTCCGGGGCATCAATCGCCGCAATGGTGCCTTGATTGATGATCCCCACTCTGTCGCACAGGAGGTTTGCCTCTTCAATGTTATGGGTGGTGAGGAAAATCGTCGTACCGTGCGCATTCATCTCCGTGATAATCGTTCTGATTAACCGTTGACTGTGCACGTCTAACCCCGAGGTTGGCTCATCGAGAAACAGAATCTCGGGTATATGAACGAGGGCGCTCGCAATCAGCACCCGCTGTTTCATTCCCTTTGAAAAGGTCTCAACGTGGTCATCTCTCCTCTCGTACAGTTCAAACTGCTGCAAAAGACGGTCTGCTCTCGTCTCAAGCTCTCGTCTGGGCATCCCATAGAATCTGCCTGCCAGGATGACGTTCTGCTTTGCGGTCAAGTCAACATAGACGTTGCTCATTTCCGGGATGATCCCCATGTTCATTTTTGCAGCGATCGGGTGCTTTTGTATGTCAATGCCGCCAATGAAGATGTCCCCAGCATCCGGAGTGAGCAGGCCGGTGAGCATCCTGATCGTCGTGGTCTTCCCGGCTCCGTTGGGGCCGAGGAAACCAAATATTTCGCCTTTTGTAACGCTAAACGAGATGTTGTTCACAGCGGTGATGGAGCCGAACCGCTTGGTCAATCCCCTCACTGCAATAACGTCGTTGTGTCCCCGTTCCATTGCTACCCTCATTAATATGTTCGATGTGGCCTCTTCCTGTCTTTGTTCAAGCTAAATCAGCACGCTATGCTTGAAGTACACATCGGGAATCGGCATTACGTTCGATCCAGCATTTGTTCTCGCAATGTTTTCCCTGCAAATACTGTAAAGTTTACATATCGACGTTATGTATAACAATGTTACATAAGATAATCGCGTGAAGTACCATGTGCAAGCAGAACCACGGTACTTGTTGGCAAACGTATCCAGAGCGCAGCTGGATACAGTTCCTCATACTCCGGACTCTCTTTGAGACGCCGACGTACGGGTATCAACTCCTTGACGAGATTGACGAAAGAAGCTGTGGCTGTCATAAGCTCGAGCCCGGAAGCATCTATACCGTGTTGCGACGGATGGAGGAGAAGGGGCTGCTTTCGTCGACGTGGGAACGGGTCAGATTCCGGTCCGGATAGGAGAATTTACACCGTGACCGAGAGGGGCGCTGAAGTTCTGAAGATGGGGCTGAGCACCATTGTACGGAGGAAACAGACTCTTTGATGATTTAATTGCTTTCTATGAAAAGCGTTTCAAAAAAACAGAACAAGGAGGTGAACAGTAAATGTGTGGACAGGGTAGTTGTTGCATCTCATATGGAGAGGAGTACCGTTGTGGGTGTAGCTGTGGTTGTTGCGGGAATCATCGCCATCACCACCATGAGCATCATGAGCCAGGAATGAGTATGGGAATGGACATGGAATCCCCGGTGCCGTTGATGGACGTTGATGAAGAAATTAAAATGCTTGAAGAATACAAAGACGCACTGACCAAGCAACTGGAACGGGTTAACAAACGGCTTGAGGGGTTTAAACGCTGAAACATTACGTGCCACCCTTATTTTTTTAAAATTACTTATTAATGGCATACTTACACAAACAACAGAAGTATATGAAAGAACAGCATATGAGAATCTTGTTTTAGTTACGAGGATCTAAAACCCAACTCTATCGCAAACCTCTTTCACATTTTCATCTCTGAAATGTAACGAGATTATATGAAGATTAACTTACACCTGCCGTAACGTTAAAAACAAGTGTAATAGTTTTATCTATAGCTTAATATTTCATATTATGCCAATTATAAAGAGGTTAGAAGGAAAGCGTGTACTAATTCTCATGGCTTCAGAATATGAAGATTCTGAGTTTAGAGACGTTGCAGGGTCACTCTCGTTAGAAGGCGCACAAATTGTGGTCGCAAGCATTACAATGGGTGAGCTAAAAGGCAAAAGGGGCGAGGTCACGGTAATACCAGATATCATAGTAGACAAAGTAGACATAGATTCTTTCGATGCGATCTATATACCGGGAGGGAGATCTCCTTCAAAGTTGAGAAGTAACTTGACAGTTCAGAATATAGTCAAAGAGGCATTTGACAAAGGATTACGCATTGGAGCTTTATGTCACGGACCGCAAGTCTTAATATCTGCAGGAATTGTGAAAAACAGAACTATGACTTCATACCCGAAAGTGGGAGAAGAGTTAGAGCAGGCTGGAGCTAATTACACTGGAAAACCCGTTGAGAGAGATGGCAATATTATTACAGCAACTGATCCGACGGCCATAGCTGAATTTAATACAGTTTTTATTCAAGAAATTGAGTGTTGTGAAGTCTTTTATCCTTAAGTCACAAGCACTTATAACTTAGACAAACCGAATACGAGAGTTTCACTTAGCCTCTCGCGAATCTATTTGCCGCCATGAATTGTATCACGACTAGCTGTTCCCTTGCAATTGAAATCAATGGTAACCGCAAGTCGCTAACAATCTCTTGAACAACGTCCAATGTGTGAATCACCTTAAAAGGCTGAAATGTCGTTTTAAACAGGTGAGAGTGTATTGACACACTTACAGAGTGTTGTCCAAATAAATGCTACTGTAAAAAAGGGCGTCCAAGCGTCCTATGAAAGCTTCTTCAACGCGCTAACTAAGTCTGGTAACAACTTTATCGGGATTCCCACAATGAGCTCATCTTCGCGAACCTTTGCAAATTTCCTCGATCCACTACAGCCGAGCGTAAAGTTGATAGTACCTCTCATCAGTGGAGCCGCGACCGCATCTCCGCATAGCGATTGTATCCCCGAAAAATCAGCTATGTTTCTTGAGTGTAGTTCGTAGACATTCGCTTGAGCGATTAGCATAGCTTGCTGTGGGTTGCACAGCAACACTACCACGTCAGGAGTAAAAGACGCCTCTTTAAGCGGGGCATAAACCGTCGCGTAGGTCTTAAAGTCTACATATGGGATATCACTCATCGTTTGTTCCGCGTGCTCTATAGATGAAAATCTACCGAGTTTGTGATAAAACTCTCCAGATTTGACGTTTTCTGGTATATCGATAACGCCGAGCATCCCTGCCCCCCCTTTACATGCGTGTTGTTCAACTGTTGCGTAAAACTTAGCACCGCGCCGCGCCATCTGTACCATTTCACAGTGACGAAGCACTTCATTTAAGTGACGATATCCCTTAGGGACATTACCTTCAGTTTTTGCCAGTTTAACTGCTACCGGAAAGCCATCAAGCTTCAATACATCTATCAACACTTGTGATAATTCACTACAATTTTGATCCATATTATCACTTATCTCAATTTAATACATCGTGATATTTACAGTTATCCACGCTCGCAAGGCACAGCATTACAATAGATCTTCAATCAAGACTTTATAACGTTACAAGTGAACAGTTACAGTGAATGGGTAAGCGACGCTAAATTCCTGACATGTTCAGCCTTGATGGTGCCACCGAACCTGTCCCCGCCAGAGCATACAGCACCTCTTATTCCAATAACATCGGCTCCTAGCTCTATCAAGGTCGGTACGTCCTTCTTTTTAATTGATCCCGCTAGCGCTACTTCAAGTCCTTCTGCGTGCCCCAACTCCACAAAGCTTCTGCACGCTTCAACGTCCATAAAGTCAAACAGGCGTTTTCCATCCTTAACAAAGGTATCAACCATAACAAGATCACAGCCAGATTGTTTGGCAACATCAGGAAGGATCATCGGATCTATGGTATTCGCCCTTTCATGATCTGCATAGCCAGCTGACAACTACTCTGATCGTAGGATCGTAGTCCTTCACTGCTTTGTTGACGTTCTCCATTAAAAAAAGTGCATCGTCAAACGTCTTTGACCCCAACAAGCCGATTTTTATGAAGTTGGTCCCAGAAACCGCCGCCCCAAGTGCGGCTAATGACGCTGAACCAGGGAGATGAGGAAAGTCGCCTAACGTTGCCGATATGTCAATTGAACGTGGCACAATTTCTCGGATTCTTCGTATGACCCACGGAAAATTGGCCCCGAGTGAACCCTCAGAGGGGTTTTTAACATCTATGATATCAGCTCCTCCATTGACTGCTTCTACTGCCTCAGCTTCATTTTTAGGGCTGATTAGTATCTTCATGCTCACTCGCACAATGATATTTTGTGCTTATATACCTTTTGAGAGCTTCGATCAAAATCGTAAACCTTAAGCTAAAAAGCGAAACGACTATATAAGGAACGTAGCTTTATGATTTTTATAATAATATTAAAATATAAATTTGTAGCCTTTTATTTGACGAGATCTCAATACTAATATATAGAAACAAACCAAAGCGCAAAACTGCGCATTTTGAACCAAAGTTTAATAAACTATAAAGTTGCTTCTTTAGTTAACCCGAGGATGTACTATGCACGTCAACAAATGCAACTCGATAACATCTTTGGTAACGGGTTGTGTTCGCTTTTTTATCAGTGATTTTTGCAGTTAGAATTAGTGGCTCTGTATAGTTGCCATTCTCGAGGAGGGATAATATGGCAAAATTTGCAGACAAAGTCGATATCTATAACGACATGGGCCAAAAGGTTGGTTCGAACATTCCGATCGAATCGCTGAGCCCTACCAAGAACGCGGCTATAAAAAAGATCATACACACGCACAAAGAGGACTGTAGCCGTGAACCTTGCGGGAGTCGAGCAGGGATTAAAGACGGGAGCAGTCGGCGGCAAAGGTCGAATGATCATGGGCCGTGAGATGAACCTTGACCTCGTAGGCAACGCAGGTGCGATCGCGGACAAGATGGCAAACCTTATCAGGGTAACGGACGGCGATGACACCGTCGTAAAGCCTCTCGGTGGAGGAAAGCAGTTGATGTCACAAGTGCCAACTGCACGCCTCGACGCGGGAGCCACATACGTTGCGGGAACGACTGCCACGAGCAGCGCGTTGGTTGAGACTATCATTACCATGTTCAACGTCAACATGTTTAACGCCGACATAATCCACGCGGCAGTCTGGGGGCAGTACCCGCAGACGCTCGATAATGAGGGCGGCAACGTCAAGTCGATGCTCGAGACTCCACAAAAGGATGAGGGCTACGGCTATTCGCTGAGAAACGTGTCAGTGAACCACGTCGCGGCAGCTACTGGCAAGCGAACGATGAATTCCGCCGCGCTGTCATCGATATTCGAACAGACGGGCGTCTGGGAGATGGGCGATGCACTCGGATGGAACGAGAGACTACAACTCTGCGGACTGGCAATGCAGGGATTGAACGCTAACAACCTTACTTATTCGCTCGTCAAGGAGAACGGACAGAGCGGTACAATCGGAACAGTAGTTGCATCAACGATCGATAAGGCGATAGCTGACGGCGTTATTAAGGTCGATAAGACGATGTCGTCGGGATTCAAGGCGTATAAGACGGACGATGTGGCCAAGTGGAACGGCTACGCGGCAGCATGCACGCTCGCTTCAACGATTGTGAACTGCGGTGCGGCACGAGGTGCACAAGGTGTATCATCAACGCTGCTCTACGCCAACGACTTGCTCGAGCACGAGACGGGATTACCCGCATGTGACTTCGGTAAGGTAATGGGTACCGCAGTCGGATTCTCGTTCTTCAGCCACTCGATTTACGGCGGCGGTGGTCCAGGAGTATTCAACGGTAACCACATCGTGACGCGGCACTCAAAGGGATTTGCAGTTCCGTGCGTCGCTGCTGCTGTAGCAATTGATGCAGGCACCCAGATGTTTTCAGTAGAGGCGACATCTGCGTTGATCGGCATTGTGTACGGCGATTTACCCGAGTTCAAGGACCCAATAACGGCTGTTGCCAAAGCAGCGGAGATGTGATCAAAATAAGATTAACCAACTAAGCGGGAGGTTTAAGATATATAATGGTTACAACAGTCCCGGATTCAAACAATCCTATCCAAATAGAGATATTTCCACAACGACTCTTAAATCCAGAAACGGTCCAGCAGTTAATAAGTGAGCTGCAGGGCATCAATGGCATAATGCGTGCGATCTTACACGGTCCGCGTATTGCATCAACAGTGCCGTCAGGACCAGCTAAGGGAGCTCCAAATCCACACGAGGCGAGGAAAAACATCACGTTTGGAGGAGAGGAGATTGAACTGGGAGTACAAGTCGGAAGAATTTGGCTTGAACTTGAAGATGAGGACGTGATCGATCACATCAAAGCCGCTTGTGAAAGAGTTTTGCCTTGCGGCTTCCAGATTAATCAAGGATTATACATCCGCACGCGTCCGACGCAGACTGATTATGCTAAATGGGGCGTAATCAAGGACAAGAACGTTATTGGCATGGTAGATCCGAAGTCAAAGACTCAGATCTGCTCGTGTTATCCCTTCAAGAGGTGACAATTATAGTTAGCCGTGCGACGCACATCGTAGATTGCCGTGAATCGATGGGGCTTGGCAGAGGTGGAGGACTTGCCCAACGAGGCACGATCTCCGAAACTGGCATTCCTGACATCATCGCAATTTCGATGTCTCCAGGGCGGCGACACATAACCAAGCCGATATGCGAGATAACCCACGGCCTGAGAAATGAAGGTTTTCAGGTAGGCGTACTCGTGTTAAATGCAGGCAGCGGCGTTCCCGCTGATGCCCCCGAGAGCGCCCGAGGTCTTGGGCCAAAGTTCGGCCTTTCAATCAAAGAAGTCGAACAAATGGCTCGCCATAAGCTTGCCATAATCCACCTTGGAGGCGTTAAGACTCACATAATTTACAAGGCGAGGAATATTCTACGATTTGTGGATATCCCTGCAATTGTCGTGAGTCAAGCGCAGGTTGACTATGAGGACTTTGCGCGAATAGGGATAAAAACCCGAGTGGTCATGCCAAAACCTGAAGAGGTTCTAGCCGCAGGAACGATTGTTGGCATTGTAACCAACGTGACTCGTGGACAGACTATCCCACGGGATAAGCTGAACGAGATCATTAAATGTATCAATAACTTCAAACGCGCCCAAAAAAGGAGTTGAAAAAAAATGGCTATAAATTACCCCGGTACTTCAAACGTAGCGGCGAATAGAAGGAAGGCACTCGATCCAACAGTGAAGTTGGAAAAGGTCCGTGACGTGCCAGACGATGACATTGTAGCAATACTTGGACATCGCACGCCTGGAGCAGCATATCCGTCCACTCACCCACCACTTTCTGAGATAGGTGAGCCAAAGGATCCCATGAGGGAGCTAGTTAAGCCGACAGACGGCGCAGCAGCGGGTGACCGTATTAGGTATGTTCAGTTCACTGACTCAATGTACTTCAGCCCATCGGTGCCCTATGTGCGATCGTGGATGGCGTCAACGAGGTTCAGAGGTGTAGACCCCGGCACGCTGTCAGGTAGGCAGATCATTGAGTGCAGAGAGAGAGACCTCGACAAGATCGCCAAAGAACTGATAGAGTCATCGATGTTCGACCCCGCCCGTACAGGTGTACGAGGCTGTACGGTGCACGGGCACTCATTAAGACTAGATCAGAACGGTATGATGTTCGACATGCTCGCACGATCAGTTATGAAACCTGATGGATCCGTGCAAATTGTCAAGGACCAGGTAGGAAGACCCCTTGACAAGGCCGTTCAAGTTGGAATGCCCATGTCAGACGACGAACTCAAGAAGAGAACGACCATTTATCGCGTCGATGGCGACGCTGCACGAGCGGACAAAGAGATGGTCGATTATATCCAAAGAATTCACACAATGAGAACCATGTGGGGATTCAAGCCAATGTAATAAGAGGTGAAAAAAATGGCTACGAAGAAAACAGAAAAAATGTTTTTAGAGGCGATGAAAAAGAAATTCGCCGAGGATCCCACTTCAAATAAGACGACTTACAAGCGTATAGGCTACACGCAGTCAAAGGACAAGCGTGAGTTCCAAGAATGGGGAGCGAAGATCGCGAAGGAGCGCGGCATTCCTGCATACAACGTTAACGTCCACCTCGGTGGTATGACGCTCGGTCAAAGGCAGCTCATGCCCTACGAGGTCTCGACGACCGGCGTGATGTGTGAAGGCGATGACCTGCACTACGTCAACAACCCCGCGATGCAGCAGTTCTGGGATGACATACGGAGGACGGTTATCGTCGGCCTCGACCAAGCCCACGAGACGCTCACCAAGAGACTCGGTAAGGAGGTGACGCCTGAGACCATAAACGGCTACCTCGAGGCACTCAACCATACGATGCCCGGTGCCGCCATTGTACAAGAACACATGGTCGAAACCCACCCCGGTCTCGTCTCAGACTGTTACGTCAAGGTATTCACCGGAGACGATGACCTCGCTGCGGAAATAGACAAACCGTTCCTCATCGACATCAACAAGAACTTCCCCAAAGCACACGCCGAACAGCTGAAGAAGGCTATCGGCAAGACGCTGTGGCAGGCAGTCCACATCCCGACGATCGTATCGAGGACCTGTGATGGCGGTAACTCCAGCAGATGGTCTGCTATGCAGATCGGTATGTCGTTCATCGCCGCGTACAACATGTGCGCCGGTGAAGCGGCGGTCGCGGACCTCGCCTTTGCAGCGAAGCACGCGAGCCTCGTAGAAATGGCGAACATGCTGCCAGCACGGCGTGCCCGTGGTCCGAACGAGCCTGGTGGTCTGTCATTCGGGTTCATGGCTGACATTTGTCAGAAAGATCGAATTGCGCCCGACGACCCGGTACAGGTCTCGCTCGAAGTTGTCGCTGCGGGCTGTATGCTATACGACCAGATATGGCTCGGATCATACATGTCCGGCGGTGTAGGTTTCACCCAGTACGCCACAGCTGCGTACACTGATAACATTCTGGATGACTACTCCTACTACGGATGGGACTACGCTAAGAAGTACGGAGCGGACGGAAAGGCCCCCAGGACTATGGACGTCGTAAACGACCTTGCCACTGAAGTCACCCTTTATGGTATCGAGCAGTACGAGAAGTATCCGACCACACTTGAAGACCACTTCGGAGGTTCACAGAGGGCAACGGTACTGGCAGCTGCATCTGGTGTCACAGCAGCTATCGCAACAGGGAACTCGAACGCTGGGCTGAGCGCCTGGTATCTGTCAATGCTCCTGCACAAGGATGCGTGGGGCAGACTCGGCTTCTACGGTTTCGACCTGCAGGACCAGTGCGGTTCAACCAACGTGTTCTCAGTCAGATCTGACGAGGGAGCTCCGGATGAACTGCGCGGTGCGAACTACCCGAACTACGCAATGAACGTCGGTCACCAGGGCGGCTACGCCGGTATCGCTAAGGCCGCGCACATCGGTCGCGGTGATGCATTCGCCGTAAGCCCACTTGTTAAAGTCTGCTTCGGTGACGACAGCCTGTCGTTTGACTTCAAGAACGTAAGGAAAGAGTTTGCAAAAGGCGCCCTTAGGGAGTTCATGCCTCAGGGTGAGAGAGCGCTCGTCTCTCCAAAGTAAACGAAAAATCAAAGGAGTGATTGATATCACTCCTCCTACACTTTTTTTGATATCATTATCGCAATTCATTAACTGCTTTTTAAGAACATCTGTTCGCATTGTTTGTGAGAGTAAGGAGCAAATTACAAGTTCAGCAACAGTGCAGAAACACAGCGAGCAAATTTACAGGATCATTTTATCAATCTTGTAAAACTTCACCAGTTGAACCCTAACAAAGTCCAGATTGAAAGAATGATAACTAGACAACCCTCAAGCCACCTAAGAAGTCTCGGCTATTTGATTGTGAACCCCAACTAACTAGTTAAAGAATTGTGAAAACAAGACAAATCTTGCATATGTGCGAAGAAACCAAAATATATACGTTGATCGAGGGATAAATACGTCAATACATAAAAGTAGTCAATGTACGGACGGATCAACTCATGCAAAGGGAAACAATTGAAATCTCAAAAGGCGTCGCTGGGATTACAAGACCTTTCAAGGACGCCATTGAAAAGTTAAAGATAGGTAATGAAGATATAATACTGTATATAGGACTTCCTGGGGTCTGTACGCCTTTTATCGAACTGCTCTCATATGCGATACGAACCTTAAATTTAAAGCAAGTGTACGTACCAGTTATCAATCTCGAATCCGCAATGGAGGTAATTTCAGTAACCAATGTCGGAATACAATTCGGCAGCTTTGTCTCTGTTAAGAGGGCTAAGGTGGTCGTCGTTCTCGGAGGCCTTTCCATGCAAATTTCTCCAGTAAACTCCGACGACGTCAATCTGTTTATAAAAAACGTTTTAGCAGAGGGAGGAACGGTAATTGGAATTAGTTTTATGAATATGTTTGATAAGGCGGGGTGGAGCTCTGCAATTCCGTTCGATTATATAATCGACGCGACGATCGATCCGGTAAAAGTAGAGCGATTCGTCAGATAGTTATAAGGAATCAAAAGTTGCAGAGATGTTCGACTTATTACGTTCTGCACTACTAGTTCAGGGGAGTTTTGGTGTTTCTGGAAAAAGAGCTTGACTCGTCAGTTGCCAACATCTTGGAGAGAGCAAAGAGCAATAAACGGCTTGACGAAAAGGATGCCCTGGAATTGCTAAATGTGAAGGGGTCCGAACTACACGCGGTAATTGCAGCTGCAGATTCGATAAGACGCCAGCGTGTAGGCGACGACGTAACCTACTTGATAAACAGAAACATAAACTTCACAAACATATGCATCGGCTCGTGTGGATTTTGTGCATTTCACAGGACGGAGACAGATCCAGAAGCATATTTCCTCACAGTGGATGAGATTGTTAAAAAAGCCGTCGAAGCGAAAGCGCTTGGCGCGACCGAAGTGGGCATATTCAGCGGTCTCCACCCGAAAATTGATGGAAACATGTATGTAGAAATTGTAAGAGAGATCAAGAAAGCCATCCCCGATATGCACATACACGGGTTTTCACCATCTGAAGTGGCGTACGGAGCTGACAAGCTCGGCATACCTTATGTAGAGATGTTACGGATGTTAAAAGATGCCGGGCTCAATTCAATGCCGGGTACGGCGGCGGAAATACTAGTTGATGATGTGCGGAAGAAGATTTGTCCCCAAAAAATAAACACGGAAACATGGAAGTACATCGTAATTAACGCTCATAAAATAGGCATCCCAACAACGTGCACGATGATGTACGGGCACGTTGAAACACACGACGATCTCGTTAATCACTTAAAGTTGTTGCGGGAGATACAGGATTTAACAGGAGGGTTCACAGAATTCGTCCCACTAACGTTTATACACTACAACACGCCGATATTTCGTGCCGGCCTCGCACGGCCCGGAGCTACTGGACGAGAAGATTTACTGATATATGCGCTCGGAAGGATGTATCTTGATAACATTCCACACATTCAGGTCTCGTGGGTCAAACTCGGCACGAAATTTGCACAAATCGCGCTCTGTTGTGGGGCAAATGACCTTGGGGGCACCTTGATGGAGGAGAACATTTCAAGGAGTGCCGGAGTGACAACAGGGCAAAATCTTGCGCCAGAAGAGTTCATTAGGATAATTGAAGACATTGGGAGACGTCCGAGAATTAGAGATACCCTCTACACGACCCTGAGCTAATTGACCAACAAAATTTATTCGCAGCAGTGTGTTTTGCGGCTTTATGATAGCGATCATATACACTCTAAAGTAAGCAAAGCCAAGAGACTACAGCAGGCTGGCTAGAATGTCACTATTGATCGCGGTATTCAAATACCTAGATTCACTTGCGTTACGATGACAAAAACTGATAGAGTCTATGAACGTAAACTCTCTTAATAAGTATCAAGCTATTACTGTTCTTAGACTAATAACACCATCGCAAAATAATGGATTGCAGTCATCGATAACAGCTGAAAAACATGTTAATAGTTCTTTCCCCAGTAAAGTGCAGGATAGTCATAAAAGCTCATTTATGCCCGTGGAAAAACGTAAGAAAGTTATAAAAAGACTAAAAGCGCTCTAAAAACGATTTTTTTAACGTGTTTTCAGCGTATCTTGTTGCATTCGATTTGTTTTATGAATAATTTTAAATAGTATTATTAATCAATTGTTAGTAATCTTACGAACCCAAATAATCCCAATTTAGACCGTTTTAACCGAATTTAATCCCAGAGACAGCTAATAACTTCTCGGGTTCGTCAGATAAATTGACAAGAGATCTGGGCTGTATAGCCATTTACCATACAACGGAGGAGGTTAAATGGATCCGCAAATGATGGTAGAATTAGGCGCTTTAGCGCTAGTTGGCGGAGCAGCCCTTATTGCTGGAATAGCTGAGGATCTTGAATCTGATGTGGGTTCTCAAAGTAATCCAAATTCTCAAGTACAGCTGGCGCCCCAGATGGGGTACTTGCACAGGTTGTACAACAAAGCAATATCTGGAGAACCAGCGTCTTATCCCTTCTATGCAGCAATGGGAGCCGCCACAGCGTTGTCGGTCTTAACTGTAACCAAAAATTACAGCTTGATCGGCGTATTCTTCGCTCTAATTGCCGGTGCTTTTGTCACATCACTTATACATGGCGTGTACGCAACAACGTCCTATATGGGCAGACTAGCAAGTCAATCGAGATTTGGACAGCCCATATACTTGGACATTCTCAGAACGCACACGCCTGTGTTGATGGCGCACGGCTTTATAGCGAACTTTAGCGTGTTATTGTTAACATGGGTATTGATAGAACAAAAATTGAGCCCATTCCCCTTTGTAGTGTTAGCATTTATATGGGGAGTGGCGCTAGGTGGTGTAGGGTCAGCAGTAGGTGATGTGCACCTCGGCACTGACAGGTATTACCAAGACAGACCGTATGGTTCGGGAGTCAACGCCGCCCATTCAGGCAGCGTTGTACGAAAAGCTGAATCTGGTCTCAGAAACTCAATTGACTGCGCGTGGTTCTGTTCTAAGTTCGGGGGTCCGCTCACTGGTCTTGGCTTCGGCCTTGTCGTTTACCTGCACTTCTGGAAAGAAGTCGTGGTAAAGGACTGGTGGTCGCCCGTCGCAGGAGTAGTGATTATCGTAGTGTTCATAGTCATGAACATCTACCTTGAAAGGTACTCACGAAACAGGTACGGACCGTATAAAGAGGAGTCGGAGTGATGCTAAATGTTTGACCTGATATTTTGGTTTTACATCACCCTAGGCGGGATCTTAATCGGTGTTGGCGTGCATTTTATACCAGTCGGAGGCGCTCCAGCAGCGATGTCACAAGCAACAGGTGTCGGTACAGGTACCACAATGCTTGCAGCAGCGGCTGGCCTAACCGGGCTTATAGGTGCCGGTACAGCATACTCCGTCATGCCTGGTAACTTCGCTTTTACCATTATAATGGGTGGAGTGAGTGCGGCGTTGATGATCTCAATTCTCGCATTTATCGCCAACGTAATGTACGTTTACGGGGCAGGAGTGCCGTTAGCATCAGCTAAGATAAAATACGACCCCATAACTAAGTGGCGACAAGACCTCTATGTCTCTAGAGGCACTGAGGGTCACGGGTCGCCAATGGTGAGCTTTATAAGCGGCATACTGGGTGGCTTAATTGCAGGGTTCGGTGGTGCGCTCGTTTACTTTGGACTCGCCGAAGCTTACAAAAAGATTCCGCTCTTAAACACTGTGCCGGGCGCGGCTCCGCTATATACCGCGAACTACATTGCGCTTGCAGCGGCATTTGCCATAGGAATATTCTTCTTGAATGCAGTTATGGCATCGTACAACATAGGCGGAACAATTGAAGGATTCCACGACCCCAAGTTCAAGCGCGTCCCGCGATCGGTAATAGCGAGCTTAGTCGTCTCATTAGTCGGCGGGCTGTTTGCATTGCTCATAACAACTATGTTGGGAGGTTAAAAAATGGCTGAAAATGACATACCCCCTAACCAGCTCTTGGTACTCGGTATTGTAGGCGGACTCGTCTTCATTTACCTTGCCACAGGGTTAAACAACGCATCTGGTACGGCGTGGTTCTCATTCCTAGGTGCAATGGGGCAGTATTTGCAGTGTTCTGGGGTGCAGATGCGGTAAGAAGGGTTGCGAGTTACGGACTTGGTACTGGCGTGCCGTCTATAGGTATGCTTTCAATCGGCGCAGGCATCGTGGCAGTCTTGCTCGGTCTTGCAGTTGCAAAGAACTATAACATTGGGATAGCAGCGCCAATTATCGCTCTAATATTATCAGCGATTATCGGTGTAATTAACGGGATAATGGCTCGAAGAGTCCTTAGGATGAACATTGCGATAATGGAACGATCTATGACAGAAATTGCAATGGCATCCTCTCTAATAATACTCGGATTCAGCACCACAATAGCCGGTGGATACGGGTTTGACAAAATCCTCAGTTACGTTGTCGCGACAGGATTTATACTAGCAGTCTTCATCACTGGCGGTATGGCAATGCTCCATCCGTTTAACGCAAATCTCGGTCCTGACGAGAGACAGGCAAGAACTCTTAACCTCGCAATAGCGTGCGCGTTCCTGGCAATGATCATAACCGGAATAGCAGCAGGTGCGATTAACGGAGTTCCGGCAGCAGTTCCAACGCTGATTGTTGCAATAGTTGGCTGGATAATTTACTACCTGAGATTCTTCGACGATGTTAAGAAAGACGCAGCGGCAGTACTTTCAACTGGCCTTATACCGAAAGAGGAGGAGGTAGCAGCATGAAATTCGTTGATGTCTCATCTGATGTCGGCCTGCGAATGGACGTAGACGAGTTTGTTGTAGCAAAGGAGAGAGAGGATCTCATATTTTACTCGTTAGAACCACTAAGCGCTCAGATAGACGAGTACGAGACGATCGCCGAGGGCTTTATGAACTCTTTAGCCGCAAATAAACCGCTTATCGACACCTACCCAGGCAGAGAACGGGCACACTATTGGGCAGGCATGTGGACAAACGCATTTTACGGGTTTACCGTTGCGATGATCCTGCTTGCGCTCATTGCCGTCGTCCTGGCCATGAGAGGTGGCTAATATGGTCGAGAAAGTTGCACCATCAGAAAAGTGGCCAGTCGTAAAAGGAGACTTTTTTGCAGGAGACCCCAATAGCCCCGTCGCAGTAGTCACGCTCGGATCCCACTTTGGTCCAGTCTTTACTGAAATCGGAGCTGCAATTGAAGGAACTGCAAAGACGGAGAACATTGGCTTAGAAAAAGTCATTGTCAACATTATCTCAAACCCCAACATTCGATTTCTGATCTTATGCGGCTCAGAAATTATGGGCCACGTGACAGGACAGTCGCTAGAAGCATTATATAAAAATGGAGTAAAAGAAGGACGCATTATTGATGCAAAAGGAGCAATCCCGTTTATCGAAAACCTAACCGAAGAACATCTCGAGAGGTTCCAAAAACAAGTTGAACTAATCAGCATGATCAACAACGAGGACGTCAGCGCCTTATCAGCGAAGGTCAAAGAGCTTATCGGAAAAGATCCAGGAGCGTATCCAGAACCTCCAGTAGTCGTCGAGATCAGAGAGAAAGAAGTAGAAGAGGCAATCGTAGAGGCCCCAATGGCAGCTGAACTTTCAGCCTTACAAGCTCGTATACAAGATCTACAATTCCACGTTAAAACGATCGGCAATTTCAACAAACTTGCAGCCGGTGTTTACGCTGGCAAAGTCGAGGGAATTGTCATAGGGCTGTTGATTTCAATAGCTATCTTGGGGTTGCTATCCATAATCTGAGGTGGAAAATGGCAGCAGAACGATTTGGTGGAGGCGGCGCAGCGCCAGCAGAAGGCGAAGAAGCTGCAGCCGTATCGATGATTGAGTACGATCAGGGAATAGCTAAGCCCATGGCTCCTAGCATGGCAGCATTTGATGCATTGTTCAACGATATCAAGTACCGCGCCTTAGTCACGACGCGAACCTTAAAACTCGATTCTGGTTATGGCATAACATCTACGCTTGGATTTGCACTTGGGTTTCTTGGGGCACTGTTAGTGATGGGACTGCCATTGCTCTATTACTTCTTAAAGTGAGGTGAACAAAAATGCCAAAAGCATTCCCGCAAGTAATGGTGGATCAAACGGATTACCGTGAACTCCAGAAGCGGCTCGACTCTGTGGAAGAGAAGCTTGAGTTTACAATGGCAGAGGTTTCACAAAGGTATGGTCAGCGCATAGGGAGGGACATAGGCATTTGCTATGGACTCATTGGCGGAATAGTACTGTACCTCGTGATGACAAATCTCATGAACTTGCTGTCGGTGTTCAGGATATTCTAGAGGTATGACGACTTAAGGAGGATCATAAACGATGTTTAGATATGATAAGAACCAAACTGTATTTGAGGTAGGGGGCTTCAAGGTCGGTGGTCAGCCCGGTGAATATCCAACCGTACTGGCAAGCTCCATGTTCTATGGTAGGCACAAGGTAGTTTCAGATCACAACAAAGGTATATTCGATAAAGAAGCTGCCGAGGCTCAGTGGAACACACAGGTGGAACTATCGGATGAAACAGGTATACCGTACTGGAACCAACTGATTGCAGAAACTGATACAGCGATGTCAAGCTATATCGACTGGCACCTTGAAATTGCACCTGGTATAGCGTTTCTGATAGACTCTAGTGTGCCTGATGTACGTATGCACGGCGCAAAATACGCAGATGAGATTGGAGCGGCAAAGTTAGCTGTTTATAACTCTGTAAATGCGAGTGCAATGCCTGAGGAATGGGAGGCGATAAAACAGACGGCTGTTGACTCGGCCATCGTCCTTGCATTTAACCCAGCAGATGTAAGCGTTAAAGGCAGGATAGAAATGCTTACCACGGGCGGCACGGGTCAGGACAAGGGATTGCTAACATCAAGTGAAGAGGCGGGCATAACGAGACCGTTATTAGATGTCGCATCGTTAGCGCTTGGCGTTGGCGCAGGACCCTCGATACGGTCTATGGTAGGCTTCAAGGGAGTCTTGGGCTTGCCAGTAGGAGGAGGACCGCACAACATCCCTGATGCCTGGACATGGCTTAGAAAATACAAGAAGGAGCGCTATCCAGAAGCATTTGAACCGTGCAGTATTGGGTCAAACATGATTTGCGGAATTGTCGGTGCCGACTATCTGCTATATGGTCCAATAGACCTTGCACCATTGATATTCCCAGCAGTTGCCATGATAGACATAATAGTTGCTGAGAGCACGCGCGAACTTGGAGTTGAACCACAAACAGAAAACGCACCTATATTTAAGCTGGTTTAAACACCAGCACCTATTTTATTTATTTTTCCTTATTTTTTCAAACTGAAATGATTTATACTATAATCTTTATTAACAAGTGCAATATACGCCGATTTATTCCCAGATTTTTTGAGCTAAATAACAGCAACTCCAGTTTGTTGTGAATGCACATATTATAAGTAATGTGTAATCTGTTCAAGGCTGTCTAGAGTGGTTGAGAATGAAGTTAGTAGACCTTTCTCATCTTATCGACAACACCATGCCAGTATACCCAGGAGACATCAAACCGTTGGTCGAACCTCTTAGTTCAATCGAAGAACATGGCGCAACTGTTGCTAAACTGATACTTGGTACGCATACAGGCACCCACACTGACGCTCCAAAACATATGTTAAAAAGAGGGCGGGCTGTGCACGAGATTCCGCTTAAAAACTTTGTGGGAGATGCGTGGGTTTTTGATTTTTCATACAAAACGAGAGGCACTGGAATAGTGAAGGATGACCTCGAAGATAAAACACATGTACATCCCGGTGACATTGTCATCTTTTATACAGGTGCAAGTGAAAATTTAGAAAATGAGGGTTCAGACACTCAGTATGTATATATAAGCAAATCAGCTGCCGACTGGCTTGTCAGAAAAAAGGTCAAGGCCATTGGAATTGACTCGCTTTCAGTTGAAAGGTTTGGATCAAAAGATTGCGATGTTCATAAAACACTGTTAAGAAATGGGATAAGCATAATAGAGAATTTGTCAAGCAATTTAAAATTTTTAACGGGCAAGAAAGTGTTTTTTATTGGCGTTCCGTTAAAACTAAGAGAGGCGGACGGTTCTCCTATCAGGGCTTTTGCAGTTATTTGGTAGCCATCGTCAGCTCTTAGTCAAGAGCAATGTATACGTTATCAGTGCCACCGATTATCGTTGCGGACATAAGTAATATATTTTAGATCAAAAACCTATAACAGACTCGCGCGTGAGACTAACGCAATACCCATTTTCAAGTCTTTAACTAGCAACATCTGGGCAGAGTAGGCTTAAGCGTTCCCTCGTGGAAAAAACTTTACTACCTTGTAGTATAAAATAATAAATAATAGAGATTTGGGTGGTGAGAACGAGACATGGCCGAAGCAACTATCTGTGATATGAGGGGCAATACTATTTCCACGGGCACATATGTTAAGTATTTCGGAACTAATACGAGAGGAAAAGTCAAAGAGATACAGTCAGACGGGAATAAAAAGTGGGTGCTGCTTGATTCGACCGAGTTACTTTACGATTCGAATTTTTTAGAAGTGATACGAGAAGAAGAAAAAGCGTCAGACAGAGAGGCCCAATCACTAGAAGAATTTAGAAAGAGGCTCGAAGAAAAGCGCGCGACTCTTCAGCGAGAAATGACTAACGTGGATGAGTGCGGCGCTTAGATAACAGTACCGTAACAACATGGGCCTGACCTTTGGAGAGACAAGAGTAACTCATGTGATTTCTTACGCTACTCTTCTATGAACTTTCTAGTTTCTTCTATCAAAAATTCCCGTATTTTTTCAATGGTCTCCTTGTCCGCTCTAAAACCCAGCAATTCTCTCGTGACCGTCTCTTCAAAAGCCGTTTCTAGATTCGCAGAAATTTTTACAACATCTAAGTTAAATTTCTTACTCGCCGCTATGATGACTTTGCTCGGAATTCCAGGCGGAATGATGACTTCATAAAGGTGTTCTTGATTTTCACTTCCAATGGGCTCTTTTTCCTCAGACATGACATTCATGAATATATAATGTACTACTTTTACCTATCGACAAACGAGTTCCTCCGTGTTTGCCAATGTCACGCAGTATGTTGCCACTTTAATTTAAGTAAACGTCACAACGAGTAGTACGCGATTTGGTCTTAGAGTTATCTTATGTTTGCTTACACGTTTAAGAGAAGGCTTTATTTACGTACAGCAACAAGTTAAACATTGATACCACAAGAGCACTGAAACATAACGTGAGGGCTTTTACGCAGCGGATCAATTAAAACCTAAATTTATACCCTTAACTGCGATTACGAGACATTGTTACCATTTTGGAATAAGTAAATGAAGACCGACAAATAGCCTGATAACGAATTTAAAACTACAGACTGTAAATGAGATCTATTTTTCTCGAAATAGCAAATACGAGGCGACCCAATGACAGCACGAATTGAGCTACATTCATCTCCAAAGGCGTATTACATCGACACCCACAGAGTAATGCCTCCGGCGGAGACGTTACAACGCGTTAACGCGAAAGTGCCAAACGTCGGAGTCACACGAATCGCTGACATTTCAGGACTTGATAGGGTAGGGATCCCCGTTTTTTCGGCAATACGACCTTCTGCTGCGGACGGCGCGATATCAGTGTACGCCGGCAAAGGAACGACGGAAACAGAGGCGAGAGTTTCGGTCATAATGGAGGCCATCGAGAGATTTGCGGCCGAAGTAGGGAATTTTAAAGGTACATTAGTTTTTGGCTCATTTAACGAGTTGCGTGACGACTACAACGTAGTAAGCCCGCAGAGTCTGATACTACCTGGCTCGTTCCCGAGTGAAACGCCGATTGAATGGTACCAGAGCTGGGATTTGTTGAACAATGAAGACGTGCTCGTTCCAGCAAATGCCGTATTCCACCCGTACACGCCAACAAAAGGCAGATGGCAACTATTTAGAAGCAACACGAATGGCCTAGCTTCAGGCAACGTCATGGAGGAGGCAATTTTTCATGGCCTCATGGAAGTTATCGAGAGAGATGCCTTGAGTATAGCAGAGGCAAACAGAGACCCAGGCGCAGGACTTGAAGCAAGTAGCGGCATTATCTACGAACTTGTACACAAATTTAATGCTCAAGGTATCGCAATTAAGCTGTGGTATCTCAAAGTGGATACGGGCATTCCCACGGTCGTTGCAGCTTCAGATGATGAGCGTTTACGTGATCCAGCATTACTAGTGATAGGAGCAGGGACCCATATGGATCCGACAATTGCGACCATCAGAGCGCTTACTGAGGTGGCTCAATCCCGGGTGACTCAAATTCACGGAGCGAGAGAAGATACAGATAGAGAATCATTAACGAGGCGTATTGGCTATGAAAGGATGAAAAGGCTCAATAACCACTGGTTTAAGGAACCAGATGAGGTGTTGAGTCTTGAAAACATTCGCAACATTTCAACACCGTCACTCGATGGGGATATCAAAGCTGCACTTAATCTGTTAGAGAGCGTTGTCGAACGAGTTATAGTTTCAAATATCACCGTTGACGCAATCGGTGTCCCGGCGGTAAGAGTTATAGTACCAAGCTATGAAGTTTATTTTATCGACAAAGAACGCATAGGACCGCGATGTAAAAGATGACAAAGAGAAGGTGTATCATTTTCACAGGTCCGAGTCTGAGCTTCGAAGAAGTTAAACAGTATGATCCAGATATAGAATGCCACCCCCCAGTAAGTCGGGGCGACGTGAAGAGAGTAGTTGAATTAGGAATAAAAATAATTGGAATTATTGATGGCATCTTTTACAACAGAGCTGCCGTATCTCACAGAGAGATACTTGATGCCTTACGGTCGGGAGTGGTGGTTGTGGGAGGCTCCAGCATGGGTGCTCTTAGAGCATATGAGCTCGACAAATTTGGCATGATAGGGATTGGTAAAATCTATAGTTGTTACAAAAAAGGAGTTATTGAAGCGGATGACGAAGTCGCTTTAGCTTTTAATCCAATCACATATGAGGCAGTCTCTGTCCCCCTTGTAAATATTAGACACGCATTAAAAGCTCTCGAAGAGACAAAAATTTTGAACGTCAAACAACGAGACAAAATACTAAAGATCGCGCAGAATCTCTTTTATCCCGACAGAAGATTTGAAACCATATTGGAAAATGCACTACGTGAAAAAGTCATTGGCGCGGAAGATGCTAGAGAGAATTGAAACGTTCATAAAAGCCAGTGATGTTGACTTAAAAAAACAAGATGCCATCGAAGTTGTAAAAGAGATTATCAGAATAAAAGACGATACAGAACGTTCGACCTCAACTAGTCAAATCAGGTCTAGATTACTAACGTCGGACTACGTGACGACTGTCAGTTAAGACGATACGACGCAACAGGTGCACAAGTTCTAAATACCCATCACGGTTTCGACGGCTCATATCTCGAGGTCATAGTGTAATATGCAGCGGTTTGAATCCACACTCTTGTTAAAGATAGGAAAACTGCACGGAACAAGAATCGTGCTGATGGGGATAGGTAATGAGCTACGGCATGATGATGGTGTTGGGCAGAGCATTATTAAACGATTAAACGAATGTGCTGGTGACACTATTTCTGTGGTAGACTGTAAAGACGTACCAGAAAATTATACTAGTTATGTTAAACGTTTCAAACCAACTCATATAATTTTAATAGATGCGGTAGATTTTGGCGCAAATCCTGGCGATGTTGACATTTTTGAAATTCAAGATATTGAATCCATCGGGATTACCACCCATAAGGCGTCGCTTACAGTCATGGCTGACTACCTTCTTCAAGAGACCTCTGCTCGTGATTTTCGTGATCGGCATACAACCAGCTAATTCAAGCTTTGGAATCGGGCTAAGTCTGGACGTAAAAAAAGCTGTAGACTTGATCGTTGGATCATTAAGAACAGTTTTAAATTGCACGACTGCATAAATCATACTTTGAGGGTTTGACATAATATGGAACTTGATGAATTCGGTCACATTCCGTGGATAGTTCCCTATCACGACATTTTAGCTATAGCTGGTAATAACTATGTGGAATTAATCGAATTTACAAACTGCTACGGAGGAGCTGCTTGGGCGAGGTATCACTACACCAAAGCGAGTCCATTAATTACAGCAAGCCGCTCGATCGGAAGTACCACCCGTTACATGCTCAAAATAGGAAGTTCAAGCCTTAATTTAATTCCATCTACGTCTGCAGGTGGAATTGAATCGGTCGAAGTTGGTGAGGATATTGTAGATGTTACATACGCAGGTCTTGGCGGCGGTGGCGTCGGCGCTACGATGTGTCGAGCTCAGGCGCGTGATGTAATAAAGTATGACCTCACGCCTGCAGGAGGGAGCATGCTTAGCAGGGGAACTCTATCGCTTCCAAAAAGATCAAGGGTAATTATTGGCGTTGATGATACAGACACGAAAGACGAAGGCGCCACGTGGTCACTTGTTCACAATATCGCTAATAGAGTGGATAGTAAAGAGTTTCGGTACGTCTCACATAGCATTGTTCAACTTTATCCTGTTAAGGCCAAAACTAAGAACTGTGTTGCTACGGTCGTAGAATTTGCAAGCTTAAAGAGCGACCAAAAGATCAAAAAGTTTTCAAGGTTGCTTGAAAAATATTCGTTATCTGAACATACCGGAATGGCCGTGCTACAGTCGTTCAACGCTAAAAATCTTTTACATTACGGAAATGCAGCGCGATCTGGAGAAGTCACTATGTCGACGGCCTTAGAGGCAGCTTCATGCGTAGGTGTTAAACTGTTTCATGAAGGCAGAGGGATCATAGGGGCTGTAGCATGTCTACCGTTCTTCGCGCAGCCTGATGAATCAATCAAGCTTGATTTGATTAATTACAATCGATCTAGTAATTTTTACTCTAATGCGGTACCATAAGCAACGGTGAACTTACGCTGTCGACGCGTTAGCATCTATAGCGTAACTGCCAACTGGCATACGTTTTCACTTTGGGGTTAGGGAGAGAGCGATAGCCTTGCAATTAATGCGACGTTTATCGCCTGCGCGTGCGCGACTGGCTGTACGTGCCGAAAGTTAACTTCGCCCAACGTATGACATATTGCTCCACATTTGGCTACTATTTTAATTAAAAAGTAACAAATTAGCTTATTTATCTAACCGCCTGAAACGATTTTCAATATGTTGACTTTCTCGACTTTTACATTTTCATCAAGAGGGACTGGAAGACCGTTCGAAAATATAAGAGTTTCCTCAGGGTTTATTTCCATCTCTAACAACAGTTGTTCGTAGTTTGAACCTTCTGGAATGCTCACCTCACACTCTTGGCCTTTAATTGCAACAGTCACTGAAATAATCCCATTGTTTTTCATCCAACAAATATCTATATAAGAGGTAATATATGAAAGATCTGTAGCAAGTCTTTTAAGCCGGGGTGGCAGAGTGGACTAATCTGCTAAAGAGTCCAAACGCGGCAGGCTCGAGACCTGTTGATGCCTTGAATGTGAAGGCTTGCCGGGCTTTTGTAGGGGATGCATCGCTTGGGTTCAAATCCCGACCCCGGCGCTTATTTTATGAAAAACGCAGTTTATGAGACGCTTACCTTAGTTTTCCCAAATGAATCTCAATTTGAAGTTTATTCGAATTCAAGTTTATTTTCTATGTAGTTCATCAGTTGACCGACCTTCCAGTAAACATCAAGCAATTTTTCCTTAACATGTACAACATCGGTAAAGTCATCGCCAGTATAGTCGTATAATTTAATCTGGGTTATGACATCAAACAACTCGTCTTCTTCGAGTTCCGAAGTCACTTCAGTCAAGTACTTATTATAGAGTTTAATATACGGATTCACGTCAATGTGACTATTTATTAAAGAAGTGTCGAGGACATTTTCTAATTTAACGTGAAGATCTGAAACTTCCTTTAACGCATCTCCTAACTTTAATTTTATCTGTGGATTCATAGCTCTAAGTATTTAGTCGAGTGTTGCACTGATTTTTTTTAATTTGGAGAGCTTTGTTGAATGCGCGAACACATCCAACAATTCACAATCTAAAAGTCAAATTAAGTGTAGTTCATTTAATATCTTTCGCTTTGTGTAAGCAACGATAAGAGTGACGATAATTAGTCTTTGTGAAATATCATTCAAAAAAAGCATCAATCTTATACGCTTATAAGGTGCAAACAAGTTCAATGATCGAAATAGGCATAGCAGGCATACCGTCTAACGTTGAAAGGTAAGGGGACGAGCGAGGGCATAAAATATCTGTCGCAGATTGGTCTCGACGCAATGGAGGTCCAATTTGTAAGAAGGGTATCCATGAAAGAGGAGACTGCACGGGAGGTAGGTCGGGTTGCTAAGGAGTATAACATTGCCCTTTCAGTTCACGCTCCTTACATGATCAATCTAGCGTCTGAAAATCCAACGATTATTGTGGAGAGTTTGGGCAGGATTAAACAGTCGGTTGCTAGGGGGTGGGCGCTCGGGGCGTCCATTGTGGTATTTCATTCTGCCTACTACACAAAAAAATACACCAAAGATGAAACCTATGAATTTGTGCGGGCTGGATGCTCAGAGGTGCTCGACTACATGGAAGAGAGTGGCTACCGTGGGATCAAATTAGGCGTAGAAATTATGGGCCGACAGAGCCAGTTTGGAACAGTTGATGAGCTGTATAAACTTACAAAAGAAGTAAGTGGTGTTGTACCCGCAGTGGATTTTGCTCACCTCAACGCTAGGTGCAACGGGTGCATGAAGGCCAGTTGAAGACTACTCCTCGGTTCTTTTAAAGCTTTTTAATAAAGATGACCGGGTACACATACATTTTTCGGGCATTGAATTTTCTAATGGAAACGAGAAACGGCACTTGCCTGTCGACTTCAATCAGTTTAAGCTCCTTATCACAGCGCTTGAAAAAACAAGATGTAATGCCAGAATAATCTGTGAATCTCCCTTGCTTGAACAAGATGCGCTAAAAATGAAATCACTCGTTGTAAAAACATCGAAAAACTGATCTATGGTATGGAAACAGCTAAATAAGTTGGAAAGCTTTATGTACCATAACTTTTGTTTTTGTAACATTAACAAAAAAAACGTGAGGTTCAGTATGACAGATGATAACATTATATACGTAGGCAACAAACCTGTGATGAATTACGTACTAGCCGTTGTCACCCAATTTAACAATGGTGCAAATGAAGTCTTGATAAAAGCGCGGGGTCGTGCAATTTCACGAGCGGTCGATGTAGCCGAGATTGCAAGGAATAGATTCCTTACTGAAGTGCGATGTTAAAGACATCGCCATATCAACTGAGAGTCTCGGCTACTGAAGACGGAGATACTACCAATGTATCAGCTATCGAGATAACAGTTGCAAAATAGACCTCATTTTTTAACTTAGGCCTTATTTTTTTAACTTTTACTTTTTATTACATATCTATATCTTGAGTACCTCTGCTTGACATAGTTGAATAGCCATCAATTTTTTGAGTTTTGAGTTCGTAATACTTTGTAAATAACTGTAGCATATGTTCATGCCAGCTTAATAAGAGAACAAAAAAACGTTTGTATGTCGATAGATTAGAGGTAATCGCGGAGGTTCTCAATATTTTTTAAAAAAAGACCTTTTCTGCTTCCGAATTGCGAAAGGGACATAGAAGCAAGCAAATTGCCATAACGTCCGCAAGTGTACGTATCCTCACCAGCTAACATGCCATAGATAAAACCCGCTGCAAAAGCGTCCCCCGCCCCTAACGTGTCAGCAACTGTTGATTCATATGGCGGAACGTGACTGGTGTAATCGTCTGTTGCCAAAAAACAACCGAATTTACCAAGAGTAACGACTACTAACTGAGCACCCATCGCAACTAACGTAACGCACCCTCACAGTAATCGAGGTCTGTAAGCAGTTCAGTCTCATATTTGTTGAGAAAAACGACGTGGCTTGACTCTATTATCGGTGTTAAGGCATCTAGACCAAAATTTGAATAAATGTCTCCCGGGCTGAAAGATATTTTTGTCTTCGAGCTTCTTAACTGTTTGACAAAACTTATCTGCATCTTCAGCTGCTCAACATTCCCGAATGAACACACGTGCAAAAACTTCGCTGTTTTCGCATAATCATAATCACTCGCAAAATAATCATCATTCACACTCGGTAAAATATAGATAGTTCGTTCTCCGTATTTATCAATAAATATCAACGCAGTCCCAGTGTTGCCCTCTCGAACCTTAATCCCTGTTACTGCTACTCCTTCTTTTTTTAAGTCGTTTAATAATGCGTTTCCTTCTCTGTCTTGTCCTATAACGCCAATAATCCCAGTCTTAACGCCCAAACGTGCAAGTCCTACAACGGTATTAGGGGCAGAGCCTCCCGGCTGATAAGCAGCAGACATAACACCTACTTCTTGTCCCGGCGACGCAATTCTGTCAACTTCGTATATTTTGTCGCAATTAATAGCTCCAAATCCAATCACGTCCATGTGTGAAAATTTGTCAGCTTAATATAAATACGCGATGAAAAATTAAAAGATGAATAAATGCCTTTACATAGATCGATGTATGTCAGAAATGTTGAGCTTACTGATATTGTGATTGAATGCAGCGACATAAAGACTTTTTTCTTCGATCACCGTTTCGACTTTATCCCGGGACAGTATGTAATGATTTGGATTAGGGGTGTTGACGAAATACCGATGAGCCTTTCGTATGCTGATGCGATTACTGTGAGAAGCGTTGGCGAGGCGACTTCGGAACTATTCAAATTAAGCATAGGAGACGAAATTGGAATAAGGGGACCCTATGGTAACGGATTCAAGGATCCT
Organism: Methanobacteriota archaeon; assembly: GCA_963748445.1. GTDB lineage: Archaea > Halobacteriota > Bog-38 > Methanoflorentales > Methanoflorentaceae > DASPRZ01. The sequence goes on from CAVVIU010000002.1 coordinate 45,360, forward strand.
GATAACTCCGTTCTACTTATTGCTGGCGGGCTAGGAGCAGCTCCGCTCAGCCCCCTTGCGGAAACATTAAACAGGCGAAGTGATAACAATACTTGGGGCAAAAACGAAAGACGAATTGCTATTTGTAGACAGATTCACAAACGTTGGCGATGTGTTAATCACTACAGACGACGGATCGTGTGGACACGCGGGCTTTCCGGTAGATCTTCTGGGGCAAGTTAAGGGCTATAATGAGATCATATCATGCGGACCGGAAAAAATGATGAAAGCGGTACTTGACTTTGCTACGACCGTGAACCTACCGACCCAGTTCAGCTTGCAAAGGTACATAAAGTGCGGGATCGGTCTATGTGGCTCGTGTTGCATAGACCCTGATGGCTTAAGGGTTTGTACAGACGGTCCTGTCTTTACTAGTGAGCAATTACTGGCAGTCTGAATTCGGTTACTATACGAGGGATGCGAGTGGAAGAAAGGTGGATCTGTGATAGGGAGATTCAGAAAGGACCACAGAGTCTTTTTCGGTACGGTGAATGGTGATACCGTCACATCAGATGGCAGGGAATATGAGTTAACAGATCTTAAAATACTTCCGCCGACTCTTCCTAGCAAAATAGTGTGTGTGGGTCTAAATTATATCGATCACGCACGGGAATTGAACTACCCAATACCTGAGTGGCCCATATTGTTCATAAAGCCTTCAACGAGTGTAATAGGGCACATGGATAACATTGAATATCCAAAGATGAGTTCATTAGTTGAGTATGAGGGAGAATTGGCGGTGGTAATAGCAAAAAAATGTAAAAACGTCAAGGATCCTGAAGACGTAATATTAGGGTACACCTGCATTAATGATGTAACGGCAAGAGATATCCAAAATAAAGACGTTCAGTGGACGAGAGCTAAGAGCTTCGATACATTTGCACCGATCGGCCCTTTTATATCAGCAGATATAAATTCAGAAAATGTTCGTATCAAGACGAAAGTTAACGGCAAGACTCGGCAGAAATCGAACACCAAGAATTTAATTTTCAACGTGGACTATCTCGTCAGGTTCATATCTGGCGTAATGACATTAAACGAGGGGGATATCATCGCCACTGGTACTCCCTACGGCGTTGGTGAACTGACGGCCGGTGATACTGTAGAGATCGAGATAGGGGGCATAGGAGTTCTTTCAAACAATGTAATAGAGGAAAGAACCACATAATAATTCCAAATCATACTACTAAATTCAAAAAGAGCATGACGATGGACATTCCAAAAAATTACAATCATAACTACGTTGAATCCAAGTGGTTATCTAACTGGGATTTACGCATGTATCAGTATAAGGACAGCGATAAGAACAACTTTATAATTGACACTCCCCCGCCATATCCGACTGGGAACTTTCATTTGGGAAATGCATTAAACTGGTGCTATATTGATTTTATAGCCCGTTATAAGCGCATGAAAGGATTTAACGTGATGTTTCCGCAAGGATGGGATTGCCACGGGCTCCCAACAGAGGTTAAAGTTGAGCGAATATACAACGTAACGAAGAATCAGATACCGCGGTACGAGTTCCGCGGGTTGTGCGAAAATTTAACTCGTGAGAACATAGCCCTTATGAAACAGACGATGAAAAGATTGGCATTTTCGACAGATTGGACTCAAGAATTCATAACGATGAACAAGAACTACTATGCTAAGACACAACAGTCGTTCGTTCAAATGTATAAGAGTGGCCGTATTTATCGAAGTGAGCACCCGGTAAATTGGTGTCCAAGATGTGAAACAGCGATAGCGTTCGCTGAAGTCGATTATAAGTCGCGCTCCACAACTCTTAACTATATTCGATTTAGAGGAGCCGACGGAAGCGAAATAGGCATAGCAACAACTCGCCCGGAGCTTCTTTTTGCCTGTGTTGCGGTGGCGATTAACCCGAATGACGAGCGACATTCCTATCTCGCAGGGAAGAAACTCAAAGTTCCCCTTTACGATCATGAAATTGAGGTTATAGCTGACGAGAATGTTGATCCTGATTTTGGTACAGGGGCCGTTATGATTTGCACATTTGGGGACAAACAAGACGTAAGGTGGTGGAAAGAGCATAATCTGCCGTTGAGACAGGCGATTGCAAAGGACGGGCGACTTATAGACGATAGGTATCGAGGGATGACTATAGAAGAGGGAAAGGCTCGCATAATTGGTGATCTCGACAACAGCGAATTGCTCTATAAGCAAGAGCATATTGAGCAAAATATCGGAATTCACGACAGATGCGAAACGCCGATAGAGATTCTTTCAGAAATGCAGTGGTTTGTGAAGGTAGACAAAGAGATAATACTTAAAAGAGCGGATCAAATTCAGTGGATCCCGGCATACGCACTAACGCGGCTAAAAAACTGGACTGAAAGTTTAGACTGGGATTGGTGCATTTCTCGCCAGAGAGTATTTGCAACGCCGATCCCGGTGTGGTACTGCCGGGAATGCAACAAGATAATGGTCGCCGAAGAAGAGTGGTTACCAGTTGATCCTACCGAGGAAGAGCCGAAAAGCGTATGTGAGTGTGGCTCCAGCATATTCACGCCGGAAACAGACGTCCTCGACACGTGGATGGACTCCTCGATATCAGCTCTCCACGTTTCAGGTTGGCCGAATGTGGAACTCTTCGAGAAGCGGTTTCCGACGCAATTACGCCCTCAAGGTCATGACATTATTAGAACATGGGCTTTTTACACCATCCTGCGATCGGACGCGCTGGCTTCTAAAAAGCCCTGGGAAACTATAGTAATCAATGGCATGGTTTTGGGTGAAGACGGACAAAAAATGAGCAAATCGTTTGGCAATATCATAGCCCCTGAAACAATAATAACAGAGTATGGAACCGATGCTCTGAGGCAGTGGGCTGCAATAGGCGGATCGGTCGGCTCAGATATCGCGTATAATCTTAAAGATATAATCGCGTCGGCGACGATTTCTTACAAAACTATGGAACGTGTTCAGGTTTTCGATGATTCACCTTTCAAAAGGTGTAAATGAAGCTATAGAGTTTAATCACTTAAAAACAACAGACCGATGGCTTATATTGAAATTAACTGAACTGATAGTTTCTGTGACTGAAAACATGGAGCAGTATGAATTTGATGAAGCGCTAAAAAAGATAAGGACCTTTGTGTGGAATACTTTAGCTGATAACTATATTGAGCTAGCAAAGGGACGACTTTACAAAGGCGACGAGTCTGCAAAATATGCGCTACATACTGCTCTTGGAAATATCGTAAAACTGTTGGCGCCTTTTTGTCCATATTTTACAGAGGAGGTATTCTTCCACCTTAGTTCTGGTCGAGACAGTGTTCATTTGCAGCGTTGGCCTGAAGTTGACGTTAAAGTGAGTGATATTATTGCCACAAAAGGTGTAGAAGCACTTGCAGCTCCACTTCAATCAGGCGAACTGATAAAGAACATAGCGAGTGGGATACGGCGTTATAAATCGGAACATAAAATTGCGCTAAATGCAAGAATGGAGGGCATAAAAGCCTACCTTACACGCGACATAGAGGACGGGGAAGAAGATATAAATAACGCGGTTAACGCGGAAATTGAATTTAACCTGGGAGCACCAACGCTCGTTGAAACAATAAAGAGTATACAGCCTAACATGAATTTGATAGGACCTAGATTCAAATCTGAGGCTAAAAAAATTGTCGAATTAGTCCGCAATACGCCACCTGACAAAATAGCTGAGCAGCTGCGTATGGGCGTGATTCAGCTCAATGGATATAAACTTGAACCCTCAGACGTTAGCGTTGTAAGGGAATTGTCGTTTGAAGGGATGGCTGTAGATGTAGTTGCAGTAGAAGGTGCTACAATTCTTATACGTAAATAAAGGGAGTAAGCTTACCATTTTTCTTTCTCAATTTGATATTTACGTAGACAGTTTAAGACCTCATCATCAGTGAGATCGTAAAACTTCGTATAAAAGCTCGCGACAGCAAACCAGGGTCGATCGCTCGTCAATGGACATATGAAATTATCGACTTTTGATTTTATCAAATTTTCAGCGCTTTTTGATGAAACTGGAACCACAACAACAACCTTTTCAGGCTCCAACTTTTTTACAAAGTTGACAGCTGCAAGTGCTGTGTATCCTGTGGCTAGACCATCGTCTACAATTATCGCTATTTTGTTTTTTACTTCAGGAAAGGGTTTGTCGCCCCTGTATCGTTCCGTCCTTCGTCGTACCTCCTCTAAAACACGGTTCGCAATACTGTCGATCTCCCAATCAGTTAGCCCCAGATACTGAACCATGTCTTCGTTTAAAACTCTCGTACCGTCTTCGGTTATTGCACCGAATCCAGCTTCCGGATTCCCTGGAATTGGAAGTTTTCTAGGTATTACCAGATCTAATTCGGCTCTAAGTCTAGCAGCAATGGGGTACGCAACTTGAATGCCACCACGCGGTATAGCCAGAACCACTAGCGTTTGACCTTCATACCGCACCAATCTCTCTGCGAGCACCTGCCCGGCCTGAAGCCTGTCTTTATACATATAAAGCATTGTTGAACGCATATGTTTTTATAACTATTTTCTTGATTCGACAATTTTTTACCCTTTAATAAATGTAATAATTGGATATAGACTAAAAAAGCAGATTGAACTAGAAATTCAAACAAAAAGTTCGGCTGCTGGTCTTCTTCTTCACCCTCGACATCCAACGTAACACTGCGATGATGAACTGTATCTATTAGCAGACTAGAGCGACACATAGCCTTCTATCTGCCACCTTCTGTTCATAAATTATTATATATAATATAGTGATCTCGTTATCTCAATAAATAATCGTTACTGTATAAAAATAGCATTGAGGATTATAATGAACGAAATAAAAGTCGTACTAGATGACGATGAGATGCCCAGACGTTGGTATAACATACAAGCCGACCTGCCGGTCAAGAATTGCGCCACCTCTCAATCCAAAAACTATGGAACCTGCAAAGCCTGAAGATTTACTGGCAATATTTCCAAAATCGCTTGTAATGCAAGAAGTAAGCAAAGAGAGGTATTTAGACATACCAGATGAAGTATTAGAAGCGTATTTCAGAGTAGGGCGCCCTACACCGCTCTACCGGGCCAAACGGCTTGAAGAATACCTTAAAACTCCTGCAAAGATTTACTACAAACGTGAAGATGTATCATTTGCCGGATCGCATAAACCAAATACCGCAATTGCTCAGGCTTACTTTAACATGACCGATGGAATCGAACAACTGACGACGGAAACTGGAGCAGGTCAATGGGGGACAGCTCTTGCGTTGGGGTGTTCGATGTTCGGACTTGGCTGTAAAGTATTCATGGTGAGGGTGAGCTATGATCAGAAGCCATATCGACGGACACTTATGAAGCTTTATGGTGCTGAAGTTATACCATCACCCTCGAATCTTACAACGAGCGGAAGTGACATTCTTTCAAAGAATCCAAATCACCCTGGATCACTTGGACTTGCAATAAGCGAGGCTATAGAAACTTCATTGGCTGCTGATAAGACCAAATACTCACTTGGTTCAGTTCTGGAGCACGTCCTGTTACATCAAACGATTATCGGCCAGGAGACTGTAGAACAACTAAACAAGATAGATACAACTCCAGACGTAATGATCGGGTGCGTGGGTGGCGGCTCGAATTTTTCAGGATTTATATATCCTCACCTTGGAGATCAGCTGCGAAAAGGCAGCAGCGAAACCAGATTTGTTGCCGTTGAACCCGAAAGTTGTCCCACGCTGACTAAGGGCGAATACAGATATGACCTTGGAGATGTAGCTGGTTTTACACCTCTACTCAAAATGTATACGCTGGGACACGATTTTGTCCCCTCGCCGATCCACGCAGGCGGGCTTCGATATCACGGAGATGCTCAAAGTTTGAGCCTACTCAAGAACCTTGGCTACATAGATGCGGTGGCTTATAATCAGCTTCAAACTTTTGAAGCAGGCGCGCTGTTCCAGAGAACAGAAGGAATAAATCCAGCTCCAGAGACAAGTCATGCAATCAAAGCAGCTATCGATGAAGCATTAAAATGCAAACAAATAGGTGAACAGAAGACCATTGTGTTCAATTTGAGCGGTCACGGATTGCTCGACTTACACGGATATCAGAAGTATCTTGATAACGAGCTTGAGAACAACGGAAATAATTAGGCGCACGTTAATTTATTGCGTCACGAGTATGAGAAAGGGTGATGGGACAAAAAAGCAGATATACTCACCTAATTAAATGAGGCAGCTATGTAAGATATGGTTCAAGAAAGAGTTGCAATCTCGTCTTTCTTATTTCGAGCTAATCGTCTTTCTTATTTCGAGCTAATCGTCTTTCCATTGCTCCTGCATTTCGGGGTTGTCAGTGTACGCTTCTCTCTTTTTCTTGTATACTCTATCTCTGCCTTCCATATACCAAACTTCTTCAGACGTAATTTCATCTTCCTCAGCAAGCTCATTCCGGCCTTCCGGCGTATATACTCCTTCTCCAGACGAGAGTTCTTTTTCTGTAATTTCTTTGTCATACTGGAAACCATAGTCTTTCTCGTCGCCCCAGTAGTCATGGTCAACCTCTTCTAGTATCTCACCTGTGTGATTTTCTTCACGTTCTTCTATTTTAGATTCAAGAGAGCCATCGTAGACTTCCATATCTTCTTTTTGATCTTCGCCTACAACTACTCCCAGATCTTTAGGTTTAACACGTTTTAGGTCATCTTTTTCATCTAATAATGGCTTTCTTTTTTCCTTTTTTACGCCCGATTCCTCTTCTGCCATCTGTACCCCTCACTTACAAATTACGTTTCACTCTTAAAAAGTGTTATTATTCATAAAGAATGACATCAATGCATTAATTTGTTACTATCGTTTTTGTCTTTAATAACTCTCATTTCTAACATTAATGAGGAGCTTAATAGTTTATTGTAAACGATAATAAGCAGTGATAAAAATAAGAAGTTATCCTATCATTTGAGTTGTTCTATCCACTTCTTAAAGAGCTCATATTGGGTGTACAAATCTAAAACATCTATACCAATTGGATCTTTAAAGTACATCGCAAGTTTTTTTACTACACCCACGATTCCTTTACGTTTAGCGAGCTCCATTAACCGGATAAGATCGATTACAAGTGGTGCGGCGAGAATACTGTCACATCCTTGCCAAGTAAACTGCATATTCATACGATGATTCAAGAAACCTCTAAATGCAATAAAGTCCCAAGCTACTTTGTGATCAATAAGAGGCGGGAAGTAGTCGATTCGGCTGCCAAGATGAGGCTCATATCCTAACATTTTTGGCACGACACTTGTTTTCGTTATAAGCTTAGATTGCTTATTCTCCGGATTATTCAAAATACGTCCATCTAAGTTGCCAAGGATATTGCTTCCATACCACCCTTCGATTACAAGATTACGCAACTTAAACATCGGAACTAACGCAGTTTTTACAAGTGTTTCGCCAGTTTTGCCATCTTTGCCGCAATGTGGAACTCCTTCTTTTTCAGCAAGTTCTTTTATTGCCGGAATATCATTTCCCAAGAGACGGTGTAAAGTTAATGTAGGGCATACCATTTTTGATAGCACAATAGGCATAAATCGAGCTTGCAGGTATTCTTTTAGAGCCCCTCTGTATTGCATTTTCAAATTTATCCAGAGTAGAATAATCATCGTGTGGTGGGAAAAAAGGCTCTGTAGACGCAAGATTTACCACGATGCAATCCTCACCACTCGCAAACTCGTAAAGCTCATTCGACACTTGCTCTTGTGCTTCGCTCAACGTTAGCTGCTTATTTTCACACAGTGACGAAATCGCACTTCCGCAGTTGTTTAATATGCCACATTTCACAGGAATCGCGTCAAGTTCATCCTTTAATTCTGAAAGTTGATAAACATTAAAGGTACCGTTGTCTCGAAAATTTTGATACGCAGCATCGTGAAGGGCTATACTCCTTATGTCATGCCCTCCAAATTCTAAGTCGTCCAATCCTACGAGATTGCATTCTTTAAAATACTCTCCTTCTGTAGGGACCCCTGTATTTGAACTCAGCCCGTTTCGTATTGCAAGAGTACCTACTATCGTAGTTGTAGCAACTGCACCTTTTATGCCTATTATCCACACTTTCATGCTGAGCTAAGTCTCTCGTTAATCTATAAAAATTCTTTTAAAAATAAAAGCATCCCAGTTTAAATCACGAATGAGTCGAGCTGTGATGTTGACTTCTGCCTGCAATCTATTTTAATGATTGAGATTGCAGAAAGATGAGGTTCAAACATGATCTGCAAATTTCTACGTAGTTGTTGTTGATTATTTGCGTTACTAACATAGGGTGCTTTATGTTTGATCTAGAGCAAAGTTCTGCAACTAAATCGTAGTAAGATATCTTACTACTGAATTAATCATCTGTTGATTAAAACGAGCATCTGTGGTTAATAGCGTTAGTTCTCGGAACGGCGAATTTTAACAAAAATTCGGGCATGAAACGTAACTTGGCCATAAACTACGTTTGTTCTCAACAATACTAACAATGCAAAGCTTGTTGATGAAATCGTCCTAGTCAAAAAATTCAGCGATTAGATGATTCGATATTTTCTTTTTTATGAGTCTAAATTTAGTATCTTTCTATGTTGGAATTTAAAAATTTTTATTTGCTGACTTACGTGAATAACTTTTGGGAAACAATCAAAGTGCAAGAAAAAGAGGGATTACTTCTTTTTCTTTTCCTCTGGTTTTTCACATATTCCTTCTTCGTCCGGACCTAAGTCGCAAACTTCGAGTTTATTCCTGTCTTCTAGCTCCTTTTTCGTCCCGTAATTGGCGTCGTAACCCACAATGTCGGTTTCATTTTCAGTTCCTGATTTGATATCTTTTTCAAATTTGTACTCTTTCTTTTTTTCTTCAGGCATGTCGTTACACCCAGTGTAGTTGATGGACGTGATCTCTTTAATTTTTATCGGTCCATTGTCTAACCGATTTTTTTTATGTCCCTTTAATATTATTGAAGATAAGACAATGTAAGCACGAGCGGAATTTTTAGTTCAAAATTGGCTTTCTTTTGGCTTTATTATTCATAATTACTTATAGTTTAGAACTTTTCATTAAAGATATAACAGGCGATGAATAATTCAGCGGAGTTACATAAATAGTTCCAACTTTTTGTCATGATACTATTATATGGTAAGTTAACTATACTATCATACACAGAGGGAGATGATTCAATTCCGAGTCTAAACAGTTCAATGAAGGTAAACTTTGTAAGCTCATTTCCCCCAAGGCAATGCGGAATCGCTACTTTTACTAGAGATTTAGCTGACAATATTTCAAAAGTTTCAAATAAAGTTTTTTGGAACGTTAGCGCAATAGAACAGTGTAAAAAGAATTTAAACTTATTATCTACTACACGGTATCCCGTAGTAAAAATATTTCAAACGCTAAAAGATTGCGATTTTTCGACGTATCTACAAGCTGCTAATAAAATAAACTCTTCTAAAATTGATGTAGTTAACATACAACATGAATTTGGACTCTATAAAGGGGATTATGGAGAATATATACTCAGCTTCTTAGAGAGGTTAGAGAAACCGGTTGTCACGACCTTTCACACTGTTTTACCAGATCCTCCCTACGCAATGAAGAGTATTGTAAAAAAAATATACGATCTTTCAGATAAAATTGTCGTCTCTGCTAACGTAGGAGTCGATATATTAAAAAGCACGTTTCAGCTTCCTCTTACAAAACTAACTGTCATTCCTCACGGGGTACCTGATGTTCCCTTCATAGACACTGAAAGACCGAAAAAATACATTGGATTACCGGGCAAATTTGTAATAGGAAGCTATGGATTACTCAATCCTGATAAAGGGATTGAATATGTTCTTGAAGCACTGCCACAGATCATCGACAATAATCCAGATAAGGATATTGTGTATATGATCGTCGGGGCATTACACCCTGCGCTGGAAAAATCTGTGAGAGACGGATATCGCCAGCTATTAAGAGATATTGTCAAAGAGCTAGGATTGAAAAAGAACGTTAAATTTGTCGAAAGATATCTCTCTAATAGGGATATGATATTGCACTTCTTAGCGACTGATCTCTGTGCAATCACCAATATGAATCGCAAACAAATATCGAGTGGGGTGCTGTCACAAGCAATAGGCTGTGGTAAACCCATCGTTGCAACAAGATTTATGCACGCAGCAGAAGCTCTCGCTGACGGTAAAGGTCTTCTAGTTGACTTTGGTGATGTGGATAGTCTGTCTAACCAGCTGAGCTTTCTTGTAAGTAATGCTGCGTTACGAAAGAATATGGCGCTTAACACTTACCGTTATGGAAGGACAATTACTTGGAGCGAAGTTGCAAAAATGTACATCAATGCTTTCAGTAGAGTAAAAGCTCCTAAAGTCGTCACTCCATCGGTAACACCATTGAGAAGTTATGATACTCTCAGAAAGCCAATAGATAAAATTCACACTATTGAAGAGAAGAAGACTAAGCTTTGATTTCCACTCGCTCTGGTTTTAGTCTTTTAAAAGTGTGTTTAATAAACAGCAATATAGCTAAAATCCAACTTAAAAATTTAAATTTAACCATTTTTGTTTGAAGTACTGTTTGACCTAATACTATTTGAAACTGAATTCTCTTTGTCACATTAAGTCCATCTTCCTGAGTGACTCAAACGATTCGGCACAATATGTTGTAATTTCACTTAACGCCTCGCCAAAACACTGTCTCGCTTCTTCATATTCCTTCAGGTCAATTCTTCCAATTGATTCTGTCAGCTTTCTCGAAGTTTTAGAAAAAATTACCTTAGATCCAAGTACATTTCGAGCTATTTGTATATCAGTCAAAATAGCATTAATATAGGCTTCTATAATTTTCTTTCCGCCATTAAACTCATCATCCTTTAAACCTATTAGCTGTTCGAATAGTTGATGCGCTATTGACACTTCAGCTTTTATCCTCTCTGCGTACTGAAACTTATAGATTAAATCTTTTGAGCTAACCATGCAATCTCCTCAGAGTGTGTTATATCTTAATCCACGTTTATAAGCTTTTTAAAGTCTTTGCTTGAACGTCAAGATATAATATTCATGCAGCCTTTGTTGAGTATTAACGTGCCGGAATACTCGGTATGAACACGAGTTGTTAGAGGTTTGGGAACCCCACAACCTGAAAGGTCTGAAAATCACTTGAAATCCCCGATGCCATCCCTCTTCAACGAAGATGATATTATTGATTTACAGACTCAATGCGTGCGAAAATTGTTATGGAAATCTTACAGTTTATCTTCGCTCGATTGTGACTGAGTCCATTTATTAACGAGAAGCGACGGTGTCTCAAGCCACTGTAAAATGGGTGGGACGCGATGCCTATGCGGTGATATTCCCATAGTTCAATCAGACGCTATGTGGTAAAACGCAGGAATGCAAGCGCATCAGCGGCCTGCGATGCCTTACGTAAACTTTCAAGAAATAAGAGGGAAAATGGGGAGGAAAAAGTCAGGAAATCATTGGATATCACCCACCTAATATGAAGAGGCAATTTTCACCACAACCAGCTCTAAGGCGGTTTCGTGCTGTTGCAGATAATGTTGTTTATTAGAAGGAGGTTCCAAACATAGGATTTTAGTGTGTTTGGTTGAGACGCCGAGCTCACAGGATGTTTATTTCTCTCTCGTATCTCTTCAATCGTCTTCTTCAATTCACTCTCGTGTTTTATTTATTATCACGATCTCAGCACTAAATCACGATGCATCAGTTTATGGGATTGAATGCTGCTCACGATTATATCCCGATAACTCCTACCTGCACTCTGCTATACCAAGTTATTTGAATAAATAACAAACAAGAATTCGGTTTTTTTTACTATTAACGTCCACAGTGTGTCACCGCTTTTCAAGCTTTCAGAGCTGTCTGATTTTTTTAAGTTCGCTCTATTTTGTGGACTAAAGACGATTAATTTGATTATTATATTGGTGTAGGTACAGCAACGTTAGGACAGCACATTCATAAGTGTCTTAGAGATTACCTTGAAGTCACAAAAATTCAGGCATAACCTAAGGGAGATATTATAGGAGGAGTTAGGTATTTGCATATAGTCACGCTTTGGCAAATTTATTAAAATTCGTGTTCTGCTCAAACTGGTATGCAATATTAAACAAGGTCGACTCGTCAAACATATCCCCTATAATTTGCATTCCTATCGGTAGGCCGTTTTTAAACCCACAAGGAACTGAAAGAGAAGGAACATTTGCAATGTTTATAGGAACGGTATTGATGTCAACCAAGTACAGTGAAAGCGGATCCTCGATCTTCTCTCCTATCTTAAAAGCAACATACGGCATCGTCGGGGCTACCAAGGCGTCAAAATTTTTGAAAGCTCTCTTGAAATCATTTCGGATCAGTGATCGGGCCGCAAGGGCTTTTATGTAATACTTGTCGTAGTAACCTGCTGAAAGTGCATAAGTTCCGAGCAATATCCTCCTTTTGACCTCCTTTCCAAAGCCAAGGGATCTGCTCTGTGAAAAAGTCGTATGCCAGTCGTGATCTTTTTGAACTCTATAACCATAGATTATACCGCTAGTATCTCGCGAGATTTGATGATGCCTCACACATCGCTTGAACGTAATAAGCAGATAATGAATACTTCAAATGTGGAAGACCAATCTCTTCATAGCTTACTCCCATTGCTTCTAGAGCGTTTATCGAATCCCAAACAGCCCGTTCTACGTCTGAATCTATTCCCTCACCAAAAAATTCACTTGGAATCCCTATCTTTAAACCCTTGAGTTCTTTGCTAAGTAGTTTGGAATAGCTCGGAACGGGGACGTCAACACATGTATTATCACGCGGGTCATACCCCGCCAAAACTTCAAACAATAAAGCGCACTCCGGCACAGTTCTTGCCATAGGCCCTATTTGTTCGAGAGAGTTACCGTATGAGACAAGTCCAAACCTTGAAACCCTTCCGTATGTCGGTTTGAGTCCCACAATTCCGCAAAATGACGCCGGACATCGTATTGACCCACCTGTATCAGAACCCAGAGCCATATCAGCCTCCAACGACGCAAGCGCAGCTGCGCTTCCACCTGAAGATCCGCCAGGAACCCGTGAGATATCCCACGGATTTAAGCACGTGCCAAAATAGCTAGTTTCTGTCGATGTTCCCATCGAGAATTCATCCATATTCGTCTTGCCCAGAATTATCGCACCTTCCTCGCGCAACTTCTTTACTACGAAAGCATCATAAGGAGGTACGTAGTTTTCGAGCATACGCGATGCACAAGTGGTTCTTAAGCCTTTTGTTGATATCGCATCCTTTACCGCAACAGGAACCCCTGCGAGCTTGCCATCCAACTCTCCCGAATCTGCTCGTTCAGCTTGCTCCCGCGCGTGGATATGATCCACTGTGATATAGGCATTGAGATTACTTTTTGCTATCCGAGTGAGCATTTCCTCAACGCGTTCAACGTGACTCATAATATCCTCGGACCTTTGAAATATCCATCCTCTGTTTTGGGTGCATTAAAAAGGGCTTCTTCCTGAGATAAGCTTGGAAGGACTTCATCGGCCCTCAGCTCGTTAAGCCACTCTTTATCTGTCTCAGGTGCTTTCTGTATCTCTGAGAGCTCGTCAAAGTACGACAGTATCGAGTTAAATTGAACGGTAAACTCTTGAAAATCATCTTCGCTAAGTTCTATACACGCGAGCCTCGCTATGTGTTCTACGTGCGATTTAAGTATCATTCAGCCACCCGAATATTATTCTCTTCAGCCACCGCTTTGAGATACCTGCCTACGATACCTCTCTTATCTTCCTGCCTGCAAAAATAATTCCGCGCCAACGTATTTAAGACTCGACTCACGCCCGAGCCATATTGCATCGCCTTTTTGTCCCGATAGGCTATTTGATCTGGTAAGAATCTAGCTGCAGCTTTTCTTAAAATATACTTATTGATGCCGTCTTTTATTTTCAATTCTACTGCAATTTTCGAGGCGAAATTCACGACGTTAAGATCAAGATATGGAAGTATTAGTTCCACCGTGTTAGACGAGGCGATCAAGTTATCTCGTTCCAAGTTGTTCCGTGCTATGTTTAGGATGTCCTGTCTCATCATTTCAGAGAGCACATGTTGTGAGGATCCGTGAGCATTGAGGTGTCTCTTATATCCCCCGAAGAGTTCATCTGCTCCTTGCCCAGTTATAACCAGCCTATTCCCATCTTTTCGTGAAGAATTAAAAATCGCATATAAAGGGATGGCTATTGCTACGTCTACGGGATTATGACTTTCTATTGCTCTTATAACTTGAGGGATGAGATACTCGATGTCAGCTAATGTCAATTGTATTATCCTGATGTCTGCATTCAGTAGGCGTGCTGAATTCATTGCACCTTTTATGTCGTGCGAATCAGCTATTCCTACCGTATACAAGATCGTGTCTTCTCGATCCTCTAATAATGCCCACAAAACCGTGCTGTCGACTCCACCTGAAAAAGCGAGTCCGATATTGCAGTTCGAATGTTTGTTTATCGTCGCTTTTAATAATTTTACTAACTCGTCAACAGCGTACATCTCGTCGTAAATAACAGCAGTGTCTCGAAGAGGGTGATAAATTCTCCTACGCTTTTCAATAGTGTTTAAATCGCTAATGTCGATTATTTGACCGGGTTCAACTCTCTCCGTATGATCGATTTCGATCTCCCACAACGCCTTTCTCTCAGACGCAAAGGCAAGTGTGCTTGCAATAGCGTCTATTCCATAAAACAGCGGCTTGACCCCAACAATGTCTCGTTCCAATCTGATATATCTTGAATTGTTGACTGTTACTTTCGCAAATTGTGCTTGAGGGCAGCCGTCGCATGCTGTTGGGCGTCCTTTTGTTGTTTCAGGTTGGAGCCGCGAGGCGTCTTGTTGCAGAGCAACTGCTCCAACAGAATATTCTACTCCATTAACCAAGTGTCCGAAAAAAACTTGACCGCGATATAGACCTCCATGCTGTAGGACATCGAGCATCAGGGCAACTTGTTCCTCTGACTTTCTCCCAATTACACCTGCTATTCCTGGCAATACGCACTCCTCAATTTTGAAACTACTTGTTCAACCTGTTCTACAGCAGTGCCGATGTAATTCTCAGGCCGCATCATCCACGCGATTTGCTCAGCTGACAGGTATTCGACCACCATCGGTTCTTTCGATAATGCTTCGACAAGATTTTCTCCACTTTCATACGCCTTCAATGTTGCCGCTCGTATAATCTCGTGTGCCCGCTGCCTTCCTATCCTCTTAGCTAAATATATCATCACAGCTTCGCCCATGTTTAAGCCGCGCATAAGTTTAAGGTTTTTTTCTATGTTGTTTTTATCAAGCTGTAGATTTCCGATGATGTTGATTGAAAGTGTCAAAATATGGTCTGTTAAAATCGTTGCCTCAGGAATAATTACCCTCTCACACGATGAATTGGTTAGATCTCTCTCATCCCATAGAGTGTTATTCTCAAGTGCTGGCAAAACATACGCTCGTATCACTCTTGCCAGACCACAAACCTGTTCTGATCTTATGGGGTTCCGCTTATGAGGCATCGTTGAGGAGCCGATTTGTGTGCGTCCAAATGTTTCTGATACCTCAGCTATCTCGCTTCTCTGTAACGTCCTGATTTCAACACAGATCTTATCTAACGTCGTTGCAACGTTAGCAAGAAACATGACGTATTCGGCGTGCCTATCTCTCTGTATCACCTGACTTGACACTTCAACATGCCCGATTTCGAGAGAGGCCATCATCTTTTCTTGTACGTCCATGCCTCGTTTGCTAAAAGCTGCTTGTGTACCGACTGCTCCTGTAAGTTGCCCGACCACGACGCGACTGTAGAGCTGTCCAAGCCTTAATAAATGCCTCTCTACTTCTTTGGCCCAAATTGCAAACCTGAGGCCATAGGTCGTCGGAATTGCGATTTGACCATGTGTTCTCCCTGCACAAACCAGCGTTTTGTGCTTATCGGCTTGGATGATGAGGACTTTAAGAAGTCTTACAAGTTTCAGTTCAAGGATTTTTAGAGCATCGCGAAATTGCAGCGCCAACGAGGTGTCCAGAATATCGTTTGACGTAGCCCCATAATGAACGTAATCATCTTCCTGATCAATCTTTTCAGATATAGCTCTCACAATCGCCATCATATCATGATGTATCTCATCTTCTATCACCTTAACCCGGCTCAATTTAACCTTCCCTATGGCTTTAAATATGGACTTGGCTGCAGGTTTTGGAATCATTCCGAGATCGGCCTCTGCTTTTACGAGTGCGGCCTCAACTTCTAGCACATACTGGAGCTTATTCTCTTCGCTCCAAATATCCTTCATTTCTGAAGTTCCATATCTATATTCGATCGGATGTATCGGCATGTTGCGACCTCTTACAATGTATGCGATATTTCGCTATTTTTGTGCTTAAAACACGTCAAATTCACAGTACATCTACGATACCGCAATCAAACGTTTAATTTTTTGTATCAGCAATAAAATTATGCGCCAAATTTCTTGCCCTTCCCTATAAGATCGATGAGCGTTGGCATGAGATCGAGACCTCTTATGCGGTTCATACCACCTAGTGCAGCAGTCATTTCATTAAATTTATGCAAATGGTCCGTCCTTACTCCTATTCCCCGTATTAAAAACGGAACAGGATCACCAGCATGTTCTCGGAGACTTACGGGCGTTGTGTGATCTGCAGTTATTGAGATTAGTATTGATTCGTCTATTTCCAAATTCGAGAGTTCCTTATCTACTCGACTTAAGAATGCCGCTTTTTTTTCGAAGTCTCCATCGTGTCCAGATTCGTCCGCGCCTTTTATATTCAAAAGCACGAAACAATGGTCTTTCAACGCTTTATTGACATTCTCAATTTTTCCAGTTAAGTTTGTATCGACGCCGCCGGTCGCTCCAGCTGTGGGTATGAAATCCATCCCAGTCAGCTTCCCTATTCCAATGACAAGCGCCGTAGCTGCGATGACCGCCGCTTTGAGCCCCCAACGATCTTCAAAAGATTGCAGGTGTGGCACAACTCCAGCACCTCTCAATAGCACTATGTTCGCAGGAAGCAGTCCCTTTTTTTCCCTATCTACATTTACTGGATTGTCTTTAAGAATTTCAAAAACTTGACGCGTGAACTCGTTAAGAATACGCGCGGTTCGCTTTGACCCCGCGTCATCGGTAGTAGGTCTTACTACTTTCATTTTTCCTATGTGCAATGGATCTGAGGGCGTTACGTGCTGGCTTAAACTTTCTTCACGTAACACCAACGCTGCCCTGTGTCCAGCAGATTCTTTAAAGATAAACTCAGCATCCAAATCCAATTTTTCTTGTATCGCTTGAGCAAGCTCGTGCGTATCTCGTATGCGTCCAGCCCTTCTATCAACGACTTCTCCATCCCTTACCGTAGCAAAGTTGCCCCTAAAAGCGATATCCCCGGGCTTTACGTCTATCCCCACGCCAGCAGCTTCAAACGGCCCTCTTCCAGTATATATTTCACGTGGATTATAGCCCAATAAAGATAGATGTGCTGTATCAGACCCAGGAGGTCTGCCAGGAGCTATTACATCCATAATCCCCAATATTCCCTCGTTTGCCAACTTGTCTAGATATGTCGTAGTGGCACTCATAAAAGGAGTTTTGCCTTCATAAGTCGGTCTGTCTGATGCACCATCTAACACGATTAAAAGAATTTTTTCGGCAGCGTCCATGCGTTAAACTTACGCTGCTAAGTAAAAAAAATTGCGCTCATTTAAGGCTCTGCTAATATTTTCGTCTTGCCAATTTCAACTCGTCTGAGCGGATATATGTGCTTAGATTCTTTATAAATATCGAGAGCCAATTTTCCGAGTACGACTTCATGCATAAATTGATCAAAATTTAACTCATTCGCGCGAATACGGACAATGTCATTCATGATATCTCTTATTGCCTTGATCTGAGATGATCGCGCCCTTTTCACGGTAAATGACATTGGCTTTATTCGAATTTTATACCCATCTTTTGTTGTGGTCAACACGTTTAATTCAACAAGCGACGTACGTCTTTTCACTAGGCTTCTCAAGTAGTCCCTTGTCATTTCGTGACCTATGAACTTTGTGATAGCAGTCTCATCGCTGATGTTATTAATTTTAAAGTGCATTTTAACGTTTTGCTTGGATAGGTCGTTTGTTATTTCACCTAAGGTCGTATCAACCACCCTCCCAACTAACTTAGAAGGTTCATCTGCCGGGGTGCTACCAATATTTATCCTTCCAAACATATCCGGGGCCGTGACATTAAACCACTTCTTAGCCTTCCACCCTTCGACTTTTTTTCTTAACTGTCGTCTAGCCATTTATGTTACCTCTAACGTCAAATCGACATTATTCGCTTAAATTAAATCTTATTGTGCCAATCAATTCTAACCCGATTAGCTAAGTATGATCCAACAGTTTCATTCGTATGTTGACAATCATATGATATAACCCTTATTCATAAAAATTTGATTGCATCCGGCAAATTATCAATCAGCTTTACAAATTTTTTTGGCCAGTCTTCAGGGTCGAAACCCCTTTGTGCGAGGAACGCTGATGTCCACCTTTGAAGTCCAACTCCAGAACAACCAGACCACAACTCTCCCTTTTGCGCCTTTATATTAAAGCCCTTTGGATATTTATCTCCATTTACGCTCAAGTTTTGGAATTCAAGCCATTCGCTCATCGTGCGGTTACCTCTATATGGCATATACGCCTCGTAATCTATCGTTCCTACCCTAATATCACCTGCTAATCCGATCATTCCCTCTTGTGCCATAAACCAAGGAGTTACCCAAGCCATGCGCCATTCGAGATCTAATATGTCATTAAAGATATGCTCATATCGACGCTGAAGTAACTTCGATTCCTCTACGACTTGTTCTGGGGTACCTATCCATACAATTTCTATCCTGTGGAATTCATCTACTCTCTCTATCCCGTGGATGCCGCCGCTTTCATATCTGTGGGACGTGCCAGACCTGTCAAATACTCGAATGGGCAATGAATCAGTTGAAAGAGTCTCGCCCTGCAGGAATGGGTAAAACGACGGACACTGAGCATAACACATCCCTCCTATGGGGCTATCTATTTTCTCTCTAATGAGATCGGTTGGAATTTCTTGCGTGACCTTATAATAGTCTATTACATCTTCCCAGAATTCAGCATCTCGAGTCTTTGGCGTGCAAACATAATAAATCTCAGGATATATCCCTTTTGCGTGTCCCGAACGGCGCCAGACCTCCCAAGGAACTAACTTAGGGAAAATCATTTCATGGTAATGAAGTTTATCTAAAATCTCTTTGACCACTATGCGCTCAAACGTCCTAAATATCTTTGTTACTTGTGGCCCGTATATCCATTGGCCCCTACTTCCCCCGTGCTTTATCCAGCGAAGTTTAATTAACATTTCGGTCGGGTCTTTACTAAAGTTCATTTCTTTTTCAGGGCTTTCCCACATCAGCTCCCAGTTTTCAGCTTTAGCGCCGTATAAAACCTGTCGAATCTTGTCCTCAACGAGACTTACAATCCTATCAGGAATCTTTCTGTCGATGTCTTGTTCTTGCACGTTAAGTTTGAGCATCAGAACCTTGTTTTCATAAGAAAATTCGGTTATAAAGGGAATTTTAATCTGGATTGGCTGTTCAGCTTCCATCCTTATAGTAAAATCTTCAACATCATAGCCACGCAACCCCACGTGATATTTTGAACCTAGGGCCTTAGCAACGACTTTTTTGAATCGTGTGAGAGCATCATGAGACCTCGTAAACCGCCCGCTTACTATCCTAAGATAAACTTCATTAGCATGCAAGTGCCATTCTATAATCTTCCCAGCTTCTCTAATTGAGTCCTCGGGCACTCCTTTTAAAAAGATATGATTATTTGCATCGTTGATAAGTGCATTCAATTCAGATTGAGCTTCTTCAGGTAAATCTTCACTAAACTTAAGATGGACTTTTAAATCAAACTCCATACTGACCCCGTCATAACATCACCTCTCATCTATCGAGAATCATCGACTCTTAACTTATTTCATCTCTAGAATATCTTTTGCTATCTTAACATTTACAAGGTAGTCATCTACTGCTGCAATAAGTGAGCCTAGACTTCTTGTTGTTATCTCTGCCATTATAGTTTTTCTTCTCACCCTCATTTCCATGTATGAGGTATTGTCAGGCCTAACTGCATCCGCAATTAAGTGTGATTTCTCGTGTTCAAATAACAGTACGCACTTCATGTAATCGCTATGAGGTAATTCAATCTTACCTGTAACATCCTAAATCTCAGTTCAATAAAATCTTCTTCTGCTTTCATTACAGAGGTCAAAAACTTCTATATTGCGACTTGCGCCATTTTTTATAGAGCGTTTATTTTGAACCTCATCAATCTTAGTATACTAACTAAATAAACAATTTGCAGTCTCACAGTACTTTCTATTGCAATGTATATCCCAACCACCTCAAACAACGTTTTGTGCCTTTCAATACGGACTGCGTTATTTCTTTTAACATTTTATCTTTTGTGGGATTGTAGCTCCTCAATCCTTTGTAGCCTGTTATTAATAAGCCTTATTTTAGCATCTTGCAGTGCTTTACCATCTTTCAAACAGAGGGAAAGAACCAAACCAGGCGCATCTAAACAGACTTCTATTGTGGTTACAAATCTGTGCACAGTGGAAATAAGTTCGTTATTGAGAACAATTACATTGTCAACAAGTTGCTTTTCATCCTGGTCGATTGATTTTAAAATTAGTAAGGAGATAAGTTTGCTCATCTTAGTTCTATCTAGTGACTTGACATCCCCAGAGATATCAAGTAATTTTAAGAAATGATCAACGGCTTTAGCATCTCCCGAAATATCCAAAATGGGTTCAGTCAAATAAAGAATTGACTCCTTTACACCATCAAAATAAAACTTTGCACCTTTCAACACATCTACAATCCCGCAGTTTCTGCTCTCTTTTATGATGCGCTCTCCTATGTCAAATGCGCTTTCATAAAAACACGCAGTTACAGCAAGTCCGGCTAAATCCAAGTTCCGCTTGTCAATAGCTTTCACCATGTAATAAACAGACGCAGATAACGGCACATTGTTGGGGAACTCGAGCTTTAAACTGTTTGAGTTTGTTGACAAAATTAGAGCATGAAGGTCCCTTAAACCCCAACTTACGTGAAAACCCTTTTTTAATCTTATAAGCATCCGGCACATTAAGCCGGAACTTACTATCCCATTCGCAGAGCTATTGGATTTAACACGGATGTAATCTGAGCGACTGATAAAATTTTTCGCGGCATCGGCATAGCACTCTACTGCGAGATCAACATTTCCGCCCTGTCCAGTCTGTATACCCATTCTTCTGGCAATACACCCCTGCCTTTGTAATATTTGATGAGTCTCCTGATCTTCGATTCTGTCAGTTGAAGCGCTCTTCTATTGTGAAGGTCTTTCTTATTATCTTCAAGATGCTCTCTCAAGTTGAGCGCTTTTACGATGAGATTATATAAATCTTCGGGCACCTTAGGAGCTACTCCGTTATCCTGCAGTATTTGAGTCATCTTCTTCTTTGTCGCGAGCATCACGTCGGGTATGCCATATTTATCTCTTAGAACGATGCCAATCTGGCTTGAAGACATCCCTTGGTCTCGTAACTCAATAACATGTTTTTCCATTTCCCCGACACTCATTTCAATGGGAATAGTGCTCTTGATTGGTTTTGATGATTTCGATTTTCCCTTTTTCCTTGCAAACATTCTCGCCATCTGACAGCCTCAGTATGATATTTAAATATAATACGCTCTTGTACTACGCTTCTATTCTGCGCCTTAACTGTTATATAATTTTTGAGTCCATTTAATAAATTTATTCATTGATTTGCTTCTGTGTGATAGTAGATTTTTTTCCTCTGTATCCATCTCAGCAAAAGTGCGGCCTTTATATTCGAAAATAGGATCAAATCCAAATCCCATAGTTCCGCGTGGATTTACAAGAATCCCGTCGACTGTTCCTTGAAATAGTTTAATATCACCATAATATACACCTATGACAGACTTAAACCTCGCTTTGGTTCTTTCCTCTGCTAACTTCAGCAAACCATTACAACCAATAGTTTTAAAGGCATAGGCTGAGTAAGGACCTGGAAAGCCGGCTAAATCATCTATGAAAAGTCCTGAATCCTCTATAATAAACGGTGGATCACAAAACTCTTTACAATATTGAAGCGCGTGTTTCGAAACCTCAACGAGTGTATCGGCTTGGAGCTCAGGATAACTAGACTCGATGTGCGTGATTTTAATTGGCGAAGCTTTAACCTTTGCCCTAAGCTCTTTCACCTTGCCCTTGTTCTTAGTTATGAACTTAAACGCAATCAAAGATAACGCCCTCGTTCTTTTATCTCCTCGACCTTGTCCAAAACCTCGTTGACGTCGAGGCAATGTTTGCCATACCCTAGTATAAAAGCGTCTTTCAGAGGTTCAAATTTTTCATGTGTGCTTGCAAGTGTCTGAAAAAACACGTGCAAATCTACTCCTCTAGCCTCGAGGGAGCCATCGTAATATGCGAGGCCAAAATCAATCAGATAAACCCTATTTTCGGAATACATCATATTGTACGTGGTCGGATCACCGTGAGCAATGCCAGCGAGATGAAGTATACAGAGCGTTTCTCCAGCTTTCTCACAGATTTTTTCATTTAGTATAAATTTAAGGGCACTGCCTTTGACCCTCTCCATAGCAATGCTGAACGTTTCAATGTCGTATATTATTGGCGTAGGCACTCCAGACTTTCTCGCATCAGATTGTATCTTTGCTTCAGATCTAGTTCGCTCTTTTCGGAGTTTTAAGTCCAGCTCTTTTACCCTATAGCCTTTTTGAAGGCGACGTTTAATTACAACGTCACCATATATTTCAACGACAGCTTCGGCGCCTTTGAATTCTGTAATTAGCCTGTTATCCAATTAACCTCAACCTCATCTGGCCTGAAACTTGGATTGGCACCAGAAAATTCTATAGGAGTTTCTATCCCACTTTTTATCATAATCATTCCAGTATGCGCTATCATGGTGGCGTTGTCCATCATATATTCAGGTTTTGGAGCAAAAAATTTAGCGTCTCGCTCTTCACACATGATAGAGAGCATCTCTTTAATCCTTTTATTCGCACCGACGCCGCCTGCCAGGAGAGCTTCAGACTTTCCAGTTTGGGATAACGCTCTCTCAGTAACTTCAACGAGCATTGAAAATGCCGTTTCCTGAAAGCTATAGCAGACATCTTCAAGGTTCGCATAACTTAACGCCTCCTTTGCTGCTGTCATAATCCCGGAAAAAGAAAAATCCATACCCTTTACCACATAAGGCATATGTATATAGTTGCTTGAATTTTGAGCTAGTCTTTCTACCTTCGGCCCACCTGGATGTTGCAATCCAACCGAACGAGCAAGTTTGTCTATTGCATTTCCTATCCCTATATCGAGTGTTTCCCCAAGGATCCTATACCTTCCTGATCGATATGATAAAACTTGCGAGTTTGCCCCACTGACGTAAAGTACAACAGGATCTTTTAAATTCGTTTTCCAGCGCTCTACTTCTATATGGGCGATGCAGTGATTAACACCAATTAATGGAACTTTAAGCTTCAATGATAGAGCTCTTGCAGCCGTCGCTACAATGCGTAAGCAAGGACCTAAGCCTGGCCCCTGTGAAAATGCGACAGCATTTACCTCCCGGGGCTCAATTTTGCTGAGTAATTCTCTTATTACTTGACTGATATTGTTTGAAAAGTGCTGTGCAGCATCACGGGGATGAATTCCGCCAGTTTGTGGCAAGTACGGAGAGCTTACTTCATATATAACTTCATTTTCCCCAACGAGGCTTGCGCTGAGGTTCCAAGCTGTACCCTCTATGCCCAAAACAATCATTTAATCGAATTATTCGAAATACATCACTTCTGAAATTTTGTGTATCCGCATTTACCGCAAGAAAGTCTGTCGTCATGCTTTGCTAAAAATACACCCTCTCCACAACGCGGACAAGCCTGCCGAATCCTCGCAAGCTCATTATCCACTATTTCATATAGGTCACTTGTTTTACTCTTCCTCATCCGCTTCCCCTCCTGTCACCGGCGGTGTATTTCTCTTCAAAATGTGCTCCCTTTCAACAAGTTTTGCCGCCTCTGTTGTCTCATAGATTTTAATATATGCTTTTGTTTCGCTCTTTCCAAACTCACTTTTCATTTTGTCGATTATAACAAGGTCGGGATCTACGTTAAACTTCATTGCAACGTTCTTTTTGACTTCCACACGCGACGGAGTGGCTGCATTATGATCGATTTTAAGTTTAAGCTCCCTGCGGTTCAACAACGTGTTATCTTTTTCTTCAATAACTTCAAGATCCATTTCAATCATCTCACGATTAATGTTATTTTTACTAGAACTCAGTTCGTTATCATTTTTAGTAGATATTCTGCCCGTTTTTTCTTTTCTCGTGTTACTTCGACAAGTACCATTCCTTCGCCAGGTTGTCCATAAATGACAGCTGTGCCCGCAGGTGCTGATACCACTGCTGGAATGACAGCAAGATCCTCTTCACCCTCTACTACAATCCTTACACGCTTGGAATCTTTCATAGCTTCCATCGCGGCGACTATGCCGTCAATTAATTCTACAGATATGCTCCCAGCAGCATTGCTGACTTTTAAGACTTCAAATTTTTCGGCGTTTATTCTATTGCGTACTTCCTCAGGTACCTTTTCTCTCATTGTAATATCGTCTGTTATGCAAATGTTTGGCACAATACCGTATTGGAGGACGTTATAAGTAGTGATGTCGCCGACGCTAATTATTTTGTCAAACTTATTTAACCTTTCTGAGCATTTACCTTTCTTGCATAAATAGCCAAATGGTTTCTTTAGCTGTGCCCTCAAATTTTCGTCGAGCATGTGGGCATCATCGCACCTTAAGCGCGTATTTGCCTGGAAGATCTATATTTATAGTCTTCGCTATTAGCGAGCGTTTTGCATCGATTATTATTAAGTATCCTCTCCAGTCTCGTCCGAGCGAGCTTGATCCGCAGATTGGACAGACGATCCCTTCGACTATTCTATGACATGCTTTACATACTTGCTCTGGCATTTTCTTCCTGCTCCTTTTTCTGCTCCTCTCGAGCTTCAATCAGCCACTCTATCTTGCCGAGGGCTGCCTGCCTCATCGTTAGTCCTATCTTGCTCTCTCGAGGTTCCCTTTCGTTTAGACTCACAGCTACAACGCGTGCGCGAACTTTGTCTCCTTCAGCTATTGCCTTGTTAGTTTCCTTACCCACAAGTCTCGAGTTTTTTTCGTCGTAGGATATATAATCGTCAGCTATTTGACTTACGTGAAGTAGTCCGTCAAGCGGTCCTAAGCCGATGAAAGCTCCAAATTCCACTACTTCAACGACTTTACCTTCTACAATTTCCTGCAGTTCAGGTTTGAACGTTACGCTTCAAAAGTTATATCGTAATAAACTGCCCCATCCCCGGCTAATATCTTTCCTTCGCCTATGTCAAGCACATTTGTAACAGCAATAATGGATCCAAGCGTCTTGTCTATTCTTCCTTCAAGCTTTTCTCGTAGCAGATCTTTTACAACTGTTACTGTATCCTCTCCAAACCGGTCTGGTGGCAGTCTAACAGTATCAACCAAAGTAACTTTCTTATACATCCTTCATCCTCGTATAAAGATCCATAGCATATTTGATGCAATCCTTCGCAACATCCGCACTTTCCCAACCTAAAATCTCCGTCACCTTACCCTCGAGCTTCTTATACACCTCAAAAAAGTGTGCTACTTCCTTCAAAAAATGACTTTGTACGTTGCTAATATCTTGATATTCGGCATATTTAGGATCGTGTACTGGCACGCAGAGCACTTTATCATCCTTATCGCCACCGTCAAGCATTTTAAGTAAGCCGATAGGTCGCGCATCAATAACGCATTTTGGATAAGTTGGCTCGTCCATAATTACAATGGCATCGAGAGGGTCATTATCGTCGTAATAAGTTTTTGGTATTAATCCGTAGTCACCTGGGTAGTGAAGTGGTGAATAGAGAACTCTATCTAGATGAATTGTATCCCATTCCTTGATATATTCATATTTGTTACGACATCCTTTAGGGATCTCAACAACTACGTATATCTCGTGAGGCGGATTCGCTCCAGTCTCGATGTCTTTCCAAAGATTCATTCAATATCAACCTCTAAATACTTCAATTGACGTAATTGTATTATAGGTATATTATTCTGGCGAAGTTTTGACTGTAATTCCTTGTCGTTGGTTACAATAGCAGCCTTATATTTGCGTGCTGTGTTTATGAGTATTTCATCAACGGATTTTCCCTTTGCAGCTTCAAGCATTTCACACCGACGGGACAGTTCTATCGCAAGCTTAGAACCTTTTAATCTTTTTTTGTTGAGGTCTTTTAGCTCATTTATCACAGGTGGTATCGTGGCCGGAATATAACCAAGTTTCATTAACTCGCCAAACACGTCAACTTTGAAATTAAATGGTATAAGTAGCGCATTGGAGTCAAGTATAGCAATCATTTGGCGATTATTCCTGCTCCTATGAGGCGCCATCTTGAGCCTATCCGCCTCGAAATCGCAACTCTTGATCCAACCCCCGCACATACAGGCCTTTTTAAAGTGACATTGAGCTCTGAATTACGAACACTCGTTACGACGCCCACAGTCGTCGCCGTTCCAATACTCAACATGAGCGGCTCCCCAGTTCGAATAGAGGCCACATTGAGCTCGGCCGCAGATCCGACAACACGCTCCAGAAGCTTAAACTGCATTATAAATGAATTCCAAACAGGGGGTAGGGTTCCGGGCGCGCCAGCGATCTGCCCCACGAGGGAATCACTCTTTACTAGGGCAGGATCAAGTTTTGTCCCGATACCAATGAGCCCACCGGGGGTGGCTTCTTTTAACTTCTCCTTCTCTGATATAATGCTTGATATGATCGTTGTAATGGGTGTCCATTCAGTTCTTCCGCCAATCTCTACCCGTCTCCCCGGTCTAATCTCTATTTCGTCTCTAACACTAAGCTGTCCTTGATTCAACGTACCGCCTATCACTCCGCCAACAAGCTTTGATGTGCTTGTTCCGGGTTTATTGACATCAAATGACCTCGCTATAAACATCTGTGCAGGTTTACTGATGTCTCGTGTTAAACAGGGTATATGGTGCTCTATGAGTTGTATAAGCAGGTCAATATTCACGTTTTGTTGCGCGGATATGGGAATTACTGGAGCATTTTCTGCAACTGTTCCCCGTACGAATTCTTTAATTTGCATGTAATTTTCAATGAGGTCTTGCTCAGAGACAAGGTCAATCTTATTTTGCACTATGATTACGTTTTTTATGCCCACAATGTCAAGAGCCATAAGATGCTCTTTCGTTTGAGGCTGAGGACAAGGCTCATTAGCAGCTATGACTAAGATGGCGCCATCCATTATAGCAGCTCCAGAAAGCATAGTTGCCATTAAGGTCTCGTGACCGGGCGCATCCACGAAAGAAACAGTCCTCAACTCCTCAGTTTTATGCCCGCAAGTTGGGCAGGTCTCCATGACTGTAAAAGCATCGGGTTCAGGGCAGCCGCTACATTTTCTAAACGTGGCATTGGCGTAACCTAATCTGATTGAAATCCCCCGTTTTATTTCTTCGCTGTGTTGATCTGTCCAAATTCCTGAAAGGGCAGAAACCAACGTGGTCTTACCGTGATCCACGTGGCCTACCATTCCGATGTTCACACATGGTTTCAAGTTCGTTGTCCTCCCATAATCTACAACTCAATTATCATGTCATCGTAACTTAAAGGATACCGACTCACATCAAACGGAGGATATTTGTGGCTCAGATGAGTAAGCACAACTCGTTTTATTTTCAACTGCTCTCCTAGTTCAATTGCCTCATCGGCATTCATATGCTTGATGGTTCTAAACCAACCCGGCACGATAGCATCAGCAATCATAACATCAGCTCCTTCCATAAGCTTTAAGCTTTTTTGGGGGATATGCTTTTGCGTGTCACCTGTTATCACAACTTTTTTTCCGTTAAGATCCGATATCAATATACCAATCGAATTATCGGGATGCGCTACTTTTAAGAATGTAAATTTCAAATTAATTAACTCAAATGGTTCGTACGCGTTCACATCGTGTCTGTTAAAGTTTATAAAGTGAAATTGAGGTAATATGCTATCCAGTGTTTCGTGTATACCGTAAACATCTATATCTCCTTGAATCCGGGCGAGCTCACCAAAGCCAGCGTAATGATCATAATGCGGATGCGTCCAAAGTATCGCGTTAATCCTAGATATGGCAGCCTTTAACAACTGCCACCTCAAGTCGGGTGACGTATCAATCATGACTTTACCCCTTTTCCCGTTATCAACAAGTATCGAAAATCTGGTTCTACTAGGCATTGTACCGAAAGATGCACCCTTACAAGTGTCGCAGGCACAACCTACCCTCGGAGTTCCGAGAGCGTCGCCTGTACCCGAGAAGAACAAGCTTCATTCATAGTCTCCTATCTTTAGCTCGAACCTTCTTTTAAAAGTGCTGACTGCTTTTTCGAGGTCATCCTGTGAAAGAGTCGTGCGGTCCTCCGACAATGCTTTGAGGACGGCCTCTCTCAAAATGAGCCTCAGATCTGATCCAGTGCACTTATCGGTGATATCTGCAAGCTTCTGAGTATCGAATTTCCCTTTTACTCTTGATAATATCTTGTTAAAAATCTCTTTTCTCATAATGTTGTCGGGAGGGGGAAAGTTGACAATTTTATCAAACCTTCTCCACGCTGCCGAGTCAAGAAGTTTCGGGTGATTTGTGGCGCCTATCAAAAGCACTCCATCATCGACAAGACTTATCTCATCGATGCATTTTAGGAGCGTATTTACTGCTCTCCTTATCGCCCCATGTTCGTCTGATAGCCTTGTCTTTGCGACAAAGTCGAACTCGTCTATGAAGAGCGTACACGGGTTTAATCGCTTTGCAAGTGCGAATACCTTATCGATATTCTTAGACGTTTCACCGAGATATTGCGACGTGATCATTGACAATCTAACTTCAAGAAATGGTAAACCGAGTTCTTTAGATAAAGCTCTCGCTGCAGACGTCTTGCCCGTTCCCGGCGGTCCCATAAAGAGAAGTTTGCCTATTTCAAAGAGCTCTATCTCCTTTAGATACTCCCGATATTGTATTGCCTTTACGATTTTATGAACTTCCTCTTCCTGCTCTGAAGTAAGGACGAGGTTCTTAAAGCTCTCTCTCACATCTTCCGGAGCGGAAATCGAAACGAGTTTGAGCATATCTTCTGCTTCCTCTCCCTCGCCAGCAACCTCATCTACCAGCGAGTTTATCCACTCCCTATCGGTTTCCTTTGGCTTGTTTGAGAGCCTTACTTCTTTGTAATCAACTTCTATGTTTCCTTGTTGTTCATAATAGAAGGCGAGGGTTGGATTTGCATTTATCCTTGAAAGACTATCCTGATTGACAAACCATCTTGCTGCTAAATCAAGAACCGTAAGACTTATTCGCGATCCGAACTCATCAAATGACACAAATGGCAGGTCTTTTGTTAAGCTGCTTGCGTTTTTTATACCGCAAATTTTATCGACGAGGCTCTCAGAGACGATCATAGGTCTGTCCACGCGACGCTCTTTTGCATTCCAGTAATTTTTCCTAATTTGTGGCGGCAAATCATCTACATCAAGTTGTTCATTTTCATTGAAAATGTGCGCTGTTAGCAATAATTCTACTACTGCCAGGACGTCGTTGTCTCCGCTATCAACCATTGGATATCAACTCGAAATTAAGGAATTTATATACGAACGAATGGCATATAAATATTTAGATAAAATATTTTCAAGTCTGAAAAAATATAAGACTAGATCTTATGGCGATGCCCTCGTTATTACCTCACAACCGTCAAAAGTTACTATCACCGTATCTTCGGATTGCGATACCAATCCACGATCCTTTAAAACGGGATAAGAGCGTATGATGCCTGCAGCCTGTAGTTGCCTCAAACTCATATCTACGCGGCCTTGTAACCACCTCTTTGCGAACGGGAGCGTTTTGAAAGTTTCGATCTCATTTAAAACTATTCGCGCATCGCGTGATCGTATCGGCTTGAGTTCAAGCAGACTAAATATCTCGGCGTGCCCTGCTTCATACACTCTGCCTTTCCCATTAGAGGTGAACGGCTCAATTGCAACAACCTGACCTTCTTTCAAATTCACCCCAGTTTCAATTCTTTTGTTAAGGATTGATGGGGGGGCATGTTGCACATATTGTTCAAGGCCATGTCCAGTAAGATTCACGACCGGATTAAAGCCGAAGCCCGTTATCGTTTTTTCAATGACTTCGCTTATCTCAGAAGTGTTGATCCCGGCCTTTATAACGTCAATTGCCGCATCTAGAGCAGTTTGCGAGGCCTTAACGATTTCCTTATTATTGCCCAGATCCACTGTAACTGCTGTATCTGCGATATACCCGTCTATATGCGTTCCGATATCAAGTTTGACCAGATCACGAGCAAATACGCGTTTGTCGTTTTTTGATGGTGTAGCATGTGCCGCCTCTTCATTGAGCGAAATATTCACAGGGAACGCCACTCCAGCACCCTTCTCTTTTATTGATGATTCGATATGCTCGGCAAGCTCCAACAAGCTTGCACCAACTTTAACCTTTTTCACAGCGTTATCTCTAACTTCAGTTAATATTCTTCCAGCTTCACGATATTTTTCAAGAGTGTCATTATCAGCCAATTAAATCACCAGCTTCTTATCAAATCGTGTGATATTTTTGTAGCCTTTATTAGTTATAATTACTGCGTCTTCAATCCTGACTCCGCCAATTGCCGGATAGTACAACCCCGGTTCTACAGTCACAACATTTCCACGTTGAAGCACCCCGCCGCTTTTACTCAAGTAAGGAGGTTCGTGAATATCCAACCCCAAACCGTGACCAGTAGAGTGAATGAACCCATACCCTTTCGCGAGGTCTGTCTTAAAGCCTCTTTCCTCAAAATAGTCAGCTACTACTTTATGAACTTCTGCCCCTGTAACTCCAGCTCTAATTACACGAAGCGCTGCTGCCTGAGCTAATTTTACCGCGTCGTACATCTCTTTAACCTCATTTTGCGGCTCACCCTTTACAACAGTGCGCGACATATCGGTTCTATATCGTGACCGAATAGACCGAGGGAATATATCAAAAACGATAGCGGAATTCGCTTTAACGGGGCCTGATCCAGATAAGTGCGGGATCGCAGAGTCTGCACCGCTTGAGGCAATTATATCATCGGCACTGCATCCAAGAGTTATTAAAGAGCACCCTATCGACGCTTTCAACTTTTCTGAGGTTAAAACCTCACCTTCATGATATAACAACTCATCCACCGTTTTTGACTCGCTTAAAATGTTCAGAGCAGTTTCTAACGATCGTTCGCATGCACGTTGGACGTCGGTCATTAGCTCGATTTCATAAGTCGATTTAATTACGCGCGCACTTTCAACAACACCAGATAGTGCATTTACGACGTACCCTTCTTCGCGTAATAAATCTGCCAGCTTTACTGGAAATCTACTGTCCACACCAACCTTTTTTACCCCTGCATTTTGTAATATCGAAACAATCATTTCTATCGTCGAACTTTCATGTTCTGTCGGGTGCCAGTCTGGCTTAGAATCTAAATAGGAAGACACTACATCAACCATCGACGTTCTTTCCGCCCTCGGTTTTTCCATACTTGAAACAACTATAGTTGATTTTTGTGCACTTCTCAGAAAAATAAATGGATCTGACGACAAAAACCTCGTCAGATAATACATATTTGAATCAAAAGCTGATTCTGAGTACTTTAAATAACCATCGAGATTATTTTCCTCTAAATTTTCATCAAGGCTTTTTAAACTCATTAAAACCTAATTTCTTTTAAAATTTAAAAGCCTTGGCTATAAATAAATTTTTTTAAGAGATCTACTCCTAGTTTTACCTTGTGAGATACGTGCGTCAACCACAAAAGTCAACAAATAAATCCTTTTTACCAAAACTATACCAAAGATACAAAGCGTAGGGGTATCGCAAAGTTGTTTGACAGTATTACAAAGATTTTACTTGTCATCATAATTATAACGGCCATCATTCTAGCGTGAAATTTATTATAATCCAAATTTTTTTCGGTACATTGACATTGGTTGTTATTGTTGCAGTGATTGTTATAATCCTTTATGTAATTGCAAAATTGATGTTTTAATCGAATAGCGAGATGATTTATCGTCTGCTGTTCTAAATGGAGGCCGCACAAACTGCTCAATAAGATCAATATGGTCGGGACATCAAAATCACAATTTCAGTTTCGGCCCTGACATACTGGGCATTCTCCTTTTTTGACTTCAGTGATTTCCCCTAATATATCCGCTTCTGCTAATTCTTCGAGTTTATGCCCGCATGCCTCTGATCCACACCACGAGACTTTAAAAATTCCCTTCCAGTCTTTTGCATCTTCTGGATTCCCAAGCTCTATTATGTGTGATTCCAAAACGTGCTCTGCTTTAGTACGTAAGTTAAATAAAATCTCAGCCATTAAATCAGATATTCTAGATAATAGCTCAGCTCTCGTGACGATTTCCTTAGCACCTGTGTCACGCCTAACTACTGTCACACAGTTATCCTTAAGATCTCGAGGGCCGATCTCTATTCTTATAGGAACACCCTTTCGTTCCCACTTGTAGTATTTAGCGCCTGGTCGCTCATCTGCGGTATCAATCTGGATTCTATATTCGGAAAGTTGATTCTGAACGTCATAACACGCCGCTAAAATTGATGCTTCATCGCCGGCTTTCATGATAATTGGAATTACAATAATTTGGATAGGTGCAATTTCGTGAGGTAGCACGAGACCTTTATCATCTCCGTGAATAGAGATGACAGCTGCAACACAACGCTCAGAAATACCATAGCACGTTTGATTGACATATTGCTGTTCGCCGTTAACATCTTCATACGTTATGTCAAAGGTTTTAGAGAAATTAGTTCCGAGATGGTGGATAGTTCCAATCTGCAAAGTTTTTCCATCAGGCATCAGAGTATCAAAAGCAAGAGTATAATCGGCGCCCGGAAACTTGTCCCACGCAGGTCTTTTAGTTACTACGTGAGGCACTCCGAGCCGGTCGTAAAACTCGCTATACAACTTTACAGCCTTTTCAGTTTGTGCCTTTGCTTCTTCCCAGGTCGCGTGTGCAGTATGCGCCTCCTTAAACGAAGAGATCTCCCTCAACCGTATGAGCGGTCTTGTGTGTTTCGTTTCATATCTAAACGTGTTAACCACTTGATAGATCTTTAGTGGAAGATCAGCGTGAGATCTTATCCAGATGCTATACATCGGATATATGGCGGTCTCGGACGTTGGACGCAAAGCAAGGGGTATATCAAGCTCGTTGGAACCGCCACGTGTAACCCAAAACACTTCCTCTTCGAATCCTTTAATGTGTTCCGATTCTTTTAGAAGTTCATTCTCGGGTATTAACATTGGAAAATAACTCTCGACGTGCTCTTTATCAAGAAGTGACCGTAAAAGATTGTAGGTAAATTTTCTAATAGCAAAGCCAAAAGGAAACCACGCGTAAAGTCCCTTCACTGGATATCTGACGTCCATAATCTCTGCATCAGTAAGGAGCTCATTATACCAATCACTGAAATCTGATTTTTTCAATTTATCACCACTTGTCATTTCGCAACAACGGGAATTTGTAAAATATTACAGTCCACACATCAACTTAACTTTAATTATACACCAAGAGTCATTCGCATTATATCTCGGATTGCTGGAGCCAGACCTACAGTCAATATAGCAAGCTTGACTAGACCGATTAAGTTTTCCGATTCACCTTTCAAGTAGTGATCAATTATATAGAGCACGGGGACGATAACGAGCAATTTTAAAGGATACATTATAAAGGCCGTTCCTGTTTCAGCAATCAAAAAACTTGGCAACACGTGCTTTTCGGCGTATGGTAAGAATGTAATACCGAATGCCGTGGCAGTAGCATCCAACAGCTGTGAGTCAATGATAAAAGCATTTATTCGATTTTTAAAAAGCTTTATGTCAAACGTCTTAGCGACGACGTACACAATTACAGCAATTCCTAAACCTATGGAAAATATTACAATGGGCACTACGACGTTAAATGTGGTGGCATTAATATACAGGAAGGCAACGTTTGTCGCACCCCAAATTATGCCTATGATTCCAAATGGCCAATAATATTTTACGCTTATTAACTTGGTGATACCTATCGAAATAACGAGAGCAGCAGTACACACGAAAAATATCAAAAAGAATATCAACGGCGTAATTAAGAGGTATTTCCACGGTGCACTTACAATACCAGCATCCTCAACCACCCTTAGAGAGCCACCCACAAAGATATAAGGAGACACCGCCAATATAAAAATATCATTGACTGTTACATTTAGCTTATTTAATAATTTAAGTATGCCAAATAAGCTCAGCCCAAGTATTATTGCGTAAGTTACGGTATCGACAGGATTGTATCCAGTATCGTAAATTATTGGATTTATATAATAGTGGCTTACGAAGTTCCAGAGATCTATGTTCAATTGATCACCATGAAGAGATGGATGTTATTACCGAGAGTCGTGGTAATGGAACATGATGCAATCTACGGTACCGCTAACGTACTACGAGAACTTAAGCTTGATGGGGAAGGCTTAATTGTTTGCGGTCCAACAACCTGCAAATTTGGGAAAAAAATTGAAGAAATAATAGCGGACAACTACCCAGCGACGACAATAATTATTACAGCTGCTACGATTGAAGAGGTAGAACGAGTTACAGAACAATCGTCGGATAAGTCCTTTATTATCGGAGTCGGCGGAGGGAAGTCAATAGATACGGCAAAGCTTGCCTCAGTTAATGCAAAAATTCCATTTGTTAGTGTGCCAACAGCTGCAAGCCATGATGGGATAGCATCAATGAGGTCTTCAATTCACTGCAACGATAAGCCCCACTCTGTTGAGGCACAAACTCCTCTTGCCGTCATCGCTGATACTAGGATTATTGCTCAAGCCCCCTACCGATTGCTTGCAGCAGGTTGTGGTGACATAATATCAAACTATACGGCCGTTAAGGATTGGGAACTTGCGAGAAAGCTCAGGGGAGAAGAATTCAGCGAATATGCAGCTACACTTTCGCAAATGACTACTCAAATTATTTTGAAGTATTCAACTCAAATTAAACCAAACTTAGAAGACTCAGTTAGGCTTGTGGTAAAAGCTCTTGTATCCAGCAGCGTAGCTATGAGCATAGCAGGATCTTCACGCCCAGCGTCAGGAAGCGAGCATAAATTCAGTCACGCACTTGACCAAATAGCTCCGAAGCCTGCTTTACATGGCGAGCAGTGCGGAGTCGGAACGATAATGATGGCATATTTACACGGGGGCGACTGGGAAGGAATTAGACAATCGCTGAAAAACATAGGTGCGCCAGTCGATGCGAAGAACTTAGGCATCGATGATTCGGATATAATTGAGGCATTACTATACGCGAAAAACATACGACCTGAACGTTATACTATACTCGGGGAAGGACTAACGAGAAAGGCAGCTGAAGATCTTGCAACAGTGACTATGGTAATCGAATGATCAACTTTCAATAACTACAGATTATAATTTTATAATGAGAGAGAGAACATATACATAGACAGTTGAAACCCTTACTCCGGTTAAAAATAAGTCAGACAAATGGTTACCGAAGAATGATAACATGCCAAAAGCAAATACTACTATAACTCTGATTGGCGTTGGACTTGCCAAAATAGGATCAGAATTCGTGTTCAATGGCCCTACAAATGAGTGCGAAACTTGTAAACTCAAAAATACTTGTTTAAATCTAGATACTGGCAGAAGGTACAGAATAGCCGCAGTTCGCGGCAACGCGAAACATGAGTGTGCGCTGCATGATGGGGGCGTAAAAGCTGTAGAGGTTTTAGAATCGCCTATCATTGCGGCGATTGATCCAAAGAATGCATTTATAGGCTCTAAAATCTCATACAAACAATGCGACTGTAGTAAGCAAAATTGCAAGATCTATGAGTTATGTCATCCATACGGCGTAATACCTGACGAAAAGTATACAATAAGTGCAGTTCTTGGCGATGTCCACGATGCCTGCGTCGAAGGACGGCTACTAAAGTTGGTAGAGCTAAAAAAGTAGATATTTCCGTTATGAGAGCGAGCGGGCTTCAGTATTTATTGGCGCTGTTCTTATTGCATAAATAGCTTTACAAAAGGTAGTTTGCTCAACTTTTTGTGTAAAATTGCTGAGATAATTGTAACACGGTAACTGTTCAAGAACATAACCTATTTTTTGCGCAGTTTCTTTTTCGCATCTTTTTACGTATCGAGTGATACACGTACAGAGTGTTAAGGGACAATAAACTCTGAAAAAGAGTGAGTGCATACGATTCGTTCTATAAATCATTCGGGAAGATTATCAGAAACTTCAGTTACTACTTCTTGCGCGTATTTCTGCAGATTTCTCTTGCTCGTTCGTTATTTCAGATGTGACTTCCTCGAGGTGGATGTGGCTTTTTATGCAATTCCACGTAGTCAACTTCTTCCACATCAATAAGGCGCATTATTTTTTCAGCAAGTACTCCTTTATAATATTGAACGGTCTGATTAAATGCAAATTCGTATGGTACTTCTATTCTTATAACTGCCCCTTCCATTGACACTGTGAAGTCTTTATGCAGATAATACTGAATAAGACCTTTAATCTTGCTGATTGGATCGTCAATAATCTCTTCAAGCGTGTAGTCGTAAGTAATGGTTTTTCCTGCATAAGGTAAATTAAAGTCTACGCGAACTCGGCCCCCTATTACGCTTTCAACAGTCCCAGTTTTGTTATCTACAGTTACACGCATACCAGGAACTGGTCTTTTTTCAAACCTTCTTGTCGGCACTACTTCTACTAGTTCCGGATTTCGTTGCCCGAAGGCTTTTTCAGGGGGTACAACAACAGTTCCTTCGTAGCCAACATTTCTACCAACTAAGTCCTCATCTAAACCCTTCACCACCATATTTTCACCTACTACAATTACAACCGGACTGTAGTCGATCCCCTCTGCATATATCCCGTGCTGTTTTGCCACTTCTGTGTCGGTCGTGTCAAAAACATCGCCATTTTCCAGCTTCCCAGTATATGAAATCTTAACAAAATCGCCACTATTGACGCTCATATTGCATAAATACGCTTAATACTTAAAAACCCTTAGCATGCTACTATGATTGAAATGGAAATTAAAGCGTATCTCACCGATGAGGCTTTACAAAATTTTCTCGAACTTCCTCCGAAATTTATAAGTTTGTCAGTTCAGTCAGATGTATACTACAGTGCGCCAAACAGGGATTTTAAAAAGACTGACGAGGCATTAAGAATTCGGGTATCAAACGGACAAGCAGAAGTTACGTACAAAGGTCCAAAAATGGATACAGAAACAAAAGCTAGAGAAGAAATTAATGTAAAAATTGATGATTATCAAAAATTTGACAATATTCTTCGTATTCTGAGTTTCAAAAGCATTAGATCGGTAGATAAGGTCAGACGAAAATATGAATTTGAGGGCGTAAACGTAATGATTGATGAGGTTAAAGATCTAGGAAGATTCTTGGAAGTCGAAGTTCTAGTAGAGGACAATTTCGACGCTGCTAAACAGCACGTTTTTTCAATTTTAAAGAGGACTGGTGTTGAAAAGGAAAAATTGACAAGAGAATCGTATCTAGAGCTTTTGTTGAAAAAGCATTAACACGTGCACACGTAAGCTACAAAAAACTGACTCTAGGTTTGAATCAACGTGACTCGCGGCAATTCTCCATGAACAATCTCAATAACCGCGCCATAACCAAGCGCAGCCATACCGGGATTGACGATGGTGGTCTTTCCTGACCTGACAACTCCTCTTTGTTCATGAATATGCGCACAGGCTATAATGTCAACTATGCCGACTGCTTTGCCCACAGCGTCGCTCCCAACATTGTGCCCGTTGACCTCATCTAAAAACCCTTTCGGCGGTGCGTGTGAAAGCAAAACGGTAGTATTGCTGACTTCACTCAACAACTCTCGCATGTAGGTTTCTATCTCCTCTTCAGTCATCTCAAATGGCGTATTAAATGGTGTAGGATTTGATCCCCCTAAACCAATGAACTTTACGTCATTATAATCAAAGCTCTTAAGGTGTAAATTTACCGCAGATGACTCGTCTATTGTTTCAATTATTGTCGGAAGATCACAATTTCCAGGAATCATTAAAATAGGCGCCTCATTACCTATAATTGAAATAAGCTCAAACACCAAGTTGTTAGGACCGAAGTCGGTGATATCACCCAGTACGCAAACTGCATCGACAGGACCTGCTTTAAATAAAATTTGACTTACCCGTGAGTATTCACCGTGGCAATCTGAAAGAGCTAGAAATTTCATTGTTATCACACTAACGTTCGTTGAGTAACGTACTAACCCATAAGCATAAATCGTTTTTCATTTATTGTTTTTTCCTGCTAAATTAGTGGTGACTCGTCCAACTTCCGGTGAGCTTACTCTGGCGCGCTAGCTTTCCCAGTTTCCGATCGACCTCTTTCGCTAGTGTCGATGGGCTCGTGCTTTCATAAGGTGTGCCTGGGAGAGGAGTAAAATAGTGGGCGCGTATCTTGCCCCCCTTTGATACAATTTGGTCAACAAGGTTGAGGGAATCCAGTTGGTCTGCTTCGGTTTCAGTCGGAAGCGCGAAGATGAAATCCACTACCGGCTGTAAACCGTGATCAAGGCATCTATCCAACGCAACTTCAATGTCATTTCTCGTATGTCCACGTTCCATCTCGTTAAGAACTATATCGCTTCCTGATTGTGCCCCGAAGTGAATAGACTCGTTTACGCACTTACTGACTACGAGCTCAAGTAGTTCATCGCTTATGAATTCCGGCCTCACCTCCGAAGGAAAAGTGCCAAAGTATACGTTGCCCTTTAGACATTCGAGGAGCTTTTTAATTTTTAAATAGTTAGCATGCCTGCCATCGGATCCGTACGCAAAAGAGTTAGAAGACACAAATCTAATATCTGTCAAGTACTGGCTATATTTTGAGATAGTCTCCACGCTTCTATGTCGCATTTTCCTACCGAATAGCCTCGGTGTTTGGCAATACTTACATCGGTACGGGCAACCTCTGCTTATCTCGATTGGTGACTTCAAATTCTTGAGAAAAGGAGGGAAATCATCAAGCCTAACATTAGGACGCTTTTTCGTCACTTTAACTATACCTTTCTCTTTAAAAGCAATGCCCCTCACTGTCCTCAAGTGCCTGTTTTCAACAAGGGCCACGATAAGCTCGGGCAGGGTCTGCTCACCCTCTCCAAGCACTACACAGTGAAAGTATTCAAGCGCTTCAAGAGGCCTCGCAGATGGGTGTGGTCCTCCTGCGATAAATATCGACGTTGTATCAGCTTCGCTGACTTCTTGGTAGATTCCCTGAGCCTGAGCCGAAGCGAAGCTGTAAATCATTATTCCATCTCTCGGCCCTTTTGAAAATTTCACGTTTATGTTATTTAACGTTAAAGCCGCCTGAAGCGCAGCAAAGCTGAACATATTTTTTTTGTCAAATCTAATTGTTACGCTTGCAGAGGAATTGGTGTAAAGCATGCTAAACAGAGAACGAAGGCAGTTATCCCTAAAACTACTCGCTTTAAATCAAGCTTGGTTGTGTCATTTATGGGCTGTGGATGCCCTCCCGCAGCAAATAGTAATGTAAAAAGGCCCCAGAATAGTAACATTTCTCCATTAAGGCCCCTCACTGAGAGATAAAATCCGCTGAGGAGCATGAGAGGCGGCACGATCGACGATATGTATCTTCCCTTCTCGCCAGAAAGAGCTCGTGCAATGTGACCTCCATCCAGCTGCCCAACGGGGAGTAAGTTGAGACTTGTTACGAGCATACCAACCCAGCCCGCAAAAGCAATAGGATGCATAGTCTCACTCGTTGCCGGCACGACTTTTTCGATAAGCTGGAAGAGAATAGGAACGCCTAATATCATCGTCTGCTGTCCGGGGTGCACTACTGTAACAGGGGGCAAAGCAATCCCTATCGTCGTAACTAATATCGATGCCAGAAGCCCTGCAATGGGTCCTGATACTCCGACGTCAAAGAGACTTTTTCTATCCGGTATGGCTCCCCTAAGTTTTATTATTGCACCGAGCGTACCGATGGGTGATATAAAAGGTAGCGGAATGAAATATGGCAAACTGGCTTTCATTCCACGTCGCCGTGCTGTTAGATAGTGGGCAAGTTCGTGCGAGCCTAGAACAAACATTATAGCTATTGTAAATGGTAAACCTTTGTAAATCAAAAGTGGATTTGTAAGCAGGTCGACGTTGTAGAAGAATACAGCTCCTGATATCATTGTTGTAAAAATTGTGACTGCTGCTAGCACAACGTTGATGGTGACGTTCTCCTTCTCATCTTTGAACGGTGTTGCATGAAGAACAAACTCGCCATGTTCACGGCTTAGTCCCAAATTGTAGCCTCGCTGTGCAAAATCGCTCCATAACGTCTTGTAAATAGTGGCGCTGTCAGCTAAGGGATCGCCGTAAAACTTTATTGTATCTCCTACCCGTTTAACTTCATAAACATGAAAGACCGTGCTGATTTTGTCAAGGCTTACTGCTTGCGCCAACTTTCCACCTCTACGTAGCCTTCTGTTCCGTTTACGAGAACTTTATCTCCCGTTTCAATTGATTTTGTAGGGTCTTCTTCAAGGCAATCGACAAGCGGAATGCCTGATATTATCGCTCCAACTGCAACTATAGGCTCACTATACTTATTTATAATGGCTGCTGGTGCTAAACCATTTTTCGTGAGCTGATACAACACGTAAGACCCTACTGTTGAACCTTTACCCATAGGAAACACGAGAATCTTGCCCGCTATGGAACTACCGTATAACTCATGATTCGGCTCCACTATTATGCCACTTTCTGGATTAATATCACCTAAAAAGGAGATTGGGTCGCTCGTCACTAGAGCACTTCCCTCTGCGATCCCCTTTGAAATCTTGCGGCCTTTTATAGTTCTTATCATCGATTGAATGCTAAGCTAAAACGGATCTCAATTGTTTAAACACAGCAAGCGGCATCAATACATCCTCTCGTGGTGCATAGGGACATCTGGGATTTGCACAGACTTGTACCATATGCAAACGCTTTGCCTGAGTTGACCATCATTTTCCGATGTTCAAACGCTGGTGAGACGATCATGCATGTATCACATATCACCTCAGCTCCACTATTTTCTATTGCTTCTACTGTGTGAGGACACCCGTTTGCCACCCCTCTTGAGGTACAGATCAAAAATGGCTTTTTGACGCTTTTTCCTTCTAAGAGTTTTGCAATCTTAATTAGCTCAGATTGAGAGCAGTGGGGGCAACCTATGGCAACGATATCTGGTTCTTCAAATGAGTAAATATCCAAATCTCCACGTTCAACTTCAATTATGTCAACCGGCCTTTCAACCGTTTTATTTATGTGATAAAGTGCGACAGCACCTGTAGCCGCCATGCCCGCTCCAAGCGCTTTCAACTCATCATTAGTTGGAGTTGAAACAAAAGAGAAAGATGGGACGTTAGATCCAACAAATTTTCCAGTAACGTACCCCACGGCCCCGTAATCAGAGTCTTTCAGTTCAAAGTTGACTTTAATTACTATAGTGGGGATCCTGTTCTCATCAAGATGATATCCGTAATTAGGTGTTTTGCCTGTCAATGCAGATGCGAGAGCGCTCGGCCCCCCTTCACGGTTAGTTCGTGCTCCAAGTACTGAATTTGCATAAGAAACTGCAGATGACTCCGACCAGCTTATGTGAGAACCTCTTACAGGTTCTAACTTGTAATAAGGTGTACAGGTACAGTCCGAATCAATACCAAGCCTTTCATAATTCTTAATTATTTCCATCTGCTTTGCATAGAAATCAGCAGTTATCCCTAATTCTTGCCACCTAAACTTATCCATTCCCATAGGGTTTAGAGTTGTCGGAATAGCTACTCGTCCAATAAGCTGTGTTAAGTACTCAAGGCCCGCATCACCAATAGTTTTGTACGAGACTCCAGCAACTTGTGAGCTTTCAACTGGTATCAGCTTGTTAGCCCCATAAATATCGCCCAATGCCGTTAAAATTTCCATTGCCTTTTGTTTTGCAGTTCCAAATTCACCGTTTAAAGCGGCTTCTTCTTCGCGATTTAAGAACATTTCATTGATATATATTGCACTATAGGTATAAAAATAAATCTAATCCGTACTGAGTAATGTCCAATTGTTTTATTGAATAAGCTTCAATGCTGAATTGTTGAATCTAACTGGCTAATGGTCGATTCACTTTAAAAAAGCTGCTTTTTCTTAAGATTTGATTACTAGGGGAATAAAGCTTACGTTATAACATATTCGTTTCACAATGCGGACTTTAAGCAATCGAGTTGTTTAAGAGATATCTACGACGTTGCGTTCGTTCGATCAATGTAATGACGAAGCCTGTAAAAGATGTCAACGCTCGCCCACCATGGCGATTTGTATTTGTGTGCAAGTCGAAAAGATGCGTGGAAGAGAGATTAGCCGAAATAAGGCAATTAGAACAAAAAATTTCCACGTTATGAGTATAACTACACATGTGAGCAGGTCTGGGATAAATACGTCGTACGGTTAATAAGCGTCGCTCAAAAAAATTGACTTTATTTCATGCTTAATGCAATAGACGCGCCTGTGTTGAAGCTATCTCTATAGCATCAGTCTAGAAAATTTAAATAGAATGGCATAAGTTAATCTAAGTGAAGTTGATGGCTTAAGCAGTTGATAAAAAGGAATGAAACAAAAAATAGTGCGCCGCCCACAAAATCGACCAAACGACACATCGCGAAAAAATTATTTTTGGCTAAAAAGAATCAATAATCGCAACGCTTTTATGGTCTTCCTTGGGTTAATACTTATAGGATTTAGCATTATTTTGTTATTGACTTAATGATGACCAAATCAACTAAAAGACCAAAGGGGCGGACTCCTCACAGCGGGGAGCAAACATATAAGAGTACGAAAACAGCGTTAATTTTGATGTGTGCAGGGCTCTTAGTAATCATTTTGGCATTAATTCATATGATGGGGTACGTTTAACTCAAAAAATGCTCTATAAACTTTCATAATTGAGACCACATCGAATGATGTACTGGCATTAGTCGTGTTTTTTGTATGATCATTACTGTTAGAGTGAGCTGAAACTGATTTGATCTTGTTTCCGTAGCGTTGTTATAATAAATTGAACACAATTTTTAGCTGTTAATCAATACGTGGTTAATAAGCTCTGCCTTGTTAAGAGACTCTATTTTTAGAAATTCGTGCAGTTTGAACTGTTCTTATATTAAACCTTTTATCTAAGATCTATTTGTGGACTTACATTTTCATGATTCCACGCCCTTCTATTCCAGTAATTTGCATATTTTTAACGTAAACACGTTGCAAAATATAACGAGCAGTTACCAACTGTGATGAGCATAACGACTTCAATATTAATACACCTAAGGGATAACGTACACGAAAAACTCAATGCGTTAGCTATACTGTGTAAAAACTTGTCTAATAATGCCAGTTTAAATAATTAGTCAAAAAATTCGTCGTTTCTAAACACGTCTTTTAATCGCCGAACTCCATCAATTTCCTTTATTACATTCGCAACGGCGATTGGTACTAAGTGTTTCCAAGGCTCATCTGAAAGCATTCTTCTCCGTATTTCAGTACCCGAAAATTTCTCACGCTGGTAAAGAGGAGATTTTTTGACTTTAAAACCAGATTCTTCGAACAGTCTTATTACATAAGGATTGTTGGTATATACGACGTCAAAATGTGGCGTCATGGAACAAACGTGTGCTACCCAAACAGCATTTCTACGTATGTCCTCAATAGGAATTACGTATAGTACTTTGCTAAGATGTTCTAATGACCGCGTTATCATTATGACCCTTTCGCCTGAAGTAAAAGGATCAGACGCGGTGTGGCTTAACTGCGCGCTGCCAATTCCAATAACGATTTCATCAGCTTCTTGAGATATTTGTTCTAAAACCTGTTGGTGTCCTAGGTGATAAGGCTGGAAACGTCCAATATAAAATGCTCTCATTTTTGTAGCATATCG
This sequence comes from Methanobacteriota archaeon, assembly GCA_963748445.1. GTDB lineage: Archaea > Halobacteriota > Bog-38 > Methanoflorentales > Methanoflorentaceae > DASPRZ01. The sequence goes on from CAVVIU010000002.1 coordinate 89,687, forward strand.
TTTAATATATCGTAATGTTACGCTCTCTTATTATTTACCTTTCGTAAACTATCATTCTCGTCACGTGATGCGTATCCAGTGTGATAATTTATTTGAAGAATTTTTTATTTGTGTTTTTTTTAAGCTTACAACAACAGAAGCCCGCTTATCAGTAATCTAAAACGTCATCTACGAGGTAGGCACGGTACGATTAGAAATGTCAGTGTATTTAAAACAGTTGGGTAACGTCGCACTGTAAATAAAAGGAGGATAGAGAGCTAGAAAATGTTTTAGCATAGGAGAGCTTTAGGCACGCATCCTTAGGGGAAATTTAAGCCAGATGGAAGCCGATGACACAAGATACTTTGACGCTCTAAAAAAACACATATATATGACAGTCAAAAGGTAAGAATAGATTTATAATAAACACTAAAACAGTTCACTGAACGTTTATATGGCTCACATACATCTTCCTGATGGAACATTTTCTCTACTATGGGTACTAATTTGGTGGGGAGTTGCGCTTGTCCTAATTGCGCTCGCATTGAGATCAGCAAGGAGCCAAACGATTGAAACGAAACGGCTTGCAATAGCGGGGATGATCGCAGCCGCTTCATTCGCAGTTTTCCAGATTAATATCCCGTTTGCAGGCGGGGTACATATGAACCTCACTCCCCTAATTGGGATTCTGACGGGTCCTGCTATTGGATCACTTGTCGTGCTGGTAGTTAATATTCTCAGCGCACTAGTGGGTCATGGAGGATGGGGGCTTATTGGTGCTAATACCACTGTTAATATCTCTGAAGTGATTACCGCTTATTATGTCTTTAAACTAACAAAAAACAAACTAGAGATCTTTACCAGAGGAGCTATTGCGGCGATATTAGGACTATCAGTAGGCAATGTTGCGTTGATACTAATTATAGCCATTTCGGGAATTAGTGGAAGTGGGGTATCAGGCAGTGCATCAATTATCTACTTAGCCCAAATACCACTTCTGAATTTCATTGTAGCTGTGGGCGAAGCGGTGGCAACAGGCTACGTAGTGCTATACTTAAGTAAGGTGAGGTCCGACCTTATCGGTGACTAAAGTGAAAAAAGAGCATATCATATTGATAATTGTTTTTCTGTGTCTCATAACCGTATCCCTCTGGATGTCAACTCAGGCAAACGTTCAGGAAATCGAAAAAAAACTTACAGGTGAAAAAACAGACAGAGGTGAATCGGGAGGAGGAATAATTGAGGGTGGAAATATTCTGCTGTACTTAGCGTTAGTAGTCATACTGATCGTACTAGGGATAACGGGATATCGCCGTTTATCGAGAGAGAAAGAATGACGCGGCTTGGCTTCGAAAGGCACGTGCCTGATTTGGCATTGATAACCTACTACTCTGAATTGCAAGACAGCATCGTACATCGATTCAGCCCTTGGACCAAGATCGTCATCCTGCCAATCCTTATTTTTAACATTACGATCATTACCGACAGTCGGGTGTTGGCGCTCATTTTTGTCACTGTAGTTTTTGTGTACTGGATCTCAAAGCTTCCGATAATAACTTTATTTTTTTGGTGGACGTTACCGGTTTTTTTCGTTTTATCTCTTGCGATTCTACTGATATGGACGGTGCCTGGCACTCCTTTAATACACTCTAGTTTCATAACACTCACCAGACAAGGGTTAACGTTCCTTTTGAATCTGCTCCTTAAAGCACTTATCGGGGTCACGTATTCACTCACCCTCATAATGACCACGAGGTATAACTATCAATCCTACATAGTTTCAAAGATTCTGCCCTATCCACTAGACCAAATTATCTTGCTCACGTACCGATTCATCTTTTTAACGTTAGATGGGCTTGAATGGACAATAATATCAATGAAGGCGAGGGGAGGGTTTACCATAGCAGGGTTAAAAAAAAGTGGCCGGTTTTATGGATCTGTTTTTGCTTCAACGTTCATACGGTCATTCGATCGCGCAGAGCACATCTCCAAGGCTATGGCATCGAGAGGGTACAAAGGACAATTTCAATCTACGTATAGTCCCCCAAAACCATCATTTGCGGGCTATTTTACTATCGTTCTGCTTCTTATAGCATCATGCTATGTGTCTATCACCGGAGGTGGACTATAAAAATGACCGAATCTGATAAAACCAGTGCGTGTAAACTTAGAGATATTGAAATAAATGAATTAGTTCACGTTGATTGCCTTAAACACGTCTACCCAGATGGAACGAGCGCGCTACATGATATCTGTCTGTCTGTGTATAAAGGCGAGATAATAGCACTGTGTGGAGCAAATGGCGCAGGAAAAAGTACATTGGTAGAGCACTTAAATGGGTTATTGAAACCAAGTGTCGGGCGTCTCGTTATACTTAACAACGAAGTTACCAAGAAGACGGGGATAATTACAGACGTTGGGATAGTCTTTCAAGACGCAGATAGTCAGGTTTTTGCACCAACAGTTATAGATGATGTAATGTTCGGTCCCCTCAATAAGGGTCTCGACAAAGAAGAGGCAAAGAGGGTTGCACTCAACGCTCTAGAGAGCATAAATGCCTCTCATCTCGCGAATAGAATACCTTACTACCTGAGCAAAGGCGAAAAAAGACTTGTAGCTATTGCGGGGGTTCTTGCAATGGAGCCAAAAGTGATCGCAGCTGATGAGCCAACGAGTGATCTTGATCCCGTTCACTCGCGTCAGATTGAATCGGTATTACTCGATTTGAAGAACAATCACGGCATTAGCATAGTTATCACTACTCATGATATGGACCTAGCTGCGCGACTCGCAGATAGAATTTACGTAATACACGAGGGGGGAATAATTGCAACCGGCACCCCTAAAGAAATATTTTATGATGTTGAGTCTCTTAGCATAGCGGGACTTGAACAGCCGACGATTGTGAGGCTTTATGAAAGGCTAAAAAGAGACCATAATATTGATAACGTCAGACCTATTAGCGAGGAGGATTTAATTTCTCTAGTCTCAAGTGCGTTAAGACATCAGAATTGCTAATTTAAACTAAGTCAAATTAAGTTACCTTTACGGATATTTCAATTGGTATATCCAAAAGGAGCATAGAAGATGATGTGGAAGGAGATATGGTCGCAAGACATCGAAAGCTCAAAAAGCGTGTCGCTGAGAGTGAGCGTGTCGGAGGCAGAAGATGGAGCAAAAATTTTCGGAATTCGACGGTGGATCCAGCGCGGCGGCGAGAAGATTCCTACAAAGGATGGCTTTGCAGTACAATTGACAAGTGACACTGTAGATAAGCTTATAGAGGCTTTAAAAGAGGTAAAAGCGGGGCACACTAAATACTAATGAAATTGTTCGGCATTCGTTATTAATAATTATTTAGGCTTTGTTTTCGGTACTCTAATGGCATGACAGATTTAGAAATGATTGTAAGTTGTTGATAATGAAAATTAAGTTAGCTTTTGCTTTAAAATTTGAAAAATTGACGTCATTTTACTTAAAAAAGTAGACGGGGTAGTCTATTCATTATTTGCTTGGTTAAATATTTATATTGAAGCGATCTAATTATTATCAGGAAAAGTTTTTATGCGCTAGTGGTACCATGGGAGAATACGATTTTGAAAGATTGACAAGGTACCGGAAAACTGATATCCTCAAAAAAGCGCTAGAAGATGCGAATGAACACCAGCGATTTAAGGCTGTGGAGGCTCTAGAGGCGATCGCGCTCGGATCCACTGAGGATAATATAGCGTACGCTATTTTAGTTGATGCATCCTCTCGAAATCCATATGAAGATGTACGTCAGCACGCACAAATTGTTCTCAAAAACATTAACGGGTACATTAAAGAACATGCGGAAAAGTTGGACGCTGATAAAAACACCACGGTAATGAACACCAGAGTTCCACAGAAACAAAAACCGTCAGGACTCCATGAGTCTAACAATAAAAGAATAATCGTGGTGTGCGAGTTTGACGACGACAGCAATAATTTAAGAGTGCACGGAGATACACTGAGTGTGCGCCATCAATTGTATGAAGTAAAAGGTGCACAACGGGATGATAACGCGCAAGTATGGAAATTTCCAATAAACAGATCATCGATTGACGGACTTAAAAAGATCGGTGTAATGCTGCATCCAGCAGTTCAGAGTGTCTACACCTCATCGCATGATACGTGGGCGATAAAGACGCGTAACAAAAAATGGATTAAAATTGTTGGTGCTTCTGATACCATCGTAGATAGTCTAAAGCAAGTTCAGGGCTGTGAATGGGACAATCTTGAAAAAGTTTGGAAAGTGCCGTTCCACGCTGAATCAATTAAGCAACTCATGAAAATTGACGGGCTTTATGTGAGCCCCTTTATCTTAGATTGAACGAAGACTAATTGTAATTACGAGTGATCACTAACTTCTCACAATGAGAACAGGAGGATGTGCAGTAATCTTGCGGTCGCGTTGAAATGGGTTCTAGACCGTTAATTTTGTTAAAAAAGTAAAGAAACCCAATTACTCGGGTTTCGAAATAAGGGCCGTCTTGCAGAGCAATCTGCCATCTTTAGCGTGAGGCATTCTCCTAACTGAGTCGTCAGCCTTTTCAATCTCGCGTGCCTCGTCAACTAGCTTGGCCGCATATCTCATCATTTCGTGTGACGCGGTGGTCAGTGGTACATACTTTTCCCACTCCTTTGTCATAAAACAAGCCTTGACGTTAATATCAGCCACCTTTGCTGCCATTTCGTATGCTGAAATGGCCTTTGCCCTCGCATACGGGTTACAGAACTCTTCCATCGTCGCTTTCTCTGCACTCATGACAATTTTTGGCAGCTCACATTCTTTGCCTTCCTTGATTGCCGTAAGGCATTCATCCAACGCTAACTGTAGAACTCTAAAGGTTCCTGTGCCTGCAAGCACTTTCATGAGCTCAGCATTGTAAATTGCCATTTCAATTGGATCCAAGAATTCGCGTCTGGCCCCGATCATGGCGTCGGCATTGATCAGAATATATCCAAAGCCGCCTTCTTCCTCAAGCTTTTCCTTGAGCTTCGCATTGTCCGAGATAACAATAACCTTCTTTCCGGCTTCTTTGAGCAACGTTCTCGCTTTCGTGGGGCCGGGTACCGCGGCGTTCGGAGAGACGACGACGACTAAATCAGGATTAAAGCTGAGAAGCGCTTTTACAACTGGTTCAGCATCCTCAGGGGTCAGCTTTGTACCGCTTGACACTATCTTTGCCTCGAAATCCTCTCTATCGGCACGCTCATCGAGCAACAGATCAGTCATTAATCCGCTTACAATGTTGCCGAGTTTCGCGATTCCAAGCTTAACTACCATTTTTATATCACCTATTAAGTTTTCAAAACTTTATTTCGGTTCTGAAGTCAGAACTGTTATCTTTTTTAAGTTTAGGTGGTTTATATTTAACTTTTTTGGTGAAACGATAAAAGGGCGCCTAATGTTGAAATTGACTAAATTAATAAAAATAAAAAACAATATTATTTGGGATCCGCATGACCCTTCAGGATATCGTGCAAATAAAACTTATAGGGCCCGAGCTCACCTCCGTAATTGCCTGCAGATATTCTCTTAACACCTTGAACGCGAGTTGCCGCTAGCATTCCCCTTTTCATTGCCTCTGCAATTGCTTCTTCTGTCAGTCCACAAATTACTATTTCATATATAGACCTAACACCTTCCGGCACAAGAGTATCAGGGATTTTCTCTCGAAGGGTTGGCGCGAGTCGATGATGGGTTGATGCCTTCATGAAAGTGGAGTAGGTGGGACAACCTACTTTAGATCCGGAGGCCACAATTCCGCCTGGAAAGGGCGTGATGGTTCCGTCCACCGATTGTATCGCTCCCACAGCCGCTTGTGCTGCTAAAAGCGCCGAACCTTGCGTTTCTCCATAGATGAAAAAGTTACCTCCTGCAACTCCTTTCTTCACCCCATAGGTCTCTTCACAGATGAATTCACCTTCAAGTATCGGTATTGCCCAGACATCTCGTCCACCCACTTTCGTCTGATATTCGTAACCGTCACCAAAGAAGTGAAGTTTTACCGCGACGGTCTCTTCGGATTCAAGCCCGTTAAATACGGCTGTTGTCGCTGCTGTTAGCACGCACTCGCCAAGCCTTTCAATGAGGTTGCTCTTTATCTGCTTTTTCGACGGATGCACGACCATTATAAGTACGCCCGCCCTGCCATCAGGAGTCTCATTAGCTAGCACAAACCGGTCTATGCCAGCTTCTGCACTACAACCTATTATTGACGTTGCGAATCCCGTCGCCACAATGGCAGCAGTCTCTGCCAGTTTCGCTGTTGTTGCAGTGATGAGCACTCTTGCAGCGGATACTGAAAATGCCTCGGCATAGGTATCATCAATGTCTACTCCATTTATCTTCATTTAAAACCTTCCAAAGTTTTTGTCAGTCTCTTTTAGCACTTCATGAACTTAAAATTACCTTTCCCTTTAAGCTGTAGTTGTTTATGCTCAAATTTCATCCTAACTTGAATACACCAGAGATGAACTGTAACGGCCATACGTGTAAAATTAAAGGATTAATTCAAACGCATTTTAACACTAAATTGTTCTGCTTCATCTACCTGCTTTGACTGGTGCGTTAGCTGGCGAATTGGCTCATTTCCTGTCGACTAATAACCTTTGTCTGAAAGCTTACAACAAAGGTATATTTTCTTGAAAGAAGATATACAGTAACGATGAGGTATCCTAAATGTAGATTTGTCGTGCAGGAGCATTACGCCTCACATCACCATTTTGACTTGCGACTTGAGATGGATGAAGTTTTGAAGAGCTGGGCAATTCCAAAAGACATACCAACTGAAAAAAAAATACGGCGTCTTGCTGTGCAGGTTGGAGACCACGATCTTGATTATATAACATTCGAGGGAAAAATTGCTGAAGGTCTTTATGGGGCTGGAACTGTTAAGATATACGATTCCGGAGATTACTATTTATTGACAAAGAAGGAAGATAAGATCAAGGTTACTTTGATGGGCAAAAAGTTGGAAGGTGTGTATGAATTAATTCGCTTGAAGGATACAAAAAATTGGCTTATATTTATGATAGGTGATCGTAAAAATGTGATTGAGTCCAAAATTTGAGTGTACACGAGGAGAGAAGTATGACAAAAGACAGAGTTGCACGCACCCGAGTGTGTGAAGGTTGTAACATGATGAACTTGAATTTGATAGTTCCTTTACACAAAATGAAAGAAACAGATTTCAAGAAACTTGGCATAGACTTTTGGAATTCAGGTTTTACAGACACATTTTCTAATGGCACGTGATATTTGTATTTACTAGTATTTGGGCAAATTTTAGTCACGACGTATACCCTTGGCTAACAAGTGGAAGGACAACGCTTATAATCGCGTTGCTGGCAATTGCATTAATTATGCGTGGAAAGAAGTAGTTAATTACGGATGAGAGTGATGAATAACGTTTGCGACTACGGTGGTGTAAAGTTATTAAAAGACAGATTCAATATAAACTTCTATAAGATAGCTAAAGATACATGTTTTTTTTAACACCGAGTGCTTCGACTATAAAACAACACAAACCTTCAAACCATATATATAACATAAAAAGAACGGGAGAACTCCGGGTAGGCTGGATAAACCAAGAGGGGTATGGGCTCGCACTGAAAGGGAAATTCAGAGAGGCTTTAACAAGATTCGATGAGGTCCTAAGACTTGAGCCACAGTATGTTCACGCGTGGAATCATAAAGGTCTCTGCAACTATTTTTTAGAACGTTATCCGACGTCGCTCAATTGTTTTAATGCGGCAGTAAAGCTCAATCGACAATTTATTGAAGCTTATATAAATAAAGGGTGCTTGCTTCAGCGATTTCATAATTTTGAAAATGCCATAAAATGTTTCGAAGAAGTCGAATCGATGAATAGCCGTTCCTTCGAGAACTGGACTAACAAATCAATTTCTTTAATAGCATTGGGCGATTTCACAGGTGCTTTACATTGCCTCGACAGAGCCGTAGCGCTTAATCCCGTGAAACCCTCAATTTACACTTTAAGAAGCGTTTGCTTCTTTGCTCTTGAGTGGTATAGTGAGGGATCTGAAGATTTAAAAGTTCGCGTTACAGCTCGATCCATCCAACAAAATCGTTTTCGAACTTTTTAAAATATCCAACGCAATGGTTTAATATAAAACTGCCAAAATTCAACTGTACTTATAATTTATAACCTCTTACAATGCCTTTAAATAATGCCCTTTATGGAGTTCTTTCGTGGGGTTTTAATAAACCAGCCAGATAACACATTACCTTGAACGTCCAAGCGTTCGCCATCGCTCGAGCCTCAGCTTGCTGGTGCTTTCTCTAGGCTTTAGTTATCTGTCTAGCCGTCACCGTAACAAGTTCGTCATTTGTTCCATTTTAAGTATGGAGGATGAGGAGTTCAACAGTTGTTTGTCAAAGCCTAAATTTGCAGTTAAGTCCAATTTAATGTACATTCATGTCACAACGCAGCTGTTATTGTTCTCTATGTGTTCTCTATGCATCGAGGTTATATTGATCGCATATCATTGTAGCACGTAGTATATATTATCTGATGCTTCTTGTTAGAAATTTGGTTGTCACAACAATTGAGATCAGAATCGAGATGCTTTACTTGAGATGTTCGCCAAACTCCTAGAACAGAGTTTGATGTATGAATTAGGATGCAATTAGGATGCCAAAATATACCCCACCTTGAAGCAAGAATTTGTGCCATGAATTACATTAACAAGTGGTACTCAACCAATAGGTATCCCGTATTGAAGGATCGGCTAACCCGTCGAGCTCAAACCGATAGCATTTTTAACTTTCTCCTCAGTCAAGCCGTGGATTATGTCACAAAGAAGTAATTCTTGAATTTGATGCGTGTCGGTTTGAAATAGCAATAAGAAGAAAAGACCCTAAAATAGAGATCAAACTACAGATAATTTCAGTGTCGTTGTTTACATTTAAAGTTCGAAACTAAATAACCCTATCCGTTCTATGTTGTCCAGTCTCCAGATCAATCCGAAATATGATGTGTTTAAACCTAAGCTCGTAGAGTACCCTTCAGGACCTGAAATCCCTACTCGTATTATATAGCTCATTTTATAGTTTCTCGCCACCCATCTGAATTCCACCTCACGTCCAATATATCTGCTTCTCGTAACGCTCATAGTGTTGAGAATGTCCCCCGTATCGTCCGAATAAGCTGCCTGCCTATGTTCGTGTCCGCACAGTATTAAATACCCGCTTCCATAAACCCTCGTTACGTAATCGAAGGCTTCCTTAGTTGTGTAATGATATCCCGTTGAACTTAAGTAAGATCTAGACGATATCCGCTGCCACGATCTATTATAAAGCCAATCATCATTTAGCTCGTTTGGATCTATAGGACCCCCGTGAACCGCGAGAATTCGGTCTTCATGGTCAACATAAAATTGCGGTAAATCCCTTAAAAATAATGCATATCCGTCGAGATCTTTATGAGCGTCCCTACTTTTTGTGTCGCTGCCAGAAACGGGACGACCGAACAAAAATGCTTCGTCGTGATTGCCTAGCAAAGATATAACTGGGATACTCTTTTGAAGATTTTTTATCTCATTTATCACTTCTTTTGGATGATATCCTCGTTCAATTGTATCACCGAGATTGAAAATCCTCTCCACCTTTGAAAATTTTCTTATAAATTTTGTATCACTAGTTATTGATAGAATGGATTCTAAAGCTCGTATATCAGCGTGTATATCTGATATTATTAGAGTTGACATGTCTATCATCTGAAAGGCTGAGCATCACACTTATCACTTTCTCTTAGTAAGTTTACCGTTGTTTGAAAACACTGATGTCAATGGTGAACTCCCCTTTAATAAAGAGTGAGTTGTCCACCTCTTATGGCTTTAAATGTTGGTGATACAGCATAGCTAAAAAATATATCACAACAGTGAACGTAACATTATATGAAATTATTTTTTATATTAAAAGTCCGACAATCTTAATACTGCTCTTACGATCCTCGCGGTTTGTTTATTCAAGAAAAGTTTTTAATAATGTAATTCCAAATTAAAGTGCGTATGGGATTATCTGATAAAGAATTAGAGCACATTTCAAAGGCGCTAGAGCGAGGGGGGAAAATGCTCGCTCAGCACTGCGAAAACTGCCACTCCCCCTTGTTCAAACTTCAAGATAAAATAGTATGCCCAGTATGTGAATACCGGAAAGCTGAGAACTCCGCTGAACTATCTAAAGGCGGGAGGGAAGAAAAAACGGAGGCTGAGGTTAAGAAGGCAAAATCTACAGAACATTATAAAACTATTCCCATTGATGAATATGTTACGAGTGTAATAATAAATATCGCAGAGCACATGCGAGTAGAAACTGACCTATCAAGAGTTCAAATTCAACTCGAGTGTATCGAAAAGGGTTTAAAAATACTTCGGATGATGAGAGGGGAATGATTTTTCTTTAATAGACCACGGTGTAATTTGCTATCCGTGTTACGCAAGTCTCGAAGATTTCATGTCAAGCTTTGGACTCTGTCAACTAAGACTCCGTATTGCTTGTCATCAATTCAAGTTGTTAAAAATCAGAGAACTTTATGGAATACTGAGAGTCATATACTAGTCACATGGAGAATTTTCAAATGGAGGAAGTTGACGCACGATCTAGGCAAAGAGCTCAAGATAATATAAAAGAAAAGGTGATGGAGCTCGCGAAAAGACGAGGCTTCTTATGGCCATCCTATGAGATCTATGGCGGAGTTGCGGGCATGTGGGATTATGGGCCGCTTGGAGGGACTCTGAAGCGAAGAGTTGAAGATATCTGGCGCGAAATCTTCGTTATTGGCGAAGGTTTCCACGAAATCGAAACCCCTATCATCGGCATAGAAGATGTTTTTATAGCATCTGGACACGTATCAAGTTTTGTTGATCTAATTGTTGAATGTTTACAATGTAAGGCATTTTACCGCGCAGATCATATAGTCATAGAGCACCTATCGAAATTGGGGATTACGGCAGATATCTGCGAGCCCGAAATGGAGGAAGTCTGTGTTCCTTCGAAGCTTAAGATAGAAAAGCTGATAAAAAATTACCATATTTGCTGCCCAGAATGTGGCGGGGCTTTAGGAGAGGTTTATGATTTCAACTTGATGTTCAAGACTCAGATAGGTCCTGGAACTCAAAGGAGAGGCTATTTGAGACCAGAAACAGCGCAAGGAATTTTTATCGACTTCCCACGGTTATTAAGATTTTATAGAGACAAACTCCCTTTTGGTGTCGTGCAAATAGGAAAATCATACCGAAATGAGATATCCCCCCGGCAAGGCATAATACGCCTAAGGGAATTTACTCAGGCCGAGGCTGAGGTTTTTGTCAATCCTCACATGAAGGCGCGTCACCCGAGGTTTGATGAGGTTTCTGATATTGAAATCAGCGTTCTCTCAAAGGACTTTACAGGCATAAAGACGATAGCTGATGGGTGCAAAGAGGGACTTATCGCAAACGAGTACTTAGGTTATCATCTCGGTAAGGCATACCACTTTTTTACTACCGTGGGAATCAGATCCGATAAACTTAGGTTCAGGCAACATTTGCCCGATGAGATGGCTCATTATGCAACCGACTGCTGGGATGCTGAGGCGTTGACGCAATATGGGTGGATAGAACTAGCCGGAATAGCTGATCGAACAGCCTACGACTTGAAACAACACGAACATCATAGTGGAGTTGAAATGAAGGTATTCTTACCGTTCGATCAGCCCAAAATAGTAGATCGTACGATTGTAAAGCCGAACATGGGCTATTTAGGTCCAAAGTACAAGAATAAAGCTAAAAAAATAGCAGAAGTTTTGTCCGGCATGAACAATCCCGCCCAGCCAATAACGATAGACGGAGAGGTCATTGATGAGAATGCTTACGTAACTGAGGTAATCAGCGAGGAGGTAACAGGTGAATCAATAACTCCACACGTTATAGAACCCTCATATGGGATTGACAGAACAATCTACGCGCTTTTAGAACACTCCTATAATGAAGACGTTATTGGCGGAGATAGAAGAGTTGTTCTTCAACTTCCGACAAGAGTTTCGCCGATTCAAGTTGCAGTTTTCCCACTTGTAAAAACTTTGAACGAAAAAGCCAAGGATGTTTACAAACTTCTGTGCTCAAATAGATTTTTAATTGAGTACGACGAATCTGGAACTATTGGTAGACGATACAGAAGACATGATGAAATAGGGACCCCATTTACTATTACGGTTGACCATCAGACGCTTGAAGATTACACAGTTACTGTAAGAGAGAGGGATTCGACGAAACAAACAAGAGAGGCTATCGCGGATCTTCCAGAGATGATCGGGAAATTGTTAAATTCGAGGGATTTCTTACAAAAATTGTTTACTGCGTAACAACGATACGCCAAATCATTGGATCCCGTTCCAGCATTAAACGCTTTATGATCTTAACGTTGATGACAAAAAAAGGTACTTAGGAAAATCCACGATTATTACGCGCTGACACAAGTGAGACACTGTAACTTAAAAGGAAAAATGAGTTGCGCCAGATGGTGAATATATCTTGCACTGGTGCATCGGCTGCTTGAGGTATTCACAGAATTGTTAAACTTCACGGGATCTTAACTGGGCCCTCTTCTTTCATTGAATTCATTATTATGTTTATTTCAATATTTTTTATTCCTATTGGGGAAAGTTGTTCCTTCAGAATTGATGTAAGATGATCGTAATCTTTTGCAGCTACAGAAAATTCCAAGTTGTGATTACCCGACATTTGATCAATCTGATAAATCGCCTCAATCTCTCGCAGTTCTTTCATATAATGATCTAAACTTGAAGGGTCTACCTTAGCGCTAATCCTCGCATTACAATTCAATCCAACTTTCTCCTTGTCTATTACCGCTGAGTAACTCTTAATCACCCCTTGCGCTTCAAGAGTGGCCATCCTGTCACGCACTGTCGATTCTGATCTATTTAGCTCTCGTGCGATATCCTTGTAAGTCATTCTTGCATCTTTTTGAAGAAGATAGAGTATTTTTTTATTTATTTCATCAATACGCAATGCAACCCCTTCCGATCAATATATGCCAAACGTTCTACGCTTCTGATTGTACAATCTCGTTTAGAACGTTTACTATTATAAATTAGTTGTATTTATTAAGTACGTTGAATTTAGTTTAGTTAATGTCCAATTATTTGATGAATGAGGACTTGTTAAAAAAATTTAAAGGTCTCGCTTATTCGAAAAGGAGGAAAGTAGGGATAGGATTCCAAGAAGCTAACAATTCAGTCTTTGATGGGGTCAGAAACGCAACCGATTTTTCCGATGTGGTCATAGTTGGCGCTATTGAGTCTGACGAATTTGAAGTTAAAAAAACGTTACAACCAGAAAAGGTTTTGGTTGACATGTTGATAAACCGCGACATAGATGCAGCGGTAAGGGGTTCGATAAGTGCGAGTAAAGTTTTACCATACTTAATGCACAGATTAAATGTTAATCATCTTTATCGAGCAGCTCTTCTCACCACATATAATCATATACCCTTTTTTCTTGCCCCCGTCGGGATTAATGAGGGACATACAATAAGCGACCGTCTAGAGCTAGCGTTAAGAGCGTCGAGTTTGCTGACTAAGATAGGAGTAGCTCCGAAAGTGGGAGTTTTGTCGGGGGGTAGAGCCGAAGATACGGGAAGATCGAAAATTGTAGATGTCACCTTGAAAGAAGCTGAAGAACTTACAGACTCGCTAAAAAGCGCTGGGATTGATGCCATAAATTACAACATTTTAATAGAAGAGGCTATAAAATACTCCAATCTCATTCTACCCCCTGATGGATTGTGCGGAAATTTAATTTTCCGGACCCTCGTATTTCTTGGCGGGGGGAAAGGTCACGGGGCCCCACTGCTTGGCTTGCCGTACATTTTTGTTGATACATCGCGTTCAGGTACGGCGTTCAAAGATGCGATAATGTTAGCATCCGCGCTATGCAAGTAGTTTAAACATGTCGCTGCAAAAAATATGCACACGAACCCATGTGTTGTTAAATTTCGCAGCTGGCGTATTAAAAACTTAGTTAAATACTTTTTAATTACGCAGTTATTATATTGATAAAGAAAATACCATAGACTAAAATGATTTTCGCGAGGATCTACAACAAAGGGGAACTATTTTTGAGACACAATCGCAAGAATCGTCACAGCGATATGATGATCATAGACTCTCATAATCATATTGGAATGGATATACACGGCGTCATTCAAGAACCTAGATCACTGTTAAAAAAGATGGTAAATTCAGGAGTTAACAAGTGTGTAATATTTCCATTTAACGAAATACGGCCCGGAAGAGCCTTTGCCACTGCAAATGATTACATCGCTAAAGTCGTCAAATCTCATCCCGAACGCTTCATAGGGTTTGCACGCACAGACCCAACGCATCCGTCGGCTGCTGATGAGGTTTACAGAGCCATAAAAAAACTCGGGCTAAAAGGACTTAAACTTCACCCTCGAAGTCAAGAATTTCATCCATCTGATGACGTGGTTATTCCTGTCCTAGAAATGTGTGTTAACCTTAACGTTCCGATTCTCTTTCATTCTGGGTATGCTTATCGCACACTCCCACCGGCCATTGGTGAAATGGCTGATCGTTTTCCTGAATTGCCAGTAATTATGGGCCATATGGGATGTTCCGATGTTGGGACCCCTGTAGGCATAGATGATGCCATTCGTATAGCTGGTAAGGCAGAGAACTTATACTTAGAGACGTCTCGCATGATGATTTCATCATACATCACAAAAGCGGTACGTTTGGTTGGAGAGGATAAAGTAATTTTCGGCTCCGATACTCCGTATGGAAGACAAGAGGATGAAATTGAAGTTATATTAAAGAGCGAATTAGATTCATTTTCCCTTAAGAGGATTTTCTGTGAGAACATAATGGGTTTGTTGCACCTGAAATAAGTGAACGGTTGATATTGACGTCTTTATGCTCTTTTACGTAATTAAGGTTCACGTCCGAAAGTGCTTTATAAATGAGATATGTTCTTTAACATTATGACTTCAGTAGACGATTATATTTCCAAAGCTATTGACTGCTTAAATGAAAACAAAATAGATGAGGCGATTCAGGAATATAAAAACGCCCTCAAAATTGACCCCGTAGATGCTACTGCACTAACAGGGCTCGGACAGGCGCTCGATGAGCTAGGAGATTTTGCTGAAGCCATAAAATCATATAAAAAAGCTCTGCGTCGCAATCCACGTGATATAATAGCTCACAGTGGTTTAGGAGTAGTTTATGAAAAACAACGCAAGACTGATCTCGCTGTGAAAGAATATGTCATTGCTTTGGAAATAGATAGTGACACAGCATTCATGCATATTGTATATGCTCGCGATAGATACACGACCTTTTTGAGCGATGAAAAGAAAAAATATGAGAATAAGTTAAAAAAGTTAGAGAAGTTGATTGAAACATACATCAGCTCGATAAAAATTATTGACAACGATATTTCGAACTATTTTCCCACGAAAGGAGAGTAAATTAATTTTTCTAGAGAACCGTACCCTCTTCAACTGTATTAACTGCTTAACACAAGAAATTTACACAAAAGAGGTGTTGTCATTACTCTGTGCCTGCAAGGGGAAGTTGCCTATCAACTGTCATGATCACATTTTGAAACGTAGGGTGATACATCGATGGACTTTACGATAAGACCTATTGGATTAGTGCATTCAAAGGTTACAGACGGGAACGACATGCCTTTACAAGGCATTCCTGCCAGTATCGAGATTTTTGACGAGTTTAAAGCCGGTTTAACGGGAATCGAAAGCGATAGTCATATTAACGTGATATGCTGGCTTGATAAAGCTGCGAGAGAACCACTTGTAGTCAGACCAAGAAAGATAAATCCAAATTTGGATACGCGAGGAGTCTTTTCACTAAGATCTCCGACCCGCCCTAACCCACTTTCTCTGACAGCGACCCAACTCGTTAAAGTAGAAAAAAATATACTCTATGTTGACCCGCTTGACATCATCAATGGATCTCCTGTTATCGACATAAAACCATACTCTGCTGTCTGGGACGTAATTTTCTGGGCCCGCGATGTACACTCCTCTCTCATACCGGCCAACATGGAGGAGGGAGAAGTTCTTACTGAATTTCTACGTGAAGCATGTAACTATCATGGTGAGAAATGTCCAGGTATCGCCGTCGGTGTGAAAATTGTGTTTGATGCCATAAAGGCGCTAAGTTGCAATATTAAAAACGCCAGCGTGAAAATTCCGCGTAATGTAAACACTCACATAGCGGACTGTCTTATTGGAATCACTCGTGGCACACTCGGCAACGGACGGCTGACAGTGTGCGGAAGGGATGATATTGAGATAGTATATGGTACCCGCTCAATTAAATACAAGTTAACAGAGATACCGTGTGAAGATCCCTTTCAAATACTTAAAATGGATTCTAATGAGCTATTCATAAAACGTGATGTAAAAATCAATAAAACTTAGACCAATCTAAGGAAATTAGAGCTAAGATGCAAGCGCGCTAAATAACAACTTATGATACTTTTCAAGTTAACGCTAATTGCACGAAGAGACTACGGGACATCGGCCGCAAATCTAAACTGCATAAACAAAAAACGTTACTTATTTATTTGAATTTTTAAGGATTATGGTGCGTTTTTGTCACAAAAGTCTTATATTTCAAGATATGCGACGTAACTTTCATGCAGGAAGATTTAGCAGTTAAGGTTACTTATCTCAGTCACGCATGCTTTGAAGTAAAAGATCAACGCCATACAATACTTATCGACCCATTTTTCACCAAAGAGAATCCTTTTGCCCCACAATATACTAGAAAACCGGATATCATCCTCATAACACACGAACATTTTGATCACACCGATGCTAGGAAATTCAACTCGCTGGTTGTGGCGCCACCAACTTTAACAGGAAAGTATAAAGAGATGACCATAATGGAAGTAGGTGATAGCAAGCTAGTAAAGAACGTCAGCATTACAATGATTGGCGTCAGCCACCACCAGAGCAAATATCCAGCAGGCTATATATTCGAACTAGGCGGCATTAGATTTGCACATCTCGGAGATACATACTTAGACGGCGTTCAGAGATTAGCGAATATCGATGTTCTATTCATTCCTATTGGTGGATTCTTTACTATGGACGTGAACGACGCTGTTAAAGCGCTTGACATCATAAAACCGAAAACCGCGATTCCTATGCACTTTAATACGTTCGATCAAATAAGAGCGGATCCTTATAAATTTAAGCAGCTCGCAGAAAATGCCGGACACAACGCCATGATATTACCAGTAGGGGGTTCAACTACCTTCTAAACCTTATCGCACTGATAGTGGTTGAAGCTATGATAATGCTGCAATAGCCTTTTTTTAATCAATAAGAGTGACGAGTACCAATGGACTTCGTATTGTGTTGAGATTATCTATCGATACTATAGAATAAAATGCACTGTGGATAAATGTGTACTTAATTTCGGCTCAGTGAGTTAATCTTCTGAGTAGCTCACCTTTTCCCTTTTGTGCAGCTGTATTATCTGGATCAAGCACTAATGCTTCGTTGAAACAATTGATTGCATCCTTTAACCTAAAAGTGTAAGCGTATGCGATGCCCTTATTGATCCATGCATGCACATTCGAGTGGTCTAATTTTTGCGCTCGGTATGTTACCCTTATCGCTTCATCAAAGTATCCGAGCCTGATTAGACACGATGCTTTGTTTATAAGCACTCCAACGTTCTGAGGACTCAATTCTAAAGCCTTATCGAGATTATTTAACGCCTCGTCATATTCGTGTTCTTTTATGAAAACTGCTGATTTGCAAATCCATGAATTCGGATTTTCCGGGTTATTCTCCGTCGCCAAATCACAATAACAAGATGCTTTTTCCTGATTATTGAGTTCTAAATGCATTATCGCTTTATATATCAGGGCACTCAAGTTTTTCTCGTCCAGTTCTAACGCTCGAGTGAGGTGATCGTCAGCAGTCTGATAATCTCCCGCTTTTAAAGCTTCAAATCCCTTTTCTATTTCAATATTAGATACGGAGTACAACTCTTCCGACTGTTGCAAAGTTGTTATTACATCTTCAAAATACACGAGACTCAAAAGAAATGGGTCTCTATCGCTTGGATGCGGGGGTTTTATCTCCGGCCCTTTCTCAGACCCTTCAGCTTCTTCGCTTGATCTCTCCTCAGAGACCTTAACGATGGCTTCTTTCTCATCGTCCTCTGCCAGTTTCTCCAATTTTTCTTCAGCTTTAAGTGTTTCTTCGTTATCCATCAAGACGTGTGCTCCGTTTCGACCTCTCAGTTGAACAGTCTAACTTAAAAAGGGTATGTCAATTTAACAATTATAAAACTTGCTCTACCAAACGGCTTACGGAGGGATATCAAAGCAAATTTTTATTCTTTTGGAGATCCGGGTGCATACTTTGCGCTTACAACTTCTCTAATTTTTTGCGCGGTAATTTTCCCAATCCCTTCCACTCTTACTAGTTGCTCTTCACGAGCATTAATTATTGCTTCAACTGACTCAAAGTGTGTTAACAAAGCTCGTGCTGTGATGGGCCCTATTGCTGATATGGAAGAAACGAGATACTCTTGTTGCTCCGTCAAAGTTTTCGTCGACTTTTTTCCGTGCAAAATAGGCTCTCTTTTAGTTTCAACTTGCTCTCTTCGTGCAATTATGTATAATATAGCAGCTGTATCTTCAGCGTTATCTGAATACAATATTGGCACCTTAAAATCAACTACGATCGATGCAAGCACCCCCCTAATTGCATTTGGGTGAATGTTTCTACCCGTGTAAAGATTTTTACCTTCAATTATCAATATCGGATTCTCATAGCTGTCTGCGAGTGCTCGGATCTGTCCGAAAAGATCGCGATCGATTAACGTGCTTAAAAAGTCTTCAGCAGTTTTTCTTTCAATAGCAACTTTATCGCTTAGCACATAATCAGCTACCGGCAAGGTTCTGACCTCAACCGTTGCCCCCAATTTGTCCATCTCATTTACAACGTCAGACCGCATCTCGCGAACATCGACTACTATCTTGACCGCATCCGTGGTGTCTCCTTCGAAATCTAACAGTGTCTTTTGGTATTTTTCTGAAGGTACTGGCAACCCATCCTGATGAACATCATCATGGCCGTTTACCGCATTCTTTACCTCATTTTCACAGTGATAACTACACTGACTCTCAATTATAGCACGATCTGAAGCTTGATTGTAAATAAATGATTTAACGCCCGATGATGGATCTTCTAAATCATCAGATTTGGAATCGATGCGAAAAGTTGGTTCGTCAAGTTCATCTGAAGCGTTATCGCTCATTCTTTTCATTTCGGCGCGCATGATCTTCCTTTTTCGATTGCTTGACCAATAATATGCCTCGTCCCTCGTACCCTTCGTTATCAAAACAACGACTTTTCCTGCTCGACGTCTCCCCGTTCTTCCCTCCCTTTGAATGCTTCTAATTTCAGATGGAATTGGCTCATAAAATAAAACCATATCAGTTGATGGAATGTCCAAACCCTCTTCCGCAACGCTTGTTGCAACAAGAACGTTGTAATTACCTTCTACGAATTCAGAGAGTAGCTGAACCTGCTGCTTCTGTGAAAGTCCCTTAACACCATCTTTCTGAGCTTGACCCACAAACTTAATGGGTCTGACTCCATCAACCTCTGAAAGGGCGTTTTTCACCAGCTCTGCAGTATCCCTATAGTTCGTAAATACTATAATTCTCGAATCCGGCTTATTGATAAATAATTCACGTACTACATTTTTCACAGCCAACAACTTCGGATGCATTTCTTTAAGCATTTTTGCTCTATCCATTGCTCTTTTCACGTATGGATCGCCAACAAGCTTCCGAGCTGCTTTACTTCCTCCTTTGGACTTAGCCTCCTTTTTTAAACGTTCAAAATACTTGTTAGTCGTAACTACGCCCTGCGTTTCAATCATGCCAATTGCGTGCCTTAGTTTGATAACTTCAGCAATGATGGACATAGCCCTGTAGTTCTTATTGTTTCCAACCTCAGCACGCAACCTTAATAATTCAGATGTCGAAATCCACTCATTCTTAACGATCCCCATTCTTTTAAGCTCTCTTAACCTGCTCGAAAGTGCTGTATTCAGACTTTGTCTAACAAAGTCCATTTCTGGCGGCAATGAGAACCTGCGCCATTCAACATCCTTCTCGTGGATATAAGGAAGTACGTCTGGATCAGATTCCGTCCTGATTTCAATATTGCCGATATGGAGCGCATCACTTACCCGCTGTATCTTCTCAATCGTTCCGCCAGGAGACGCAGTTAAGCCAATTACAAGAGGATTTTCAGCTTGATCGATATACTTACTAGCGATATAGACGTACGAATAATTGCCAACTGCTCTGTGAGCTTCATCAAATATAATGAGTTGTATGTGAGAGAGCGCTATTCTCTCTGCCACCAAATCATTTTCAATGCCCTGCGGGGTTGAAACTATCACTTGGGCTTGACTCCGCCACAGCTCGACTCTCTTTCGCGCCGGAATCTCTCCAGTCAAGACTACAATTTCAGCACATAAATGCGATCGTAAAAATTCTGCATGTTGTTCTACGAGCGGCTTTGTAGGAGCTAAAAATAACACCCGTCCCCCTCGTTCGAGCCGAGTAGCTATGACTAGCAATGCCACTACCGTTTTCCCTAACCCAGTAGGGAGCACTATCATCGAAGAATTCTTTAAAGCGGCTTTAGCAAGCGCAAGTTGGTAGGTTCGAGCTTCGACAGAACCAGGCACTATCAGTGGATGTTCAACATGCTCCGACATTTATTTGCCTTTAGATTGGACTTATTTAGCTTGGTAATTAAATCTTTCTAAGCGCTTTAAGGTTCTCTCTCGCATTTGACATATGAAAGCGGATAAGTGTTACCATTCGTGCATAAAACAATATGCACTCCGAACTCGAGTAATCAGAAGCAAAGAGATATTATCTATACCACGTGTATTACCCTGTTAAATAACACGCATAGGGATTATTTTGAACGATAAATATGAAGAGTTAAAATATTTGATATTAACATACGGTTACTTTTCAAACGGACCTTATCAACTGTCGGGAGGACAAGTTAGCGACTACTATTTTGACTTGAGACGTGTCTTGATGCATCCGCGAGGGGCCTCAATTGCTGCTGAGTTAATGATTGGAAGCCTTGGAAAAATTGACGCGGTCGGTGGTATGGAAACCGGCGCAATACCAATTGCCACCGCAATAGCAGTCAAATCAGGGGATGTTAGAGCGTTTTTTGTGCGAAAAGCTAAAAAAAGTCACGGAAGAATGCAGAAGGTTGAGGGATGCATAAAAAGTGGAGACAAAGTAGGATTTGTTGATGACGTCACAACGAGTGGCAAATCAATACTCACTGGGATTAAAGCAGTAGAAGACATGAACTGTACAGTTACAAAAGTGATGGCAGTTCTTGATCGTGAAACAGGTGCGCGAGAGTATATAACGGCTCAAGGTTACAAGTTTGAATCGATATTTAAAACAAGCGATTTTAAAAAATACTATGCTAAAGATTAGGTTATTCGTTCGGTCCCCTTTGACACGCGCTTATACATGTTTTTTAATGACTGTTATATAGAACTGAGATTCAAGCTTGAGGCACCCTAACTAAACGTTATTAGGACGAGTTTGTGTTTTTTCCAAACCTAAGAATGGAACTACTAAATGATATCGCTGCTATCGAACATTCTATCAATCACATACTGTAAGTTGTTGATATTGCTTCAATCTGGGAGTTCTTCAAGGTCTTCTGATTCTCTTGCCGGACATAGCAGATTTTTTTGCCCTTCACTTTGTACACTGTCACGTTGTCGCGGGAAAGCAATGAAACACGCCGCACGATATGTGAGCCGGATGCTGGGACGAGCGTTAAATAGGCTAGCTTATTATTTTAAGATAATCCGTCGCACGGTGCTCTCGTAGCGTCAGTAGTCGTGCTTAATCACTATCCACATAATGTTTGACTTGTGTAATCTCCGCCGGCTGTCGAATTTGGTGGACCTAGTCAATCAAAGTGGATAAGTCAGTGGTATTATTTTTCCCATTCTTTTTCTTATGAAGAACAGTTGATAACGAAATGTAATACTAGTCGGAGACTAAGAAGACTTCGCACCCAGCTATAACAAGTCATCAGACGTTACGACCTTAACATGCCCCTCGAGAGGGGCTCTTCTTTCAAGAGCCGATTCTTAATTCCACCTAAACACTGATGGTTGCATCGCACCCCCCCGAAACGAGGAGTGCGTTCCAACAACAATTTACTAGCGCGAGCTTGACATCATCGCCGGGGCCAACACGCACGTTACGTCGATGGGAGATGTACTGACGGCCATTAGACGCCGGCTGGATTTCGCAGTGTGGAATGAATTGTTATTATATTTTTCTTGAAAAAATGAGACAATGATTGAAAAAATTTTAAATACTAGCACATTCAAAGTAAGTTTAACTTATTCATCAGTGAGTTTGGCTACTAATAGCTGCAAATCTGATATATCGTTAAAAAAAGGAGGTGAAAACAGATGGATCCGTCAATGATTTTATCTATCCTGCCACTTGCTTTGTTAGCTCTACCACTTAGTATAGTAGCTGCGCCAGTTGCTTTAGTCGCCGGCTATGTAGGCCTTGGCACTGCAATTTACAGCACTTTACTTGGTGGGATTTTCGCGCCATTGCTTGCACCGTTACTCATACCACTCGTAGGGTGCCCCTCATGTCAAATCCCTGCATTCCAGGTGAGATATTGAAACTCTGAAATTAAGTAATAAGGAGGATCGATAGTTAAATAGTAGTGATGGTATTATTGTGTGACAGAGGGCATTGTACTAACCGAAAGGATTGTGAGGATCGCCAGTCTAGATTATCAATTTTGATCAATAACCAAAACTAAAGTGAAGTTACAGAGTTTCTTTAGGAAAGTATTTCACTTTCCTCACTTTTTTTTTGCAAAACAAGTTGAATAATGATCCTCGTAAAAAAGCGGCTAGAATTGGTACTTTCACTTGATCTGTTATAAAAAATGGCAATTATGAAAAATATTTATATATCAGCATATCCTTAAAATTACGTTATAGTTCGTCAATAATAACATCAGCGAAAACTTTTTGTATAAAGTCTAAGTAGATACTTAAGGAGGTGGGAAAAAATGGTTGTATTACTTCTAACACTGGGTATCATCGCTATCATGGCCCTTGGTCTTGTAGGAACTGCATTGTTCCCGTTGATATCGCCACTCATAGCCATACTTACCTTAGCATAACCCGACAGATATTAAGGAGGCGGAAAGGAAAACGCGGCTGCACTGCGTACGCAGTTGTTAATAGTGTCTGTTCAGCCCTTCAGGGATTGCAGTGAATGCGATGTCCTTGCTGATATCACCGCTGATAAGTTTATTAACTTTACATTAAAAACATAGACATTATAGGAGGTGAAAAAAATGGTTGTATTACTTCTAACACTGGGTATTGTTGCCATCATGGCCCTTGCGCTCGTAGGAACTGCATTGTTCCCGTTGATATCACCGCTGATAGCCATACTTGCCTTAGCATAACAAGGAATTGACATACAAGTTACAAGCGCAAAACCCAAGATAACAAAAGTTATTCAACTTTATTTCAATAAGTTGTGCAACTTTGTGTGTATGCAACAACAAGCTAAATATTTATTTCTCTTTTTTTGTTTTAATTCTCAGTCGACTTGCCATATTTCACAAATCTACGAATATTAGCCAATAAATGGAAATCTAAGTGGACATCAAAATATTTCTAATCGTGTCGACAGCCAAGCGAGAATATCTATATTGCAACAGTTCCTTCATCAGGCTGCAGCGGCGTCTATTACCGCACATAAATGCTGCCATTTCTACATATTTATAAAACGTTGTAACGGTACGGAACTATCACGCACATTTTTATGCGTCGAACAGAGTTATAGTAGGGATGTAGCAGCACGCGCGGCTGACGAAGTTCAACGTGATGAGATGCCGACTGACACAAAGACGAGGGGACCCGTAATAACACCGACCACACAGGTTGTCGCACTGTATGCTGATGATGAATTAATGTTTCACTATTATAGCTTGTGGATGTGGGTAAAGCGCGAGAGAATTCCGCTTACGAGAGTGTCAACTCATTTTAGTTTAGGGGATCTCCGAAAATTTGCAGAACAATATGGTGACATTATTCCGTGGGATCAGTCAAACCGGGCTTACATTCTCACTCATGGGGTGCGAGGTGTTGAGTGGGGACACTATCGACATCCGCTTCCTGAATATGTGTATGATGTCTACATGCAGTATTGGAAGGACACGCAACTGTTTGCAACAATTTAGAATAAATAAGTTGAAACTGCAAATGGTTTTTTGTCGTATTAAGGTTGCTTTGGCGTAAGAGAGCGGCCGCACGTGAGAGCACTGACATCGGGTTGGATCCACAATTTCTTATTCAGCGTGACGTTCCTATCAATACACTACTTTTTTAAGCGTTATAAATAAAATTGAGAGAGCTCAAATGTAAGGTATTCAACTCGCCATTTGTCGTTCCTCCAGCTCTGTTTTTTGTGAGCCGTTATGATGTACCGTACCACATTGCTATTGATAAATTGCTACAGTTTATTCATTATTAACCAAAAAGCTTAAAGATGGCGATTGCGTAACATAAAGAAAAGAAAAGCAGAAGAGTATGGCGACATCCACCGTGTCAGTAGCCGATGTATTATTTGGTCAAGCCGCACCTACGGAACCCTCATTCCGGAACAAAATTATCGCGTTCATAACCGTACAAAGGATAGCGATAGGCATAATGACAGTGCCGATAGTAATAGCTCCGTGGGCTCTAGCGGGCGGAAGATTTACTGACCCCCGACTTCCCTTCCTGCTTATCGTCGCGTGGCTTGTTGTGACAGCTAGTAATATAACAAACGACATCGTTGACGCGGAGCGGGATAAACGGAAGTGGCCGCTGCGACCGATCCCAACTGGGTTAATCTCGAGATACGCGGCAACGCTCTACGTTATTATAATAGCTGGCATAGCGCTCGTGATCGCAGGCTTGATCTTTAACTGGCTCTTCGCAGTACCTGACGCTTTTGGTGCTGGCATTAGGGTACGTCTACACGCGCCATACGCGAGACAAAATTGGGTATCTTACAGTAATAGTGCCCTTGGCGTTTATCCCTGTGGTAGTATGGACTGCTTTCTCTCCGCAGACCGTCTTCACCCCACTACCTTGGCTGCTCTTTACTTTTACTGCAGCCTTAACAGCAGCTTCACAATTCACTAATGAACCCTTTGATCCGGAAGCTAAAGCCCTCTTCGTCCGACCCAGACCCTTCACTGAGATGGTGCTCTATGTCATATTAGTAGTTGCCATGTTTGTCTTGGGTACGACAGTCTTCTTTTACATAAAGGTGTCTTGGCTCTACATGGTGGTACTGGCAGCATTTACTGTATGCGCTTTAACTCAGGCGAGATACTTGAGAGAGCATATATCCCAAGACAAGCTGCAAAAAGCGTTCAGGCTCCTCTCGATTTGGGTTATTATTTATTGGTCAAGCGTAACAGCGTTGGTCTGGATCAAGTAAGAGTCCCAGCTGTTGCGAGTGATAGGGTGCTTGGCTGCAAGGCCGCAATTACCTTGAGAAATTCAAACATCGGCGCTTCAATGATCATGGCGTTAAGAGATCTCCGAAAATTTGCTGAACAGCATGGAGATATTATCCAACGGAATCAGTTTGATCGGGCATATATTCTCATACACTCGTAAGCGGAGTTGATTGGGCGCACTGTAAACATCCGCTTCTTGAATATATGTAAATGTGTACATGCGGTATTGGAAGGATACAAACCTCGCCCCTCCTTGGTAGCTTCTCAGCAAGTCATGACTTTTAACCTGATAACTGGGCAATTACTACTGTTGTTAATGTGCAATATCGACCTACGCTATACAACGACGTAAAAAAGAAAAATTTGCCCTTCTAAAGCCTTTTCACATCGTTGTACGACGTCTTCGTAACATCCCTTGCTACAAAATAGCGTCTAAAAAGTACACATCGGATTATACTTTTATTATCCCTGCACGCATTGGTACATGATTAAAACTGGGGGTTGATGACAGCTTTCAATCAAGCAAAGGAGAGCACCATCAACCAGAGGTGTGATGCTATGTGAAACGAGAAGTTCTCTCCCTATGCATAGTAGTAAGTGTAACGCTGTCGCTCTTCACCGGCATCATAACGATTGCGGGGCTGCCCCCGCAACGTGCCTCGACTGAGCGGGCACACGTCGGCTCTGCTGACTATGTGAAGGATACCGTCCTCGTCCGGTTCAAGCCTGCGGCACGGCAAGATGGAATGGTGGTGCCCGATATCGCTGCGGCTGCCCATGCGAGCGTGGGGGCCACGGAAATAAGGGCGTTGAGCGGGGTGCCGGGCCTCCAACTGGTGAAACTCCCCGAGGGGGTCGCCGTGCCCGCGGCAGTGGCACAGTATAAGCAGAACCCGAACGTCCTCTACGCTGAGCCTGATTATCTGCGACATATAGACGTGGTTCCCAATGACCCCTATTTTAGTAGCTTATGGGGGCTCCATAACACCGGTCAGACGGTGAGGGGAGAGGGAGGGGTGCCGGGAGCTGACATTGGTGCGCCCGAGGCGTGGGATAAGACGACGGGGTCCAATGACGTTGTTATCGCCGTACTCGATACGGGAGTCGATTACCGGGAGCCGGACCTTGCCCCTAATATCGTGAACGGATGGGACTTTATTGCGAACAGCAGCGACCCGATGGACAGGACCGGGCACGGCACCCACGTGGCGGGGACCATTGCGGCGGTGGGCAATAATGGCATCGGGGTTACGGGGGTCATGTGGAAGGCGAAGATTATGCCCCTGAGAATCAGTGGTCCGGATGGTTTTCCTTTAGCTCCCGAGATAGCAGCCATAGACTATGCAAATTCACACGGCGCCCGCATCATAAACATGTCTTTTGGTGGCCCTGAGTTCTCTCAAGCAGAAAAAGATCCCATAGATCCCTCTCCTGCCCTTTGTGTCTGCGCGGCAGGAAATAATGGCGCAAATAATGATGGGGCGCCACACTATCCATCAAGTTATTCGAGCAGCAACATCATCACCGTTGCAGCAACTGACCAGAATGATGCGCTCGCGTCATTTTCAGACTATGGTCCAAAGTCGGTGCAGGTTGCTGCTCCTGGTACAAACATCTTAAGCACTTTTCCGCCAGCGGTTCAATTGTTCTACGACCCATTCAACAACTTTACTGCGTGGGACGCCCAAGCGCCGTGGCACATTACGAACGATCAGTATGTTAGCCCTCCGACCAGCGCAATGGCCAGCAGTCCAGGCGGCAGCGTCGTGAACGCGTCAATAACGCTCAAAAATCCAGTTGACCTGACAAATAAATGTGGAACTTATCTGAGCTTCGATATGAAGCTAAACACTGTAAAAGATCACAACTGGTTTTATATTGAAGCATCAAGAGATGGCATACACTGGGATACTATTGATTATTGGTCGGGAAACGGAAACGAGTTCCCAGCATACAGCCTTACTAATTATGATGACTCACCGCACCTTAACATCCGATTTGGGTTGACAACTGACGGTAGCGCGGGTTCTAGCAGCGTTTATATCGATAACGTAAACATCTCGGCCTTCGACCCTTCGAGCACACAGCAGAACTACGTCTTCCTTAACGGAACCTCCATGGCCGCCCCCTACGTCTCAGGGCTCGCCGGGCTGGTTAAGGCCATGAGCCCCAGCTATGCGACCCTCCAGATAAAGGATGTCATTTTAAAGAACGTCGATGTTGAGAGTGCATTACGTGGGAAGATCTCGACGGGGGGCAGGATCAACGCCAGTAAGACGCTGTCCGGAATCGGACCGACCCCTCCGCCGTCCCCCTCCATACCCAGCGTTCACGTGGTGCCTGGGTATGCACAATACCTCGAATGGGACATCGCGAACACCGGTAGTGCCGATGCGTGGGTTGCACCCGATGCCATGTTGTATAAGCCGAGTGCTACCGCACCTTATTATGCTCAGCTCGGTGATGCGGTGACCTTCTATGCGTATGATTCCACTGCGGGCGGCATGGGGCCTGTCTACCCCTATGCGGGATACGGCTGGTTCAATGCTGTCGCGGGACATACGTACAGGGTCTTTTCAGGGCCCGTCGTTCCTGCTGATCCACAGTGGGCGGTGTATAACGCGCAACTGTACTGCAATGGGGCTGCCCAAGGCTGGCTCTACACGAGTGGGGTGCACTACTCGACGTTACGGTAGGGGGGTTGAAACTCTCTTGCCTGCTTTTTTAAAGTATAATGGGAGAGTTGCACGGGCACACTATCGCTAAGACTGCCTGAATACATGTCTGGCATTTACATCAGGCAATGCACTGATCGGTTTTACACTGCCTATTACTTTTTTAAAAAAAATCTGTAACTTCAGTTCATACAAATCAATTCATTCTGCACTATAGAATTGATTATTAACCACATTTTTTAAATCTGGAGTTAAAAAGTCGAAGACGTGATTTACGTGTTGTTCTGCTGGTTATTTTGTCATCCCTTACCCGCCAGGGACTAACCCTTATCTGTTTGAAATCATAAAAAACACCATTCTCATATTAATATGTAGATATTTTGTCTCGGCGTTCGAACTCTTGTTACGAGCCCCCCTGCCTAAGGTCAAGTTTTACCGTTTTGGCATACCATCAATTAGAACCCTCAAAATGTAACTACAGCGCTTTAGAAAATTAAAAATAAGAGCGAGTAGATTGCCATCAGTATGAAATGGCAAGTTGCTGTCACAGTAGTAGTTGTGGTGATTTTAATCGGAGCGGTTGCTGTATATGCTTTTACAAGCAGTAATACCAATAAACTGCTAGGACACGGCACGACAAGCAACCTTCTTTTTCAAGAGTCGACCATCGGCGCTCTCCAAGCAGGAGATTATGATGGAGATATGTCCCTTAAAGAGCTTAGAGCGCACGGCAATTTTGGGTTAGGCACCTTCAATGATCTTGATGGCGAGATGATATTCCTGGAAGGAACGTTTTATCAGATTAAATCTGATAGCAAAGTGTATCCAGTTAACAACTCTATGATGACACCTTTTGCTGCCGTGACGTCATTCCAAGCGGACACAAAGCTTTCGCTGGATGATAACGAACACGGCACCATGAATTACACACAGGTGCAACACCAGTTGGAAGGATATTTCCCTACAAAGAATACCTTCTACGCGGTAAAAATTACAGGTGATTATACCTATCTCAAGGCACGAAGCCCGCCAAAGCAGAATAAACCGTATCCGCCGCTTGTTGATGCGTTAAAAAATCAATCGGTGTTCGAATTTCAGAACGTCACAGGAACGATGGTCGGCTTCTGGTCACCTCAATACGTAAACGGGTTGAATGCCCCTGGCTGGCATTTTCATTTCATCTCTGCCGATAGAACGCACGGCGGACACGTTCTAGACGTTACGGTGCAACGTGCAACAGTTGAAATTCAAGAAACGTCTGGGTTCTCTGTTGTACTGCCACACAACGATGCAATTTTACGCACTGACCCCCCTGTCAGGTTCATAATCGACACTCTCTCGCGTTAATTTGGCAGCTAATGGAGACAGATAATTTAGTAGAGAAAAAAGGCGTTACTGAGCCTTATGAAAGAAAAGATTTTGGTGCAATACCCTCGTTTGACTCTAAAATATGTAGCGCAAGGCCTCGTTGGGCTAAACAACTCACGTTATCAGCGCTCACAAAATTAAATGTAGTAGCTTGTATAAAAAGTTGGTAACTGTCTTATACAGTACTGTTGGGCCGAGAGCCCCGTAGGGTCACACTTCTGCACCAAGCTCCCAGTTGGGGCTATACCACCCGTTGTTAGTTTCATTGATCCACCAATACATGCGCCAGTATATCAAACTCGTATTCGCTGGATACGCTGGTGAGTAGAGCCCAAGTGTCTCGCCGGGCTGCATGTAGACCCACATCCAGAAGGCATTGGTAGGCCCTGCCAATGGCCGGGCTGGATCAGTGGCGGCAAGGGCATCGCAACCGATTACCCTACCATTGGTACCTATATAAGCAGCTTCCATTGAGACCCATATACCTTGCGCTATGTCACGGTTTAAAACTCCAATGTGAAGGCGTCCGCTTTCTACGTTGGAGTTAACAATACTAACTGGACCGTCGGGGTTTGCTTTTACCACAGTTGCTATGCGCCCACCATTCCTATCTATCTTGCCTGAGTCAGCTGCGGTAACACTTAAAATTGGAAGTACCATAATCGCGGCGATTGATAAACTAATAATTCCTATTTTTATTTTCACGTATACATCACATCCTTTTTGATTGCGAGTGCATCCGCTTCGGTTGTGTAAATGGGAGCCACTCTGCCAACTTAAATTTTTAAAATAGTTAACAGTAATGGTGGACTATATATGTTGCCCTATTTTTTAATTTTTAATCAATTTCTGCAATTTATGTTGCATCATAAGAAACCCGTCAAACCCTCTACTTAACATTGTACCTCATTGAAAAAGCTATAAAATCTCCTCTGTATCTTAGATAATAAAGTCAATGCTGTTCTAGGAGATGATTTAATCGTAGCTCTAAATTTAGAAACTGTGAGTTAATAAACGATGAATCATCAAAAAACAATGGACTCGGGGCGACTCGACCGCCCGACCTCCGCCGTGTGAAGGCTCTTTGTACGCTCGGCTCCGATGCTGAAGCATCGCACCCTCGCTGTTTTTTATCTCACGAGCAGGGGAGCTCTTCGCATAACAGACCGCATAACGGACTTGCTGAACTTGATTTACCGTTCACTTTGAAGGAATTGAACGGCTACATAGAATACAGAAAGACTGGATTAACAAAAAAATCGCAAGATTGGATAGAACGGGCGGCAAAGGCTCTCTGGCACTATACAAATGGTATTATTAACAAGAATAATTTGGATACGTTGCGTGCCGATACCTTGGACAAATATCAGTGCGAAGATTCCAAGAGCAAAATGCTTTCGTTTGCCGTGGCATTCCTGAAATATCTCACAAAAACGAGGCTTGATAATCGCTACTATGCTTTTTCTATTTTTCTTGAGAGGCCAAAAACCTTGAAGCATTGCAAGAGGGTAACAAGTCGCATCATAACAAAGCAGGATATCGAAAACATACTAACATATATCAAAACTGCAAAATCGGAAGGACGTTTAAGCACTTATCGCGCTCAGCAGTATACAGCATTTACCCTATTTGGAGCATATACTGGACAGAGGAACAACGCTACTATGTCGAAACTAACTGTAGGATAGTGCCAAGAGGCAGTGCAACTGGAGAAGCCCGTTCTTCATGTGAACGCGTTGCAAGATAAGATTAAAATGGAACACTATGTGCCCTTGCACCCGCAAGTAGTTGAAGCCCTTCAACCGTTATTAAATGGAAGAGCGGATGATAAGCTCATGTTTGAATACAATAGCTTATGGATGTGGGTGAAACGACAAAAAATCCCTCTCTCACGTATTTCATGGCATTTTGTGTTAGGAGACCTTCGCAAATTTGCTGAGCAATACGGGGACATTATTCAGTGGGAACAGTCAAATCGAGCGTACATCTTGACACACGGAGTTGCAGGCGTTGAATGGTCTCATTACAAACATCCGCTGCCTGAGGATGTGTATGATATTTATATGCAGTATTGGAAAGATGTTCAACTATTCAGAACAATTTGAATAAATAAATTCGAGGAAGTTGAGATAAAAAATCGTTACACATTGCATAAATTTGACTCTTACGATAAAGAACCACTTGATGAATCTATATTTCCAATGGAAAAAAAATCCACTAGAAGAATATTAGAAACAAACCGAACATATTAAAATATAAATCGTAGTAGAATAATTAGCTGCTCGGAACAATAGATGATAATGGGGATGTTGCTCTAAAATCTTAACAGCGACATAGATCTTGCACGCATCATTATCCTCAGCTATATTGCGAAAGCTGAACGCGAAGGGCGCATAAGCCCTTCCACAGCCCGGCAGTTTATAGGGTTTATTATCTTTGGTGCGTATACAGGGCAGTGAA
Organism: Methanobacteriota archaeon; assembly: GCA_963748445.1. Classification (GTDB taxonomy): domain Archaea; phylum Halobacteriota; class Bog-38; order Methanoflorentales; family Methanoflorentaceae; genus DASPRZ01. Next base: position 121,862 of record CAVVIU010000002.1, read on the forward strand.
GCATAGCCACTATGTTAAACCTGACTGTGGGGCAGTTCAGAGAAGCTTTGAAAATGGACAAACCTGTAATGGGATAACTGCGAAGCAGTGCAAAATAAAATTTGAACATTACTGTCCTTTGCACTCGGTAGTGATAGCCGCCATAAGACCGCTTATAGAGGGAAGAGGCGACAATGAATGTGTGTTTAAAAAGTAAAGGTGAATAACGATGCATTTGAACATGAAAAAGGCCCTGATATGCTTGTTGATTTCAGCGATATTGGCACTCTGCATGCCGAATGTCGTGGCAGCTCCGACAAAAGCCGTCGTTACTCCGACAGCTACTCCCAAGCCCTTAACGACTCCTACACCAATATCAAAAACAGTTGATTACAGCGCACAAATTTCAGCAAAGTATAAGACACCGTTTCATAAAACTACCGTGAACGGAAAAGAGGCATACGTTGGCGACGTATCTAACGAAACTAACAAAAGCCTCGTGGTACGTATCATAATTTACCCAGCAGAGACCCTCAAGGATGCTACTAATTATAAAGAACAGTTAATTCAGTCGTACAAGGCACAGGGCTATACAATGTATAGAATTACTGATGATTATTGGCTTGCCACGTTGGGGAAAAATATACATCTTATTGGTGCGTTGGACACAGAATGGGGATTCCCGGCGACTTTGGATGAGGGTGCTAATGTGAGTTAAAAGCGGAACTACTGCGATTCACAAAAAGCCGAGAGGGGTTTACACAGTTGTTCACAATTATTTCAATTTCACAGAGCAATACGTAGACATCATCAGTTGGGAGCAGTCAAATAGAAGTTACATCTTAACGCATGGTGGGTCTGGGGTTGACTGGTCACATTACAAACATCCATTACCTGAATACGTATATGATGTCTATATGAAGTACTGGAAAGGCGCGCGCTTCGTTCAATGACACGTACGTCTATCTCTTAAACACCTGGGGGCCCTTCTTTCAACAGCTCTTCTATCCGTTCTGCTGCAGGGACTGCCTGTTCCCACGCCATCTCGAAGGTGGACATTAGGTACTCAGCATAAGTAGGGTCATCGCTCCAGAGTGCTACAACGGGGGTATCGCTCGAAAGGCTCTCGACATCGACGTTCAACGAGCGAATGCTCTCCCGTCTGTCCCCCACCAGCATAAATATGCCTTGATACTGAGAGACGTGGCGCACGTCTGTACCATGATCCAACCTCTCTCGTATCTCTTTGATGTACGGATATGAGAAGTCAGCAATACCCCGCACGCGCCCCCCTTTCTGCATAAGCACTTTGGTTTTCTCGGCGAGGCCGAATTGGGAGGCGAGAACCAACAGGGAAGGAGGGGTAAGATAGACGACTTCGTTGTTCGCGGATTCTATAATACTCGAACAGATGGCGAGGGCGTCGGTCACGCTCGTTATAATCGTTTCGTTAGCCATTACTATTAAATAGTTGGCAGTGGGGTTATAAAGCTGCGTGACAACAAGTTTGTGCCACAGTGCTTTCGCGTCTAATTTGATGTGTTGTAATAAATTTACAGGCTGGTACATGAATATCAACCGAGCATCATTAGCAATGTAGCTTGATGGAACAGCACGACCATCCGTCAGACCTGTGGAGGCCTTGCTTCAACAGCTCTTCTATCCGTTGTGCTGCCGGGATTGACTGCTCCCACAGCATCTCAAAGGTGGAAGCGAGATAATCAGCGTATATCGGGTCATCAGTCCAGAGCACTGTAATGGGCTCATCAAGAGAGATACGGCTGATATCAGCATTAATTGCACTCACACACTTCTTTCTATCAAACACGCCGAAAATTATCCCTCTATACTGGTCGTAGAAGCGCATGTCTATACCAATATCCAAGTGTTGTTGCGCCACTTCAACATATGGGTATGAAATATCAGTTATGATTCCTACCCGCCCCCCGCGTTCTATAAGCTTTTTAGAGCCCTCAATTACACCATATAAGAAGGAGACGACTAATGCCTCTGGAGAGACAACATACAAGCATTCCTTTTCTGTTGCGGCAATGATAGGTAGAGCGATGGCCACGAGTTCCTTGATGCTTTTGAGAATTTTAAACGTGGAAAATTCGTCAGATGGCCTAAAACGCTGCTGCTTTGACAGCTCCTGAAGCTCCTGCTTCCTCATCTCCATCTCACGGAGTTCAGTCTCGTGCTTTTTAAGCGCAGTCTCGAGCGCGATGTCGAGATCCACTGCCGCGTAGACCGTCGGCGTCTCGAGTGAGGGCTTCACCATGCCCTTGTCGATGATAACGGTGAGCGTGCGGTAGACGTCTTCCCGGTACGTCTTGAGTGATTTTGCTAGCAGGGAAGGGGGCTTTGGCCCGTACTTGAGCAGGTGGAGGTAGAGCTGTACCTCTTTTTCGCTGAGGCCAAATCCAATGAGCTTGGTGATGAACTCGCTGTCGTCAGCCATTACCATTCATCATAATGTGCGTATATTGAATAGTAGATATAGGTTTACCTCGCACTAAAGTGCAGATGCCCTTGTTCTAACAGTTCGTCCAATTGTGCTTATATATGCAACTCACGGAGTATCAGGTGTCGACTAAGTGCACTACCGCCATCCGCTGCCTGAGTATATGGATGATGTGGCTTTGCGATATTGGAAGGACATCCAATTCCAGCGCTGATATTAACAACTGATTCACAGGGATGCTTCATAATGTGTGCTTTCGTCTCATCATTGAATTGTTTTATTTTGGCTGTGTTTGGCAGTGTAAAACGTTAAATCTATAACTAGCATAAAAACACTAGGTGACGAGTATGAATAAGTCCCGAACCAAGGGCAGAACACGCAACTATGTGAGACGAATTAAGCGAAGATCAGATCACGTCGGCCTTGCGCCAGGGCTGCTCAAAGAAATCCCACAAACAACAGAGAGCGTAAAAATCAAGATTATAGACTATGATGAGAAACACGTTGAAGAAAAAGAAGCGCATTCCATTGACGAGTGTCGCTCGTACAAAGAAACCCCCACGGTCACGTGGATTAATGTCGAGGGCCCATATAAATCTGATACTTTGGGTGCACTACAAGAGAATTTTGTTATACACTCGCTCGTATTAGAAGATATTACAACTGCGAGTCAGCGCCCAAAGGTGGACGTGTATGATGACTATGTCTATGTCGCCTTGAGACAGCTGCAATATGATGACCGTACCGCAGAGGTCAAAGACGAACAAATTAGCATCATTCTAGGGAAGCACTACGTCATTACGTTTAGCGAGAGTCAGCACGGCATCTTCGATATTCTAACGGAGCGAATTCGCTCGAACGAAGAGCATATACGAAATATGGGGGCCGACTACCTCGCATATGCAATCATCGACGTCGTCGTTGATGGATATTTTGTCATTTTGGAAAAACTCGGGGAGAGGATCGAGTTCATCGAAGAACGGGTGGCGGCGAACCCCACCTCGAAAACTTTGCAAGAGATCCATGGGTTAAAGACAGAAATTGTGTATATGCGCGAGTCGTTATGGCCTCTGAGAGAAGTGGTTGATGCCACAACGAAGAAAGAGATACCCCTCATTACGGTAACAACTATTTCCTTTCTGCGGGATGTCTACGACAATGTCATCCACGCCATTGACATATTGGAGACGTTTCGTGACATCGTGAGTGGGATTCTTGATATTTACCTCTCTAGCGTGAGCCTCAAGCTGAATGAAGTCATGAAGGTATTAACCATCGTCGGGACGATCTTTCTCCCCCTAGGGTTTATCGCAGCTGTTTACGGCATGAACTTCCAAGAGCCGGAGATTCGCTCCGAATGGGGCTACCCAGCGTTTTGGCTTGTTTCGGGGGTTATAGCTATTGCCCTGTTGATTTATTTTAGGAGAAAAGGCTGGATCACCTCGTTAGACAAGAGCGATACCGAAGCATAACCATATTACTTCCGCGAAAAGAAAATCAGTGAGAACGCGAAGTTGGGCAATCTGACATACAGGAACGTCATTCAATGGGATCAGTCTAATCGAGCGTATATTCTCACGCACGGAGTTTTTGGCATTGAGTGGGCGCACTATCAGCATCCGCTGACTGAGTATGTGTGTCATGTGCCTCGCGGTATCGGAAGGACACCAAATTCGTCCACTAATGACAGACACTAAAAGGGGAAAAACGAAATAACCATAAAGTTTAAGAGGCGACTTCGTTAATTCTTGTAAATTGGGAGCAGAAGGATATGACGAATGCTAAGGTGTCAGTAGCCGATGTGCTATTTGGTCTCGCCGCCCCGACGAGGCCCTCATTCCGAAATAAGATTATCGGACTCATCACCATGCAACGGGTAGCCGCGACTGCATTTACAGTTTTGCCGTATGTAGCGGGTACATCGGCGTTGGCAGGTGGACGATTTGATGATCCCCGACTAGGAGTTGTTTTTATCCTCTCGTGGCTTGTGGCGGCAGCTTCGCTGGTAACACACGACATTGTCGACTCAGAGCGAGATAAGTGGAAGTGGCCAATGCGACCATTGGCGAGTGGGCTGATCTCGAGATCCGCGGCAACGTTCTACGCTGTCATACTAGCTGGAATCGGGCTCGTGCTAGCGCGTGTGATCTATAGCTGGCTCTTCGCAGCACTGGTGCTTTTGGGGGTGGCGTTAGGATATGCTTATGTACGTTATATGCGAGACAACATTGGGTATCTTACATTAATGTTGCCCATCGCGCTTTTCCCCCTGGCAGTATGGGACGCCTTCTCCCCGGGAACTCTCTTAACCCCACTGCCGTGGCTCTTAGTCACGTTTGTTGCATGCTCGGCGGCGTGCACGAACATCGTTAATGAAGCTTTTGACCTAGCAATTCCTGCCCTCTTCGTCCGGCCCCGACCTTCCACGGAGAGGGCGCTCTACGTCATAGCCTACATCATCACATTTTTCACGGGGATGGCGATCTTCTTTTACGCACACTTGGACTGGCTCTACTTGGTGGTGCTGACAGCACTGACGGCGTGGGTTCTCACTTTCGCGAAATATTTAGGAGAGCAAAGGTCTCCAGAAATGCTGAAAAAAGCGTTTATAGCCTCAATAACTCATAAAGCCATTTATTTTTTAAGCTTAGCAGTCTTTGCCTAGATCAAGTAAGGGCATCGGCGTCAAACAACCTTTTCTTTCTGTTAACCGACCGCGTCTTGACGAAATCGGCCAGCGCGATAAGAAGGCTCCTGGTTTCACTTGCTTTCAATTCTTGGAGATCTCCGAAAATTTACAAAACAAAATGGCGACATAATTCAATCGGATCAATCAAACGGGCATATATTTTCACACACGGAGTGTCAGGGGTTGAGTGAGCGCACTACCGGCATCCACTCCCTGAGTACGTGTATGATGTGTATATGCGGTATTGGAAGAATATCCAATTTACGTAATGTAAAAAACTGCTGCAGGAGCGGTTAATTGCGACAACTGATGAATTGAGTTAAAAAATAGAGCAGTTCGGGAAAAGGCGAATAACGGCTTCTTAAAAGTGGTCGTTTAATGAAAAATACCAACTGGGATAAATGCGCGAATATAGAGATTAAATAGGACGAAAACAGGGATAAAAATGGGATGACTGTGGGACAAGAGTAGCGAGCTATCGATTGCAATCAGCGAAATAATTTAACTTTTGACCCTTTTTGATCCGCTTACCCCTCTAATTGATCCCACAGAAAACCAAAAATAATGCCTTAAAATCCAATGAATAAATACAGCAAAACAAATATGCCAAGAAAATAAAGCAAAGAGTGACAACTAACGAACCATATTAACGCCCTCTGATCCGATCCCATAATGATTTCTTAGGCGTGTCGCGGATAATGTGCCGACCATGCGGGCGGCCATTCTCAAGCACATGACCGACGAATGGCAATCAACCTCAGAATTAAGCGATAAATCTGACATTAGCCCGCGTTCATTAATACGCCCTCTCGACGAGTTGCATGCTCTGGGGTTAGTAGATAAAATGAGCCGCGATAGTGCCGGAGAGGTTGACCGGGACGGGCGCACTAACCATTATTGCGTCTTCTTTAAGTAGTTTGCAACCGTTGACATGTTGATGACACATAAAAGAAAGGAAGAGGTTAGAGTAGTTGCCATTTACAAAGGTTGAGGACTGTGTGTTGGCCACGGTGGAAGCGGAACTCGTCAGCTTGGAGAAGGATGAGGCTCTCTACTCCGAGAAACTTCACGAGATAGCTGCTAAGATCACGGCAACGAAAGCGGATTTGGGCCTTATGTCAAGAGTGGCCCATCCCAAAAAGGACATGACCCCCGAGGAGGAGGTCAAACTTCAGAGCGAACTACGCGACCTCTATGCGCTCGAACAGCGAGATGATGAGCACTTCAGAGCCAAGAGGGGTGAGGTCGCCAGCAAGAAAACTGAAATCGGCAACGCGGAGCGGACGGTCAAGCACTTCAGAGCCAAGAGGGGTGAGGTCGCCAGCAAGAAAACTGAAATCGGCAACGCGGAGCGGACGGTCAAAATGCTCAAAGATGAGATTAAATCGCTTGACGGCGGGCAACGCGCAGCAATCATATTCGAGGCTAACTTGAAACGGGAGGAGGCAAAGCGCATAATAGAGCAAGCTGACATGATGCTCCCACAGTTAGAAACAAAGATCGCGAATAACTGCGCCCAGCTGAAACGATTGACGGGTTCGATTGTGTTAGATTAGATGAGTTATCAACGTGAGGGTTCGACTACGTTTTAGCTCCGACGCAGATGTGCTCATAAGGCGGATAAGGTCAAAAAAGAGGGGGGGCATGTCCTCCCACTTCTTTGCTGCATCGAAACACGCTGCACGCTCGCGACACCTTTTTGACCAGCCATGCAAGTTTGCGCCGTAACCGTTGCTTATGATAACCCAAATGAGCTTGCGCGGCTGCTCTGCTCTCTCCAAACTCAAGAGGGCTTGAACGGTTTGATCGTGGTTGACAATTCTCGCGACGTCTGTGTCAGTGAGAACGAAGCAACATTTGGGACGCACTCAGGCTCTTATCCGTTCGCTCGTTATTTGCGCGCCACCGAAAACACCGGCTCAGCCGCAGGGTTTTGCCTTGGAATGAGAATCGCGCACGAAGAAGGGTTTGACTGGGTATGGCTTCTTGATCAGGACGGCACCGTCGAAAACGGCTGCTTAGGCTCTCTTTTGCAAAACGCGGAACCGGCAGACATCCTCTGTCCTAAGATCGTGGACATTGATCGTCCATCTGTTGTCGCGCTTCAATCCGGAGCCGTACAAAACATTTGGGGTCGCATGGTTTGGAATGCGTTCACCGAGAGCAGGGATCTCTCCTTTTTTGCGACGCACGGGGCGTTGATTTCCAAGCAAGTGCTTGACCGGATAGGATACTACGACGCGCGCCACTTCTTCGTTGGCTCTGAGGACTCGGACTACGCATTTCGGGCAACGAGCGCAGGCATGGTGATCCGCCTCATCGTCGAAGCTGAAGCTCGTCATCCCGACATTTTCAGCAGAAGCGTCGAAAAAAAGACCGGGATGATCGACAAGGGTATGATCGACACTGTCTATTCAGAACGAGGCGCCGTTGCGGAAGCACGTTCGTGGCCTCAGCCGTTAATGTGGCTTGCGTCGCTGATAAGCCCACCGGTCGCAAACATGCTTCCCGAACATCTCGGCTACGTGAGCAACAAGCTGGTCAAGGAAAAGAAATGCAGAAAGAACCGAGCGCTTGCGAGCTTGTCGTACGCCTACTTGGCGACAAAACGTTTGACCACGCTGCAGCTAGGGATCGCCTTCTGTTACTCTCTGCTCAGTGTGGCGCTTCGCAAAATGATTAGCAACAGCAGAATAAATCTGAAAAAAACGGTTAAGATGTACTCGATTTGTATGCAAAGCAAACTGAGACAGAACTGGCCCTTCGAGTCCGTCGAACACTTTTGTGAGAGCCTCTGCGAGTAGGTGCAGCCCGCGCTTAACTAGGCGAAATTTCTTTTTTTCACTTTCAGCACGTTGATCCCCTATAGCTAAGGCACGACAAAGAAGCTATTCAAAAAGCAGCTTGAACTCTTGACCCTGCGGCCCGGGACTCAGAGTCGGCTTCTAGCGCGATTATCTGGGGCAAAAAAGGAAGTAACCTGTTGATGTTTTAACTTGAATATTATACAATCTCTCTCCTTTAGTGGCTACGATGTCTAGCCCTTCATCGACGCTCATTATACTCGCATTATATCCTTTAAAAAGAAGTTCACTCACAACAAGATGCTCGCCGGCTTTACCGACATATTGGGTACTTATCGGCTCCAATTCTTCTGTTTTCTGCTCTTCCTTTTCTTCATCTTCTTGCTCTTTCGCAGTATAGTCCGGATTTAACGAAAATACAGCGGGTTTGACCCTGATGAATGCCGATTTATCTTTCTTACGTTTAATATCAACAGCAATTCGAGCATTCATTGTGGCTTCCGGAGTTGAACCACACGTTTCTATAAGGTTTTGTTCTAAAGCTCGTCTAGTAATCTCCTCATAATGTAGTGGCTCTTGCGATTCCCTTAATACTTTTATTGCAGCCGATTTAAAAGATGCCATCTTCAACACTTAGTTAAGTTAAAATTAACAATCTCTTCAATTAGTCACTATTAATATCAACTTTTGCAATTTTTGTGTTTCTTTGGAATGAGAATAGACTTTCATAGATAATGAATTAGATGTAGGACCTCTTGTTATCTTCTCAAAATTAAATTAGTTATGTATATACGCCTTGAATTTATAAAAGTTATAAAATTTGGTGAAAGTATGCAATACGTAGGGAAATCAAAGATAAGCAAATTGCACCCTCAGCCTAATACAATATATCCATTAATTCGATTACCACAACAATGTGCTGATGTTATTGGGGAAACAGCGCATATATTTCAAACCGAACACGAAGGCGAGAAAGCATTCCTCATCTTATTGAAAAACAAAGAAACGACAAAACGTAAAGTTATAAAAGAAATTATAAAATCTAAACCAGAAATTGACCTTAAATCTCATCTGCTTGCTGTTGAATCAAAAATTGATGATATTTTAGAACTTCTTTTTAGAAACCGTGACTCAAAAGACCATAATTTAGCAAAAAAACAATGGGCTCGGGGCGACTCGAACGCCCGACCTCCGCCGTGTGAAGGCGACGTCATAACCACCTAGACCACGAGCCCTTATTGTTTGCTTCAATTCTAAGCTGTTATTTCTCGTTTCTTCGTCGTTAGTATCTGTATTTCTTAAAATAAGCTCTTTCATATCTCTAATTTCACTTTCGAGCTTTGATAAGCGATTCTCTACGTTATTCTCTAAGTATTGTCGTGTGACAGCCGCCTTTTGTTGCATAACTGGTTGCATAACTTGAGGGCTTACTTGTTCTGCTTGGTCATTGTTTTTGTCCAGTACAACTAAAAAGGCTTGTTTGCCGTCATGGTCAGTTTCATAGATATGAATGGTCTTACCGATGAATTCATTGAACTCTTGAGGCAAGCGGAGTAATGGATAACTGATGTTTGGCTTAGGATGTATCTTGCTTATTTTTGACTTACCTACGTAACGCATATACTTGACGCAGCTTATAACACAGATAGATGCAAGTTGCATATATTAATATAACTATTGAATGTTTAGGAAAGGATAGCTAACACAATAGTAACCATCAATACAACTAAAAATTGTTTTTTCATGCACATCCCGTCCTTTCCAGAATTTTTTCCGCAGTTAAAGGTTATTCTCAAAAATAAAACTTTATGCGATTTTGATTCGTATTTACGTGAGAGTGCTGCATATCATCTTTGACACATGATTCCAAACTGCACGTTTGACGCTAACAAATGGGTTAGTTTTATTATCGCTGCACGCATTATTATATGTTTAAAAAATTATCAGTAAATTGATAGACCGAGAAAAAGGAGGTGACCTAAATGTCATTACTGTCTCTAATAACATTACCATTTGACGTACTTATCGCGGTTCTGTGGCTATTCATACACGGATAGCTAGTAATGAATCCGGCTACCCAGTTGCAAGGGGGCAGCATTTCTCGCACTAGCATTCTAACATTCTAACTTTATTTTTAATTTTATCTTATTTTGATAAGAAATAAAATAAATCAGCGATGGATAGGTTGTCGGAGATGTAAAGTCGCATATAGCTTTGCTAATGACGAAATTCCAAGCTCTCCAATACCATTCGACGAATACCTTTTTCGTTCAAAAAATGGTTGAATCGCCTTCTCAAAAATAATAATTTGGTTTGACGCTAAATGGGGTTAGTTTTAATATCGCTGCACGCATTGTTACGTGTTTAAAAACTGACAGTTGATGGGTAGATCCTCCACGATGCATCAATCCAAATTACAATTTTACCCATGAAATGATGAATAGGTGGTTTCGTCACCTAAACGGATGAGCAAGATCTCATTTAATCAAGGCAAAGACTGCCAAGCTTAACAGAGAGACGGCCATGCTAATTGTGATAATCTTAAATGATTTTTTCACCACTTCCGGAGACCGTTGGCTCCACAAATATTTTGCCGCAGTAAGCGCGTACGCCGTTACTGCCGCCAGTACCACAACATAGAGCCACGACACCTGTGCGTACAAGACGATCAGTATACCTATGAATAACGCGATGATGACAGCTGCAACGTAGAGCACCATCTCCGTGAAGGGCCTGAGCTGGACGAAGAGGGCTTTGACAGGCACTTTATCAGTCGCTTCATTAGCGACGTTTACCGCTATCGAGTAGGCCGCCATAAGAACAACCAGCAGCCATGGTACCGGGGTTACGATGGTCTCTGGGGAGATTGCGGCCCAAACTGCTAAGGGAATCAACGCTACAGGAACGATCACTGTGAGGTAACCAATGCCGTCGCGCGTATATCGTGCATAAATATATCCTAGTATAAAAATCAGAAACGTTATTGCCGCACTGAGCCAATTGAAGACCACAAGTAATGTCGCGAACCCTGGTCCGGCCAGTATGAAAATATAGAGCGTTGCCTCAGTCTTTGAGATTAACCCCGTTGCCAATGGTCGCAGCGGCCACTTCAGCTTATCCCGCTCTGCATCAACGACGCTATTTACTACGGAATTCGATGCCGTGAGAAGCCACACCGTTATAATCGCGAATGGGAACCGAGGATCATCAAGTCGCATACCCACAAAGCCGCTGTAGCAATTACAAGTGGGAAGGACCTTACTGCCAATTGCCGCTAACCGCTGCAGGACTATAAACCCGATAATTCTATTTCTCAGTGAGACTTCCGTAGGTGCAGCGAAACCAAATAATATATCACCAACTGATACTTGGGGCACCGTTATAACCTCTTCCTCTCTTCATTAGTACAGAAATCATGCTCAATTTTTTTAAGTGTTTATTTTATTTCAGCAGTCTATATACCGTTTTCCATTATACCATCACACCTGATGGTGCCAAGCTCTCCAATATCCTTCGACGCATGCTTTGTATAAAAAATCAAACATTCCGAATACTCGTTCTTGATTCAAAAAACAAAAATCCAAAACGGCCCGCAGATCAAACGGGAGCAAAACCTCGATGTCGTCCTTATATATGACGGGCAAGTAAAGGTGTGGCCTCCTAATTTGCAGCGGTATGAGTGGCTGCCGCGAGAGATGGCCGAGCGTTACCATAGAGAGGGCTTTTGAACTGCTTTATAAGTGCCAAATACTTAAGTGGTTATGCAGTGGTTTGAAAAAGAAGCCATTGGCGTGGGCTAAATGCCAAAATAATAAATGATAATACCGATAGTTTGGCACAAAAGAAAGTTAATTTGAAGGTATTTGTTTTTATGTACTAGTTGGCCTAGCATTGCCATAAAAATCTCAGACGCATACTGTTTTCGTTCAAAAAATGGTTGCACCGCAATGCCTAAAAATAACAAATTTGTTTAACGCGCGCCTATCTTTACATTATCCGCGCATTATCTAGTTAAATGCATGCCACAGCGGGGCGCGGTCTCTGCTCATGGCGCTCCTTCATTCGTTTTTTCTGGGAGTCCTTCTCCCGCCGTGCACGAGAGATGCGCCAGCACGCGTGACGAGGAATCGTCAGTGAACCTGACTATGGTTGAAAAGGAGGTGAAAAAATGGTGTTGTGTGCTATACCGTTCTTGGGGCTCCCACTAGCAGCCGCTCTTGTAGCCAGCGCGGTATTTTTGCTAATTTCATGCCCCGCTAATTTACCACTAGCAGTGGCCTTACTAGCACTAGCCTTCTAATAACGGAGCTCGCGCAAAGAGCTCGAAGCTAAGGGTGAAGTAGCAGCGTAACGGTTGGAAGCGTCGCGTGACAGGGAGCAGCGGGTGTCGATAGTGCGCCCATTCAACGCCCGATACTTCATATGTGAGAATATATGCTCGATTTGACTGATCTCACTTGATAATATCACCGTACTGTTCTGCAAATTTTCGGAGATTTCCAAGAGTGCAAAGCAAGTGGACTTAGAGGCCCTCCTATTGCACTGACTGAGCGTCAGGACGCGGTCGGTTAACAGAAAGAGAACATTATTTAACGCTGACGCTTTTACTTGATCCAGACGAAGACTGCTACAAGTGACCAATAAATGGCACCACTAATGAAAATAATCTTATACGAGCTTTCCAGCTTTTCGCGAGATCTGTTGTCCCCCAAATTTTTCGCCGGAATCACCGTCCACGCCATAAGCACGGCCAGTGCCACTACGAATAGCCACGATAACTGCGCATAAAAGTAGATCGCGACGCCAAAGAAAAACATGACGATGACCGATGCAATGAAGAGCGCCCTCTCTGTAGTGGGGCGGGGTCGGACGAAGAGAGCGGGAATTGTTGGATCTAATGCTTCCTGCGTGATTTGTACCGCCGTCGCAAAAGCTGCCCAAAAAATAACTAAAAACCACGGAGGTGGAGTTAAGACCGTCTCCGGGGAGATGGCACTCCACACAGCCACCGGAATAAATGCCGCAGCCAAAATGACTGTAAGGAACCCAATGTTGTCGCGCATGTAGCGCGCGTAGACGTATTGTAACACCAGCACTACTAGTAACAGCGCTGCGGAGAGCGCATTAAAGGCCAGAATTGCTATCACGAGCGCTAGTCCCGCCAAAATCGCCGTGTAGAGTGCTGCTTCAGATTTCGAGATTAGCCCAGTCGCTAACGGCTTCAGGGGCCACTTCGTTTTGTCCCTCTCTGCATCGATGATGTCGTTTGTCATTACTGCGACTCCACACGTGAGAAACGTTGCAATAAGCAAGGGCAGAAGCCGAAGGTCATTAAAGCTCGCACCCGCTAGCGCCGCTATACCTAGTGCAAGCGGTAACACTATGATGTTAAGTCCCATCCTCTGCAGAGTTATGAGCCCAACGATTTTGTTTCGAAATGAGCGTTCCGACGGCGCAGCTATACCAAATAACACGTCTGCTGCTGACACTCTGGTTTTTGCCATGCGTTTTAGTCCCCCGTTAAACGAGATATATTTACGTAAATTGTTATTTATAAACTCTTTGTTAGGGAAATAACGCTTTTATTTCTCTAAATGACATAAAGCGCATCATGGATTGTCTGAAGAAGATTAGTCGGTAGAGCTCTTGAGGCGATGAAAGTGTAAAGATCGCCCCATCTTTAATACCCAACGCAACTTAGTGCGTGGTATAATCTGACTACATGGCGTGACTGGCGTTGACATCCATCCGCATTCGTTCCGGTAATATGCCGCTCATCTCGTCAAGTCGAGGGTCGATATTCACACAGTCTAGCTTTACTCGAGTGATGGCTTTGAAACCGTGTAGGTGCGTGTGCAGTTTAGAGGCAATACCCTGAGAACGGTATGCTAGAGTTGCGTTTTGACGTCAAAATTTACGATAGACGCGCAATGAGGATTCGCTAGAACCGTAAACCGTTGGGAGCAAGAACAACATCCTTCCAATACCGCATATACACATCATATACATACTCAGGCAGCGGATGCCGATAGTGCGCCCATTCAACGCCTGATACTCCGCGTGTTAAGATGTAACTTCTATTTGACTGCTCCCAACCGATGACATCTCCGTATTGCTCTGTGAATTTTCGTAGGTCGCCCACAACGAAGTGATTGTTTATTCTGGAAAGTGGAATTTTATTCCTGTCCTCCCTGACAAAATTAGCGAAACTGGTGTATGAAAACACAAGTTCGTTGTCGCCTCTTTCCTCTACAAGTGGTTTTATGGCGACTATCACTACCGGGTGCAAAGGACAGTAATGTTCAAATTTTATTTTGCACTGCTTGGCAGTTATCCGCACTACAGGTTTGTTCATCTTCAAAAGCTTCTCGGAATTGTCCTACAGTCAGCTTTGACATAGTGGCCATGCTTCGCTGTCCCGTATATGCGCCAAAGATGACGAACCCTGTAAACTGCCGGGCTTTGGAAGGGCTTATGCGTCCTTCGCGTTCCGCTTTCGCAATATAGCTGAGGACGTTCTCTATGTCCTCTTTTGTCATAATGCGGTCTGTTACTCGTTTTCGCTCTTTCAGTGTTTTTGGCCGCTCAAGAAACAGCTCATATGTCCCGTAACGTGTGTCCAGTCGACTTTTACTGAGATATTTTAAAAAGGCGCAAGCAAAGGAGAGGACTTTGCTCTTCGACCACTCAGTGGCATACTTATTCAAAACAAACTGGCGCAGCGCATCAAGGTTGTCCTTGTTAATACTACCATTGGTGTGAAGCCAGAACAGGTGTGAAGCTTTGTCGAGCCATTGCAGTGACTTTTTAGCGAGTCCCACTTTTCTATGCTCGGTGTAACTCACTAATTCATCTCGTGTGAACGGAAGTTCAAGCTCTGCAAGACTTTGTGGTTCATTGGTATTTGTATTCGTATACCTATAGCCACAGCTCCTGTCTTTGTCTGCGTGGAAATATGGGGTTTGAAAATAAGGCAGCAATGGGCTCATTTTTAAAAAAGGAAACCGTGTGAAGGCGACGTCATAACCACCTAGACCACGCGTCTTTATTTCTATACTCTAACATCTGACCGCAAATAAGCTTATCGACTCCCTACTTAGCCCTTAGATGGCTCAGAGTTTATACTTGATTTTTAAATAATGGGGTCACGTCGATAGCATCTATCGGCTCAAAAACCAGTGGGCCTTTGTGGAGCTTGCTGTACTTTTGGTCAAATCGTGGCACATCAGTTTGATAAATTACCCCGATTGGTGCTCTCGAGTCAAACTCGTTTGCTTTTTCCAATGCTTTCTCATAATTTGAAGGGTCGTGATCCGTTTCTTCGAGCTTGTACACCCGCTCCTTCCAATACTTCCACGTGTTGTTGAACGTTACGCACGGTTGAAGGATATCAACAATTGATAATCCTCTGTGAGTAATCGCTTTTGCCATCACGTCGGAGAGATGTTCGACATCAAGCGGGAAGCCACGTCCAACAAATGTGGCACCAGCATCAAGCACGAGCGATAATGGATTAAGGGGTGATTCAATTGTCCCCTGCGGGCTCACCTTTGTCTTAAATCCTTTTTTTGTCGTTGGCGATGGTTGTCCCGTTGTCAGACCGTAAATTTCGTTATCGTGCACAAAAATAGTAATGTCAATGTTTCGCCTCGCAGCGTGGAGCAAGTGCCCCAGTCCTTCTCCATAGGTATCTCCGTCACCCGCATGAACGATCACGGGGAGATCATTATTTGCAAGTTTTATTCCCTGCGCCCCAGGAATGGCCCTACCGTGCAAGCTGTGCAAGACGTACGTTTTCACCCAGTACCCGAAATTTCCCGAACACCCGATTCCGCACACAATGGCGACTTTGTGCGGTGGCAGGTCGAGCTTAGCGAGTGCCAGCTTAAGGGCGCGCCATATGCCGAAATTGCCACAGCCCGGGCACCACGTGGGAAAGTTGTATGGGGGAGTTCCCGGCACGTCGTAGTCTTTCATTTCCGTCATCTCACACCACCTCCTTTAACCGCATATAGAGTTCATCCGCGTTAAACGTCCGACCATCGTACTTTAAAATTTTATGGTGTGGTCTCAGGTGCACGTGCTCTTTGAGCAAACTACCGAGCTGCGCACCGTAGTTGTTCTCGATTAAAATGATCGTTCCCTTATTCACTAGACTTTCTTTAACTTTTTGTGTGGGAAATGGGTTCATGTATAAAACCTGTAAAAATTCAACGTCAATTCCGTCCTGTTCTTTCAGCATGTTCATTGCATCCAGTATGGCACCTTTCGTAGAGCCCCATCCAATAAGCACAATCGGTGATTGCGTATTGCCATGGAGCCTTATTCCGTCGATGACCTTTGCCGCAGCAAAATACTTCCTGCACCGCTTATCAACAAGCGTACTCACCACATCTGCCTGTTCTGAGACATAGCCAGTTTCATCATGTTCATCGCTGTTTGACTCAAAGATCCCTCCAGCTTGTCCCGGTATCGTCCGAGGTGAGACGCCTGATTCAGTCCATTGATATCGCTTGAAAGTCTTGGGGTATTTCGTCGTCTTTTAGCATACGTCCTCGATCAATCACCATCCCGGAGGTATCGAACTTATCGGAACAGTAATATGACGTAGCAAGGTGCTTGTCGGTCAGCACGAACACGGGAGTCTGAAACTGATCAGCGAGATTAAATGCATTAAACGTCTCGTAAAAGCATTCTTCTGGATCTCCTGGCGCCACAAGAATCCTTAAAAATTCGCCCTGTGATGCGTGGAGTAGGAATCTCAAATCACCTTGCGCCGTTCGCGTTGCAAGCCCAGTAGATGGACCCGGTCGTTGCCCTTCGACAATGACCAAAGGATTTTCTGTCATTCCTGCAAGGCCCAGCCCCTCGGTCATAAGCGAGAATCCCCCTCCTGAGGTTGCCACCATAGATCGCACGCCTGCAAAGCTGGCGCCGACTGCCATATTTATACCAGAAATCTCATCTTCTGGCTGAACCATCGTGATGCCATACTCTACCGCTTGCGCAGCCATATACGTCATGACAGTGTGGGTAGGGGTCATGGGATAAATCGCAATGAACTTCACGCCCGCTTTGATAGCACCCATACAGATTGCGTCATTCCCGGTAAGAGTCATCCGATCAGCTTTTTCTATTACTGATAATTGAATTTTAAATGGCTCTGGATAGTTATCCCGTATGTGGTTATAGCCTGCCCAAAGCCGCCTTGACATTTGGCTCAAGCACTTTTGCTCCTTTTTGGCCAAATTGCTTCTCGAGAACGGCATTGAGCATGTCTAAATCGTAGCCGAGAACCGCAATGGAAGCACCCATTGACATGATGTTTTCTGTGACTTTCGGAAGTTTCAGATCCATAATGAGCTTGTTCATCGGAAGGTGATACCAAACAATGTCGTCTCGAGTCTTTTCTACCGTGATCTGATCAGCGTCGTAGATTATGCCGCCACCTGGAACGATTTTTTTGATGTAAAAATCCACCGTATTTTTATCGAGTGCCACAAGGAGGTCAATTGGTGCAATAGGAGCATGTACGGGCTGATCATCCACTCGTATCTGGAATGTATTGTGACCACCGCGGATTAAAGACGGATATTCCACGTGCGCGTGAACGTAATACCCACCTCTGACAAATATCCTTGAAAACATCTCCCCAACAGTCATAATACCATAGCCCGCCTTTCCTCCAATCTTCCAGTTCAACTTATTTTCACTCATAACGCATCCCCTTCAGTTTTTTCGGATTGACTATAATAAGCAAATTGTCTGGCTGACTGCACACTGACCTGCAATTCGGCACCAGCACGACGGCCAATAACGAGCTAATACAATCGCGTTCTTAGTGGACAGTCACTAACATGGCAGTGTGCAAGATTATAAACGTACGGCAAAAATATCGCAAGAAACAGCACTTTTTTTCGATTTATGACTGATGTTTTCCACGATCACATGATGAGCAAAAAAAACACATGGTAGCATGGGTTAAAAACATCAACTGTATTTCGTTAAAGATGCACAGAAAAAAGTGGTAACATTGTTCGACTATTTCCTCTATGCGATCTATCATTTTTCTGCTAAAAAAAGATATATTTCAAATTAGAGTCAGATTTTATATACTTTTCAAAAAAGTAAGGTTCTTGAAAAAAAACGCAGCATTAATAATTGTCACGGCAACTTCTCGAAATAGGGATTTATCTACTCCGCAAGACGGACATATATAGTCTTCCGGCTGTTCTTCAAAGGGTACTCCTTCCACCTCTTCATCGTAAATCCATTCACAGACAGTACAAATCCATTTCGCCAATCGAATCACCAACAGCACACTATGTACCACAAAAATATAAATAATCATGCAATCGTTAAGAAAGTGATCTTAAGGACCTATACGTCTTTATCAAGTGACGAACGATAATCTCAGAGCAAAGATATTTTTACAGGTACAATAATTTAACTCCCTCCAAAGTAAGAGGTTTGAGCTCAAATGTCTCACTTTCTTCTGAGACGACTTGTAAGGGGTTCAGATCTACAGAATGATTGCAGAATAACTGCTAACAGGAAGCGCTCATCTCCCGTTTATGTCAGCAATTGCTTTCTGCACAACGAATGCTGCGCAGCTTCCCACAAATGCCATCACGTCTTTTACGTGTCTATCAACGTTGAGACATCACCCACAGGAATGCCAAGCTCACGTGCTCTCAGCACCCTCCTCATTATCTTTCCACTTCTGGTCTTTGGCAGCGTTTTTGTAAATTCTATTTCTCCGATTACAGCAATTGGTCCGATTTCGTGTCTGACGTGATTCTTTATTTCTGTTGCCAAGCGAGAATCTCCTTGGTAATTTTCCTTCAAGATAAGAAATGCTTTGATGACCTCTCCTTTTACGGGATCTGGTTTGCCTATCACGGCTGCTTCTGAGACTGCAGGATGACTGACAAATGCAGATTCTACCTCACTTGTTCCTATCCTGTGCCCAGCAATCTTTAAGACATCATCTGCTCGACCCTGAATCCAGAAATAGCCGTCTGAATCTTTTCGTGCGATATCTCCAGGACAATACACGTCGCCTGGCACTACTTTCCAATACGTCGTAATATATCGCTCAGGGTTTTTATACAGGGTTCGTCACATTGCCGGCCACGGAGTCCTTATTATAAGCAGCCCTCCTTTCCCGAGTGGCACAGGTGTCCCCTTGTCGTCTACTACGTCAGCTACGATTCCGGGCAACGGCTTTGTGACCGATCCCGGCTTAAGCGGAGCTACTGGCAGAGGGGCTATCATAAAGCTTCCCGTCTCTGTTTGCCACCACGTGTCAATTACGGGGCACCGCCCACCTCCAATGTTTTTGTGATACCACAGCCACGCCTCGGGGTTAATCGGTTCTCCAACCGTTCCTAGGATTTTCAACGTGCTTAAATCACAGTTATTTGGCCACGTATCTCCAAATCTCATAAGATGCCGAATTAGCAGTTGGCGCCGTGTAAAATTTCGTCACTCTATATTTTTCTACGATGCGCCACATTGCATCAGGATTGGGATAATCTGGCGCGCCCTCATAAACAAGAGTTGTCGTTCCAAGGAGTAATGGTCCGTATACAACGGCGCTATGGCCGGTCACCCATCCAATATCTGCGGTACACCACCAGACGTCATCGTCATGAATGTCAAACACATTTTGTAACGTTGTAGCTGTCCCTACCATGTAGCCACCAACAGTATGAACGACACCTTTCGGCTTACCGGTGCTTCCCGAAGTGTACAGAATGTAGAGCGTATCTTCAGCATCCATTACCTCTGGCGCACATTCTGCAGGCTGTCCTCCCACTAAGGTATCATACAATACTTCATTATCTTCCTGCTCCAGCTCCTTTACGAGATTCCCACCGCGCGTGACAACCACTGTAGTTTTGATACTTGGACATTGTGGAACAGCCTCGCGGAAGACGCGCTTTAAGTCGATAGCTTGCCCTCGTCTGAATGTTGCATCAGCAGCTATTAACACTTTAGCTTCTGCCTCATTAATACGATCCTTAAGTGCACTCACGCTGAAGCCAGCATACACAGCACTATGCACAGCCCCAATCCTCGCACACGCGAGCATTGAAACAATCGACTCCACACACGAAGGAAGGTACAACGCCACCCTATCCCCCTTGCGGGCGCCAAGTTGCTTCAGCGCATTTGCCATCTTATTGACTTCTCGCAACAACTCCACATAGGTTACTTTTTTCTCGTCTCCTCGCTCATTAACGTAGAGAAGGGCAACTTTATTTCTCCGATGAGTGTTGACATGCCTATCTAATGCATTGTAGGTGACATTGGTTTTCCCGTCAACAAACCACTTATAAAACGGCTTATTGCTGTCATCGAGTGTTTTTGTCCACTTACTAAACCACTCAAACTGTTCACCCTTGTCACTCCAGTACTGTTCGAGGTTGTCGCCGGCTTTTAATTCAGCGTCCCAATCTTTTACGAGCGCAGTAGTTATTACCGCTTCGTTGGGATAAAAAATTCGCTCTTCCTCCATCAAAACTGAAGTAACTTCCTCTTCTTTTTGGCTCACAATTGATCACCTTTCAGGTACTCTTCTCCTACATCGATAGTGCCCTTTTCATGATTATGAATTTTTGGAGGTTAATACTTGAAAATGTAAACGACTTCTCCCCAAATGAGCAGTATCATTAATTATAGCGGGCATCAACTCCGTAGTGACATGTGGAGGTCATTACACGTTATAAAATGAGTAATCTGAGGGCGTTTAGGCTATTGGAAGTATACATAAAGGTGCATTGTAATACCACTATAATCAATTAACTCTCGCCGGAAATATACGCTAATACATGTAGCGAGATAAAATCATTAATATTCTCTTTGCGGCATCCAGTTAACCGAATTTCTCCTTAAACAACGCCAATGCGCGGAGGATAGACTGTTTTGCGCTCTGTGACCCTTCCCATCCCAGAACCTCGGTCTTTTTGCCTTCAAGCTGTTTGTATACCTCAAAGAAATGAGTAATTTCCTTCAACATGTGCTCGGGCAGGTCAGTAATATCTCGAACGTCTTTATAGATGGGGTCTTTATCAGGGACAGAAATGATTTTATCATCTCGATCGCCGCTGTCGACCATGTTCATCAGCCCTATCGGTCGAACGGCAATGAGACATCCGGGAAACGTCGGCTCATCCATGATCACCATTACGTCAAAAGGATCCCCGTCTTCGTAGTACGACTGTGGAATCAGTCCATAGTCAGTAGGGTAGTGAACCGGTGAGTACAGTACCCGATCGACAGCGAAGACGCCCAATTCCTTGTCATATTCATACTTATTATGACTCCCTTTTGGCACCTCAATTAACGCATATACCACATCTGGCGGTTTTGGACCAGCTGGGAGTGATTTCCATAAATTTACCACTTAAAACACCTCCTGGTCTAACTTTTCTTTTCATAATATACTTAAGTATTGTCACGTGAAGAACACGCCAAGCGTTTTAATTATCAGTCCATTACGCATCTCTTTAAAGTAAACGTGCCAAAAAAAAGATATTAAAACGTGGTACGTTGACTAGAGAGTGTAGACCAACAGTACATCTTTTTATCTAGAAAAAAACTTAAATAGAACGGCTATATTCTTAAAGCGAGATGGATGTTGTACAAGTTGTACAGTCAATAATACTTGGAATAATACAAGGCACAACTGAGTGGCTTCCAATCAGCAGTAAAGCCATGGTGTCTCTCGTGATGATCAAGTTCTTTAATTCTAACGTCGAACTGTCCGAAGCAGTATATTACGCAATATGGCTGCACATGGGGACCCTTTTCGCCGTAGCACTTTTCTACAAAAACGACCTCACTGCACTTATTAAAAACCTGCCGTACTATCTCAAGGATTTAAACAATCCCAGAGGTTACAATAAACTCACGACCTTTTTAATCGTATCTACATTTTTTACAGGGTTAATCGGCGCGCCGCTAGCAGTCTTTGGCTTGAGCCACGTTAGGTTTTCAGGAACTATTGCCATCGTTTTTATTGGGGTACTCTTAATTGTCACTGGGATCCTGCAGTCATTCGCTAGGAGAAGTGTGAGCCTGAATAAGAGCCTTTCAATAAAAGATGCTATTCTCGTGGGAATTATGCAGGGATTTGCAACGCTTCCCGGCCTGAGTAGATCAGGACTCACAGTTTCTACTCTTCTCCTGAGGAGATACGCAGCAAAGGACGCGTTAAATTTGAGCTTTATGATGTATATTCCTGCGGTCTTAGGTGCGGAAATCGGTCTCGGTATACTGAAAGGGGGCCTTTATTTCAATGTGTATTCGGTGCTCGCGATAGTCGTAGCGTTCTTTTTTGGGATTTTTACAATCAGCATCTTGCTTACAGTCGCTGAACGGATTAACTTTAGCTATTTTTGCATCTTTCTCGGAAGTCTCTGTATCCTTGCCATATTCATATGATGAGATACGTCAACCGCAGCAACGATATGATGATAAAAAAAAACGTTACCGTGATTTACGGCATCGTAACGATCCCATATCATAGATGCTACGAAAACCCTAACGCAGAACGGTTGCTAATTATCGATAATATACACTTTTAAGCACTCTAATCCAGCGTATACCACAACCTTAATGTTTGAGTAGACTTAACGGGTACATAAATAATAAACCGAACACAGTCGGAGGTAAATTAAAAGGCATGAATTCTGGAATGTGTTACGTTTGTGGGCTACCAACAGAGCTTTGTATATGTGAAGAGGTCGCTAAAGAACAACAACGAATAACTGTCAAAGTAAACAGACGAAGATACGGTAAAGAAGTTACTATTATAGAGGGGATCGACCCACATGAGATCGACTTAGAAGACCTCTCGAGTTACCTCAAAGCGAAGTTAGCCTGCGGCGGCACTGTTAAGGATGGCCTCATTGAGCTACAAGGCAATCACAAGGATCGCGTAAAGGTCATTCTTGCAAATAAGGGATTTTCTGCAGGACAGATCAAGGCTTAAGAAAAATTTCTAAAAAATTAGTAAAAGTGCGAATACAACTATCATAATTCAGGTCTTTTGTATGTAGGCTGATTTATAGGCAGGTTAACACGTTTTTTTAGTGCTCTGCCGAAAAGGTGGCGCGGTCGGTCAATACGCTGATTGACCAAACTTTATTTACCTTTGCAGGCAGTGATCTATTCGACAAACGAAGCTGAATACCTCGCGGTAAACTTAGGCTCTTAAAATGATTAGCTGTGATTATGTGCAGGAATCATGTATTTCCTGCGATTAATACCGATTATAACAATTTTAGTTTGATCAATTACGATCTCGATGCGAGTGTATGATGATGAGTTTGTGAGGATGCATGGGTGATGATGAGCGTGCTGTGTATCCTCATCTAGTTAGCAACGTATTGAAGAGTCAGTCTTGCTTGAATAACAAGGAAAAAACGAAATACGCGCGTAGGAAAGGACCTTGGAAAACAGTGACCCTCTCTCCCTTTGCGACATATATTATGACAAGATAATACTTTCACTCTATCACAATTTTGAAATCTTATGTACGCAACTTGTTACTGTGAGTCAGCTATCTGCCCAATAACGTCGTGCTAACCACGGGCTAAACGACGTGCAATTGTAAAGTCCGTTCAACCATACACTCAACAACTCATCGAATGGGACTAATAAGGACGCTTGCTTGACCTGTTGTATATGCTATTGTTCTAGCTCCAACATCTACACTTTATCTCGTGCACGTCTACGGGTTTGCCAACAACAAACTAGAAACAAGATAGATTGAGCACAATGTCGTGTGTATAACGATTTTTTTGACCGCAGTTTCAACAAGCTTGTAAGACTTTGTAGAGCATTCGATATTTATTAATAGCGCTGAATATATATCTGCAATTGTATAATTTTTAAATGAGAGAGCTAACATTAATTTATTATATATCGGTCTTTCTTGCGTATTATAGGAGAGATATGCGTGAATTTGAATTTTCGGGATAATGAAACCGCACAGATGCTTTCAAGAAAAATTAATGAACTCGTTGATCTCCACGGAGAGCCCATCAAGATAATGCACGTCTGTGGGACACACGAAGCATCGATTATGCGTTATGGAGTTCGGTCGCTCTTGCCTAAAAACCTAAAAGTCGTTATGGGGCCCGGATGCCCCGTCTGTA
Source organism: Methanobacteriota archaeon (assembly GCA_963748445.1). Taxonomy (GTDB): domain Archaea; phylum Halobacteriota; class Bog-38; order Methanoflorentales; family Methanoflorentaceae; genus DASPRZ01. The sequence goes on from CAVVIU010000002.1 coordinate 145,967, forward strand.
TAACCCCTCAAGGTGAAATCGACGCGGCAATGAAACTTGCACAGCAGGGCATAACGATTGCCACATACGGCGATCTTCTAAGAGTTCCTGGATCTAGAGGATCGCTTGCGAGTTCAGGAGGAGATGTAAAGGTCGTTGGAAGCATCATGCACGCAATCGAACTTGCAAAGAAGACAAAAACTGACGTTGCTTTTATCGCAGTTGGTTTCGAAACAACCGCCCCGACGACGTCAGTAGCGTTGTTAAGTGCACTGCCTAACAACTTTTCGATTATGTGCTCGCATCGGCTGATCCCGCCCGCTCTCAGCTGGTTGCTTCAAAGAGTTGCTGAATCCCAAGCGAAAATTGACGGTTTCATATTGCCGGGACATGTTTGTACGATAACCGGGTTAAAGCCTTACGAGGGGTTCCCTGTGCCGCAGGTGGTTGCAGGATTCGAACCAGTGGACATATTGTATGGCGTTTACCTTCTTTTGAAACAAATCGTAAACGGTGAGCATAAGGTTGAAAATGCGTATCCACGAGTTGTGAAGTATGAAGGAAATGTGAAAGCGCAGAGACTAATGCAACGGACATTTGATGTTGTTGATCTCGAATGGCGGGGGTTTCCTGTAATTCCGAAATCAGGATATGAAATCAAGGCTGAATTTAAACAATTTGATGCCAAGAGATAAATATGAACTCGACTTATGCCAGCAAGGAAATTAAGACGGGCTGCATTTGTAACCTTGTTTTGCAGGGGTTGAAGGTTCCAACAGATTGTCAGCTCTACGGAACAGTGTGCGAGCCGCAAAGTCCAATAGGACCGTGTATGGTGTCTCGTGAAGGATCTTGCAACATCTGGTACACACATAGGTACATTGAGGAATAGATTCAGTCTTATCTACGTTGTAAAAACTCCTCATACGTTCTTCAATTTCTCTTATGTAACGCGGACAGTTTTTTCGTTGTAAAGCAGCGCTGTAGCATGCATTTTTTTCGATGGAGTCTCAGCGAAAGAGCCCGCAATAGAGCGTTTCTTTGATGTACAAATTCTGTAAGCTGTTAGATGAAGTTATTACCCCTACTTCGTATCGCCTGCTAGAATGTAAGAGCCGTGATGATCTGTTCTACTCCATTACTCGTTTAAAGGGGGCATTATCGCTAACGATAAAGTGCGTGCTGAAATTTTGGCAATCCTTGTCTAGGTTTGGTTTTTGATTTTGATGTGAATTAAGTTTTACATAGAAAAAAATTAGCTATTAGAGAAGATATGAGAGAAAGATCAGTGACTACCAAAATCAGTATGCAATTTCCACTAGCCCACATCCGAAAAAACGTTGAAATACAGAACCTAAAGATAATGAACTGCCAACAAGTTTTCTACTAATATTTTAAATTGAACTAACGTGCACTAATCCGTATTAATACGCACGTCCGAAGGTGTTAGATATGCTTCTGGTAAAAGGGTCCGTTATAATTATAAGCGGAAGAAATGTCATCAAGGGAGATCTAGGGGTAGCAATTGACAAAGAAAAGATAACAGACGTTGGGAAATCTGACGAACTCGAAAGGAGCTATGACTTCGACGCTACGTTTGGCGGCAAAAACTGTCTTATTATGCCAGGGCTCGTCAATGCCCACGTACATACTCACTTGAGCCTGCTGCGAGGGCTTGCTGACAATTTGCCACAAAAACGGTGGGTCGAAGAGAAGATCCATCCGTTTGAGCGCAGGCTCGATGACCATTCGAGCTTTATTGCGGCACTGGGTTCAGTTGCCGAAATGTCCTTAAGCGGGACTACGGCTATAGCTGATGTGTGCTACCACCCGGAAAAGGTCGTAGAGGCATTAGATATACTCGGCGTAAAGGGTTTGATAAGCAACGTGATACAAGAGGGGTTTGAACCAGACAATGCCTTAGAAAAAACAGAAAAAAATGTTGAAATTTTTAGGAAGTACGATATCGTTAAGCCATCTATTGGACCGTGCTGTCCAGCGAGGACTAACGAAACACACCTGCTCGAAGTCCAACGGCTTTCACGGAAGCTTCACATCCCGATTCAGATTCACATTTCTGAGACACTCGACGAGGTTGAATTTATAAAAAACAAATACGAAATGCGGCCTGTTGAGTACCTTGATAGCCTCGGTATGTTCGATAACGACGTACTTGCGGCGCACTGTGTCTGGGTTAATGATGATGAGATCAACATACTCAGAGAAAAAAACGTAACAATTGCAATTAATCCGAGCTCAAATTTGAAACTTGCGTCAGGAGTGGCCCCCATTCACAAATTCATAGATAAAGGCTTAAAAGTAGCTATCGGCACGGATTCGGCAGCTTGTAACAATATGGTGAATTCTTTTTCAGAGATGCGGCTGGCCTCTCTGCTCGCGAAGGTAACCTCCAACGATGCCACAGTTTTACCTGCATCAAACGCGCTTGAGATGGCGACTGATAGCACTGTTCTCGGCTTTGACGGTGGAACGATTGAACCAGGAAGATTGGCCGATATTGCTCTGATAGACGTTGAAAAGATGAGTATGGTCCCGATGCACGATCCTGTGTCGAATATAGTGTATTCTGCCAATGGAAGCGAAATTCACACCGTAATATCGAGTGGCAAAGTAATAGTGGAAGTGAAAAACTTGCAATTGTGAGTGAGAAGCTTCTCAGAGAGAGGATTAATACTGTCGCACAGAAAATAGCACGTGATCTTTCACGCTGAAGGGTACTCGCTCGAGACCTGCTACCAACAACTAACTTATTATACATTTGCTGTCACTTTTTCGATGGGCGAAATCGCGACGCCGGGATGACTATGATAGAGTAAGACGAGGGGGGTGATTTGTGATGACAAGAGAGAAATTGATAGTGATTACTAATGATGATGGAGTACATTCTGTAGGCATAGCCGCGGCAGCAGATGCAGTGTGCAACCTCGGAAGAATTGTCATTGTGGCTCCTGCTACACAAAAAAGTGGCGTGGGAAGGTCACTCTCGTTGTTTGAGCCGATAAGGGTGTCAAAGGCAAGGGTAAACGACCACGAGGCTTACGCAATTGGAGGGACTCCGACCGATGCAGTGCTTATTGCAGAGTATGCAATCCTGAAAAGAAAGCCTGATCTGTTGATATCCGGCATAAACATCGGAGAGAACGTAAGTACGGAATCCGTCATGACGTCAGGCACCGTAGGAGCAGCACTTGAGGGTGCAAGTCAAAAAATACCCTCTATTGCGATCTCAGTGCAGGCGCATGACATTGATATATTCGAACCAAGAGCTGAAATCGAGTTCAACCTCGCGAAAAGAGTTTTAAGAACAGTTTCTGCTCACGTTCTGATGAAAGGAATGCCAAAAAAGGTTGATGTTCTCAACATAAATATTCCGATGGATAAAGGCGAAGCTAACTACAGAACAACAAAGCTCGCGAGAAACGTCTTTAATATAAGAATACTTGAACGATTTGATCCACGCGGATGTGCTTATTTCTGGATTGACAGCGATTTTTTAACCAATCACGATAGAGATACGGACGTATATGCTCTTAAACAGGGTTTTGTTTCGGTAACCCCTATCTCAATTGACAACACGGCAGATGTTGATAGAGAAGAGCTAATGACGTGGCTAAAGTTGTCGTTTAGCTCCTAGAAGCCAAGTAGTGTTAGACTTGTTGCGCTGTGAGTTCGATTACCTTGAAACCACCGGCTTCTAGGGAAATTGTAAAGCCTCCTATGTTGCCATACTCCTTTGCCCCATGGTCGTACCAATCATCAATTTCGCTATGGAAGACGCGAATGAGGTATCTGGACTTCTCTGCATATTCGCTCAAGATATTGTCCACATAAAAAGTAAAAGAGATCGAACTAGTTGTTATATTGCCTACACACACTGCAATGTGTTGCGTCGTTCCGAGAGCAAGAATGTGCACATCGTCATGACGTTCGCGTATCATATCTGTAATATCGCGTTCGAAATTGTGGCTTATATTCTCAAGATTTGTGCTGAACGGATAATTCGCAAATATGTTTAGTACACCATGTATCCGACCTGCAAAATAGCTCACTGAGTTGTTGTGGTACGAGAAGTTAGAGAGGCCCAGCCACTTCCACCACAACGGCATATTTGGATTTAGGTTGAGACCTCTGTAGAGACTTATTCCACAAACCCCCTCTAAGGCAGTCCAGAGGTATTTCGGCGGAAACCACGGAGAGAGTTTCATTCCGTAGTTAACGAATGATTCTCCGTGATACCACTCTGAAAACTGCCCGGGAACAGTGTTTTGATTTGTCGGATCAAGCTGGTACTGCCTGAACGCGCCCCGCATTATATTGACCATCACGTCGGGTTGGTGGGTGGAACATGCAAATGCAAACATAAATGCAACATCGGGCCATATCCCACCTGTCAACCCCCACCCGGCTTCTGGATGATAATTCAATGCAGTTCTTGACACTGTTCGCAAACCTGCACTTGTAAGAAAATCAGGCCGATTCAGTCTGTCAATGATTAAGTGAGACATCGCTGGAGACGCTACCTTAAATATCACAGGAAACACAAGGTCACACGTTACATCGGGATGCGCATTTCCTTTAATGTCGACGTTTAAATAGTAAAGGCCATTTTTTGGGTTTATAAGTTGGTTGTTAATTGCGTTTCTTAGCCTCTTGGCCTCACTTCTGTAATGGTGGCCTTTTCATGGTAGCCTACCAGGTCAGCAAGCAAGGCTGCACTAGTCAAAGCGGAAAAACATTCTGAATTGACCTCCGTAACAGCTCCATTTATTGCATAGTTTGGTATGACGTTTCTCCATCCGCAAATTCCGTAGACCCCGATGCCAGTCGCGCTGCAAAAAACAAGACCGCGAGCATCCATTTGTGACGTAATGTAGTCAGCGGCTTTTTCTACAGAAGGATACATCTCCTTTAAAAAAAGTTCATCACCGGTAATCTGATAGGTATGAACCACAGCGAGGATATAAAGGGGCGTGTCGTCGTTTATATTAAGTTGATAGTCGTCCACTTCCCCGGTCACCCCGTTATAGTACTCGATTATCATGCCCGTTGAACCCTGATATTTCTTAAATACCCGCAACGCTGCCTTGGAGAACTCTGGGTCCACATAATCGCATCCAAAAGCAAACCACGCGGTATCGCGCGCCACGATGTTGCTTGACTTCGACGGGTCATTTGTAAATCCAACTCCCTGAGGATATTCCGACTTAACTCTCATCATATTGGCCTTCGCCCACTGCACTCCCCGGTTGATGACGGAATCTGGAGTGACAAGTTCTGACCGATTACACTCGCTTAAAAAGTTACTGATCGTCGCTCTATAGACTTTTTCATAGTCAAAGAGCTTCTCGAAGGTTTTTATGGCTTCTTTTTCACCGTTTGGAGAGAATCCAATTATAAAACTGAAATCCTTTTCACTGTTGGCGGAGAGTTCAATGTCGACTTGGACTCTCCCTATGAGAATGTCCTCGCATCGTTAAACCTGCGTCAAGCTCGGGAGTCGACACTGTTGCTGGCACTACTTGTACGAAGCACTGCTCAACGGAGAGCCTGTCATCGCCTTTCTCTTCGCACTGCTGACCTGGAGTTCTCGGTGACGTTGAAATCATCAGTTGTTAGTGACATATCATTCGTAATGGAACAGTGCGCACCTTCATCCGTAGCACCAAATACTCTCACCCATTCAAGATTGCTCCTGTTTCGCGCTACAATTGCCCTCCCTTGATAACAATAACTTATCTCTAGGTCAGATGACGTTCCTAAATAGGTCGAACAGAGATCTGCATAAGCCACGACAGATATTTTTTTATTATAGTTGGATTTGTTCCGAATCTTCAAGCCAAGATATGCCGCTTGACATCTATCGAGGTCGTCTTCGGGTGAGTTTGGCACATAAAATATTTCAGAGACCCTAATATCTCCTACGAGCGCGAATTTTCTCTTTTGATAGGAAGGGTGTATTATGAAATTCCCAGTCCCGGTCTGTTCAAGCAGCACGTTAGAATCACTGTCAAAATATCTCACGACCATCGAGCCTATAACATTCCTACCGAGGTCTATTGAGAAGAGATTTTCTATTGCCCCCGTCGCCTTAGAATTTGCATAGCACTTCCTATTGCCGTAACTACTCCCGGTCACAAGCTTATTGTCGGGAAGTACATAGCTCCACATTTGATTAATGCGATCAACCTTAACGACGGTAGTTACTTCACTGGCTTCCTTCATTGTCGAAACAGTTGATTATTGCAGTTATATCAATTAAAGCTTTATCTCAGCTCGACTATTACATCCCCATGATATAAACAGGAATGCGTCAAATCAAATTAGTTTTTATATGCTTGATTATTTAAGATAGCAGCAAGGTGGCGTAGTTATTTATATAAAAAGATATATGTCTTGAAGTTTGAGGAGATGGGTATCATTAGCGGATATCAAAGCGCGTGGGTCATCTTAAATACTTATCTGGGGTTAAAACAGAACGAAACTGTGCTGATCGTGACAGATACGCTTAAATTAAAAATAGCTAAGTCGTTATTTGATACAGCTCAGGAAATGGGCCATGAAGCGATCATGATGACAATGCCCCCTCGATCAAGACACGGAGAGGAGCCCCCTAAGGCAATAGCTGAAGCAATGAAGATGGTAGATGTTGTAATTGCACCAACTACGATGTCGATAACCCATACGAAGGCAAGAAAGGAGGCGAACGAAGTCGGAGTGCGAACAGCAACTATGCCAGACATCACAGAGCAAATGATGATTGATGGAGGGCTTATGGCTGATCCCAAAGATGTACTGACATTTACAAAAGAGATGGCGGACAACGTTAAAGGAGCCCACGAGGTGAGGATTACCTCTGGACTGGGAACGGACATGACGTTTGAGGTGGATGGATCCAAATGGGAGCTCGATGTTGGTTGCTGTACAAAGAGGGGCTGCAGTACAAATCTTCCCGCTGGAGAGGTGTATATCGCTCCCGAAAATTCGAATGGGGTTGTTGTTATTGACGGATCGATGTCGGGACTTGCACTTCTAAAGCACCCAATGAAGATAAGGGTTGAAGATAACTATGCTGTCGACATTTCCGGTGAACGGGCAGCTGAAATGCTGAAGACAATTGATCCGCTTGGCGAGAATGCGAGAAACCTCGCAGAACTCGGGATAGGCACAAATCCGACTGCGAAGATTATCGGTAACGTCCTTGAGGATGAAAAGGTTATGGGGACGGCACATATAGCGCTCGGCGATAACAGCACGTTCGGCGGACACGTGGTTGCCGGTATTCATATCGACGGCATAATAAGAAAACCCAAGCTCTTCATCGATGGAACGGAAATTGATTTACATAAACACTAGGCAATCTTTAGTATATTTTTATCGTTTTTTAACGGAACACGTTTGGAGCTCTCCGTTTCCTTCGCTCACCTCTGCAGCTGGACGTTGGTCTACCCAGTAGCCATTTCTCGACCTTTATTCTCACATTCTGTTAGTCCTTCCTGGATCGGCTTACCGCGTAGTTTAATGGAGGGCTCTGCTACTTTTACACCTTTTGACTTCAAAAACGCAATGACCTGCTCCACTGCCTCACCCTTCTGCTCATAGGAGCCAAGCACGAATCCGCGCTTGTCCGCCAGATCTAGCTTTTCGATGCTATTCATGAAATACCTAATGTTTGACGGCGGTTTTTTGTGGTACGTTGGGGTAGCAATCACAATTACATCCGCGCTTTTCATCTCTGCTAGCTTAATCTGACGAATATGTTTTATTGTCGTCTCACCTCCTGCCTCTCGTGCCCCGCGCTCAAATGCGTATGCCATTGTTCTCGTGTTCCCGTGATAGCTTTCATAACCTATGATGAACTTCATAGCAATACAATAGGTGTCCCCTGCATAAACCTTTTCGACCTTTAAGCAAGAAGAGGTGCCGGCAAGGTAATACACACGGATTTTAGAGACATCAGGGAGATCAGTCACACTTAAGATAGAAAGTGTTTATCAATCTAAACGTAATGATAGACAAGCAGATGAAACTTGAGAGATGGTTACTAGGGCTCGAGATTCAGAGGCAAAAGGGTATAAATTAAGCACAAGAGTCGGAGAAGCTTTCGTAGGAGAAGGTCCAGAACTCGCTCACATAGACATTACTATAGGCCAACGAGGGACGCCATTTGAAACGGCGTTCATCACGGCGCTTGCAACTCCAAGAATGGGTCACACAGCCCTGCTCGCGATACTTGCACCTAACGTCATGGTGAGGCCTGCTACCCTCATAGTGAATAAGGTTACCATAAGGGACGAAGAACATGCAAACCTTATGTTTGGACCAGCTCAGGCAGCTGTTGCAAGAGCTGTTCTGGATAGCGTGCAGGACGAAGTAATCTCTAAGATTATTGTAGACGAAATTCTGATTATCGCATCGGTATATATCCACAGCAACGCAAAGAACAAAGGAGGGATCTATACCAATAATTATGAAGCAACGAAACTTGCTATAAGAAATGCCATGAAGGAGACCCCGACTATAGCGGAGCTTATTGCTAAGAAAGATACCGTTAAACATCCGTTAATGTAATTTATTACATTAAAAATCGTGACTTTTTGCATTTTAAATTACAAAAGCTTTTTAAAGGTAACTCGTCTTAGATTACTGTGCCACTTTGACGAGCACGAAGGGGGAAATAAATGAAAAAAGAAATAGTGATACTCATTGCGCTTGCACTCCTCGCAGTGTCACTTGCAGGATGTCTCGGCAACACGTCTCCGTCTCCTACACCCACGACAAAACCAGTTCAAAACACCACAATTGTCTTAAACAGCACTACAATTGCGCAAGGTTCGCCCATCGCAATAACTGCATCTCTAAAGAGCGACGGACAGTTGCTCGGCAATAAAACGATCTATTGGTACTTAAACAATCAGTCACTGAGAAATACGACGACGGTCAATGGAACAGCTACTCTCAGGCTTACAGCATCTGAAACTAGCCAGTTTTCAGTTGGAACGAATTTGTTAAAGGCAGAATTTAGAGGTGATGATTCATACGGACGGTCTAGTGCGGTAGTGATGCTTACAGTGACTCCAGCTACCCAGACTGGAGGAATTGTAGTCCCAACAATACCAACAACAATACCAACAGCAGTTCCGACTTACACTCCAGCTAATACTATTCCGACAGTCGTGCCAGTGGTCACTCAAAAGCCCGTCATTACAATCTCTTAAACTCTGGATAATCTCAATCTTGCTTTAATTTTTCAAAGACGCCCATAGCTCTGCCAACCTTCAGTGAACATCAAATATCGGTAAATCAAGATGAATCTATGATACCACTTTCCTTACACCCCAGCAAATTGAGGGGGTTCATCTTAGAAATTTTTCGAGTATCGAAGAAAAGTTATTGAGCTATCTTCTGAGCAAGCTTGCTAACCTGAATGATTTAAGACCATGCATTGCCGCGAGTCGTGAATGGCGCCACAGTCTGTGACCCACAAACTAACATCGTGAGATTATAGGGGCAAATAATTATTAACGTCCTGTTTTTAGCTCCCGCGATACAACATGCATATGCATGTATGAAAATTTCTGAAGAAACATCAGTCAATACGTATCAGGATCTAGAAGTAGATAGTAACGAACGGAACTTTTGATTTACAATTTCAAAACTGTAGTATTGTATGCCAATTACTTCACATCATTACGCTTAGGAGGGGCATTCATCAACCTCCATGATCTTACGTTATGCACATTTTCACTAGTGATAGAGTTCATATCCTTCTCGATCTATCAGGTCTCTGTATAAAGGTTCGAGCTCACCACCCCATTTCAATACGACGTGCATCGTCCTGTGGGGTTTAAGTTCGTCTATTATATCGTAAACTTCTTGATAAAACTTATCATGATCGAAATTTGCAGAGAAGAGCAGAACTATATCAATATCATAGTCCTCGGGAAAAAAACCCTTAGCTATAGAACCATAAAGTATAATAGATGTAAGACTGGCGGGTGCCCACTTTTTCACTTTTTTTGTAAAGTTAATAATGAGGTTCTTGTCCTCTGATGGTATTTCAAGCTGAGTGAACATGATGCCTTCCGTGAAACTTTCCCGTCTCCCCAAAGGTAACGCTCTTAAATCGCTATGTTGTTTATTATTGAGTCATCATGATATAAAAAGCTCTCCAGCACCTTAAAAAGTCCTAACGGCGCCTAAATCACTAAGATGTCTTTCATGAACACGAAAGAAATATCACAAATGTACACGTTTAAGATTGCAAAACGCGTGCCAACTAATCTCGAAAAAGCGTCAAGATTATGGTTAAAAAGGATAATTTTATCAATAAAACCGCTTTCTTTAATACAAATGGGTTGGAAACAGAGCGCGGCAGTAATAACTCTCTTTGTTACTGCTGTGTTATTGATTGCTTTTCAGCTACCCGGACTTGTTTTAAATGGGGTAGCGGGCGTCAACGCCATAAACCCACCCGTTGCAGGAGCAGGCAATTTTTGCCACAGCGTTGGTTGATATTTTGATAGTTGCACCCATATGCATAGTATCTGCTAGAATGATAAGGAGGAACTGGGAAGGAGGGTCGGATCTTGCACTCATTTCTGGAGGAGCTGTTGAGGGCTTGTACCTTATGTGGCTTGGAACTTCACTCTGGATGTGGTACAGAAATGTGAAGATAGACGGAATAGATTTTTCTCCACTATGGTTCATTGCATACAATTCACTATTCGTTGTGCTTGGGCTTTTAATTTTGATTTTGGGAGTAGTTATACGCCGAAAATAGTACACTAAAGCAAGTCAATCAGTTTCACATAACTACCTATTTCCACGCTGAAAAAAAAGCAGTAGTCTGGTTGTTATGAAACAAACGATCTTCTAATTATGTAAAAAGAAACTGCTCATACGAAGTAATGAACAATTAGTCAATGTAGAGGGGAAATACTTCCATAATAATTTGATTTAATTAACTGGTTGTCCAGCTTTAGAACAACTTCACGTAAATCATGTGGTATGACATGGAGTCAGAAATAAAACAGATTTTTCTTGGTGAGCTGTGTTAAGAGTTGATTTATACAATATCAACAAGATAGATTGAAAAGTGGTAAGCTTGAGATTACGCGAACCATCTATTCTTTAGAGCTCGTAAATATCCTCTTATTACTAACGTTATGTATCTAGGCCTAAGCACCCACAGCAAGATCATGTACCCTAAGGCGATAACGGCAAGCTTTATATCAAAGCAAAGCTGTGAGTGTATCCTTTGAATCTTAGACATCGCATTTACGACATAGCAGTCCTGATCAAATAATTTCACGCGACAACGTGTGAAAATTGCGATCTACCACTCGTCGATAAGTGTCATCATCTCAGGTATTAATTGTTTTAGGTGTCACGTGACAATAACTACTCATCCGGATTTAAAAAATCAAGTTCGGCTATCTGGTTGTTTTCTTCCGACTAGCATCAGTGTGCCTTATGAAGCGCCGGGCAGGAGACCTTTATACTCATGTTTGATTTATTGAATTTTCGTTTAACGACTTGATGAAACTCTTGCTTAGACTGCGTACCAATTTTTCCCTCCAAGGTGAAGCCTTAGCGCGTCTTTTTTAGGATAAGTCTGTGGATCTTAGACTCGCGATCTCAAAGCAACTTATTCGAAATTACGACATCCAAAAGGGCGTTTTTACGCCTCAAATCTGAGTCATCAGTGGCTAAAAATCCAACCTATCAGCTAGTGCTTAGATAGTGTCCAATGATCCAAATATGACCTTCAACAGAGCGGCATACAGCTGATCGCTAAATTAAGCACAAAGTCCAGCAAATAGACTTGTAACTCTCAAGAGACTTCTTGTAGTGAAAACGGTATCAGTAGATGGGATGTTCAATTCCACAGTACTTTAATATTCGCCGTGACACTCGTTATGTAATTAAACGATGCTCGATAACCTTTGTACTAATATCTTGCATTTATATGAGCGCTCCATTTCAGTGAGACTTTGATGGTAAAGCCCGTTGGCGTCGATCAAGCGGACTGCGATTTTATAAGGAAATTCGTACATTTGAACGGACGCGAGCTCTCGCACTAACAAATGCCTCTCGTGCTAAAAGTTCGACGATATGTAAGAGCGTCGAACCACGAACATTTGGGTAAAGTAGTTGCTATGTTAATTAGCGGTTAATTTTTTTAAACAAAAGGCGTAAGTCAAAAAGGATATTTAAAAAAGAATTACTATAAATCAACTTTGCTTATCAGGGGATTGCTTGAGTTATCATCAATCTCTACAATATCGCCTTTTTTTAAATTCATATTATCAATTAAATCATTCTTAAATGTGAAACAATATACTATATATTGCTTATCTTGTGACTGAACGTAAATACTTGAGATATTCTCATCATCAGGGCTGATACGCATTACCTCGCCTCTTACCATTACTGATCCTCCTTAGTAGCTTTCATGTTTCTTTATAACGTATTATTACGTTACTGTTTAAAAATTTAGTGTTTGCTTCTTTTTTTGTTGTAAAATGATAAAAACTATCTTACACATTTAGAAGATAGTTAAGAACATAGTTCTGAAAGTTTGGTCTTATAACCTTCCACTTAATCATCCAATTAGTTTAGCCAACATTTAGTGTTTACATAACTCTCGACGCGTTTAAAACACGCGTTTAGGTCAGTTAAGCGATACGACAAAGTATTAAGTATTTTTAAATTAATTACGTGGCGTCAGTTGTATCAACTCATCTTAATGTCATAATCAAAAGTTTAGCTTAGTCCCTTTTTACAAAAGTGGAGGCTAAAGCAATTGCCAAATCATCGAAGGCTTATATATAACCCGTTCTCAAACTTGATGACAACGTTCATCATTTTCATTTTGGTTTTAGTATTTATTCTGATATTCATCGGGCTTATCGGTGCGGCATTTAGCAGGATCGGCTTTTCAGCAAGGGAAGTCATAATTTTATTTTTAGCTACGGTTGCCGGAAGTTTCATAAATATACCAATTGCTACTCTTGAATCAGACAAGCCTGTAATGACGGGTGCTTTTGTTCGAGTTTATGGCATGACGTATCGTATCCCAGCAATAAGAGAGGAATCAAAAAAGACGGTTATCGCAGTGAACCTAGGAGGTGCCTTGATACCAACTGCAGTATCGATATACCTACTCTTCGAGTTTCCTTACATCATTCCCTTTGCAGCATTGGGAGTTGCTATCGTTTCTTCTATCTCTCACTTGGTATCGAAGCCTGTTAAGGGTATCGGGATAGTGTCCCCAGCGCTAGTATCTCCCCTTGCAGCTGCCCTTTTTTCGATAGTCATATCAATCGAATTTTTGACTGCGAGTCAAACCTTTGCTTTGGCCTATGTATGCGGAGTCCTCGGAACCTTGATTGGTGCTGATATAAGCAACATAGGAAAGATAAAGGAGATAGGTGCTCCGATAGCTTCCATAGGTGGTGCAGGAACATTTGACGGGGTATTTCTCTCAGGGATAATTGCTGTCTTGCTAGCCTAAAGTCAAAAGTTCGTCAGAAGCCGCATTACGAACTGCCTACAGCCTTTAAAATGCAATTTCGTTACGCTATCCACATTGGGAGAACTGTAACGTGCACATTAGAGAAAGTCACTAGCCAATGCAGTCAATAGTCCATCATAACCTATTTGAGTGAAGCGTTAACAAAGATCACAGTAATGACGCGCAGTAGAATTCTCAAAATTAACATCGTTTTTTTGGTAGTGCTCATTCTCGTAATAATAGCAAGCACCATCGCAATTTACAAAGGAAATAGCAGGTTCTTCGGAATTGTAGCGATTGCTATACTTGCTCTCGCTATTGTAATATGGCGAATATTCACGATAGGAAGTGAAGAAAAGAAATATCCTGGACCTGAAAGTCTTAAAATTGCATTTGACTCCTCCACCTTCTTGAAGAGGGTACCCCCCAAAAAATAGCGACAATCTCGCTGAAACCTGGCGTATCAATTCAGATGTTTATCACGACAGTATGTGCGAGAAGATCCCCAACTCTCTGACGATTTTCACGTCGCTCAATAACGATGACGCCGAGCAAATAAGGAGCGAAAAACGGAAATGCATCTACGATTCGTAACACATTTCTGATCGCTGAATTATAGATGTTAACATCGCGTAAATCCTCCTTTACAACTTTTATACCGACAAGCCACTTGCCGACAGTTACACCTTTCATTCCCTCTAATAACGTATGATATAAAAATAAAATAGTGAGGTAAGTAACGAGGAAAAGAACAATGAAGTTCGTACTAGATTGCAAACGGAGTTCATTAAATGGAGATATTAAAAACAGTGACACCATTGAGAAGCCAATTAGCATCATATCAATTAAAGATGCGAAGAACCTTGACGAAATTGAAGCAAACCGGCTTTTTATCGGCGCTAAGCGCTTAACGTCCTCTATGGGTTCTGGTAGTATCTCTGTTTCAGCTATAGGCCCGCTCTTTTCAGCCATTGAGGGCTTTAACAATTGTATCACCTAATAAGTATGATAACTCTTAACTGTTTCCCCACACATAAATTTACGTAATTTCTTAATCCGTGTGCCGATCAATCTCACGCTTCGTTTTTAAGCTTACTGTTTCATGTAAATGCTGTAGGAACATCTTTTTGGAGGGAGTATCTCGATAACGGTTCACTCACCATTAATCTCGTTATGTCTGTGACATAAAGACTTAAAAATAGCAGCTTTAAATCTGAATTGTTTGTGACATCACTAAACAGTTAAAATAAACAATGGCACAATTAGGATTCAGTTGAGCACGATGTGCAGTTTGGGTTACGTGAAATCCTAACTCTATCAAATCTCATTATCTCTCCATCGTAAATTAACATCTCATCAGTTAGGTTAACTCCAGTGCCAGTGATGTACTTGATAGCCTCCGTAGACTGAAGCGCAGCTATCACCCCAGGAGTTGTCCCAAGCACTGGAAATATTTTTGAATGAGGCACGTGTGGAAAAATGCATTCAAGGCAAGCAGTCCTCCCCGGAAAGAGTGTCACTAACCTGCCCTCATACCCGTAGACAGCTCCGTGAATCAACGGTATTCTGTGCTTTATTGCAGCCTTATTAAGCAGATACCTTGCTTGAAAATTATCTGTGGCATCCATCAACACATCGCACGTTGCGGTTAGATCCAGCACATTTTCTTCATCAAGTTTTGTATAGACGGCTTCAAATTTAACTGACGTGTTCACTTTCCTTAATTTTTCGAGCGCCGATCTCACCTTTTCCTTTCCCACATCCTCATCCCAATGGAGTATTTGCCTGTTCAAATTGCTTAAATCGACGTGATCCATGTCGATGAGCCTTATACTACCAACTCCAGCTGCTGCAAGGTAAAGAGCGATAGGAGAGCCAAGGCCACCCATTCCGGCTATTAGAATATTTGCCGTCTTTAGTTTCTGCTGACCCTCGATTCCAAAGCCGGGAATCATAATCTGCCTGCTATATCGTATTAAATCGTAGTCAGTGAGGGTCACCAAAAGACGTACCTCCTAATGATTTAAGATAGAACTAATGTGGAGACGCAGTTCACATCTTGTTTATTGCATCATACCGTTATTCAAGATCACAATATTACGGATTCCTGATCGTCGTTCGCTCTGAGTAAAGCATTATTTTAATGTTCTTCTTATATTCGTTTTCGTAAAGAAGCTCGTAATTCCCATCAATGTCCTTTGACCTTAAATTGTAAATTTTCACGACTTCTGTATCAATGGAACCCTCAAGAAGTTGTCCGCCCTCAACAACCTTTGTTGGCATGTCGATGATTTCACAGATATTATCTTCCCGCTTTACTAACACGTCAAATATGGTGAGTTCCTTCTTTCTTAATATATCAATGAAGGCTTCTGTGACCTCTTTGTGGAATTGCTGCTTCTCTTTCCATAGATCCATCCCTTTTACAATTGCATTCAATGATTTTGAAAGTGCCTCATTTAGCTCTTCATCTGTCATACCAGATATGTTCATTGAATAGGTTTTTTCTTGCATACTTGCACTACCTTAGATTGCACTAACAATAAAGATATGGATTCAATTAGGGTTAATATATGAAATATACGTGTTATTACGAGAATTGTTTACACTAATTGAGCTTCCTTCTCTACGAACTCTGAACGACAAATTGACCAGTTACAAGACAGAAGACTCATCATATGCTTCGGCTGGATGGAAATGCGATGAACACTTAGGAAGTAATAACATCAACCACTTTGATTCAGAAAGGCCGGTGACCCAGTCTTTGTATAAAATGCCCGGCAATGTAGCATCGCTTGTTGATTAAAAATGGCATTGGAACTGTTTACTATGATTTTGCACAACTTGCGCACATGTAATACCTTAAACTAGTACAAACTCCTACTGAACGACATAAGCTTAGATTCGCAACGTCAGTTTGCGCACGTGCAACCTCCATGCACTTTCAACGCCCGACACATGTAAGGACGCAAACATCGTGCTAAGTTAATGAAACTATTATGTGGTACAATTTCAGAAGCTATTAAGCTCAACCTGTACATGTGTGGTAGTTTAGCCTATGAAAAAGAACGACAAGGAGCCCCTAAAATCAGTTGCGTCATGGTGTTATATAGGATGTGCGTCTGAAACCAAAGGAGTCGGCACTAAAAACGCTTAGTACCTCAGGAGAGACGCCTCGCGTTAATGCGCCACGTTCGGCTTTGCTGCTCAAGTAGAAATCAAACAAGCGAATGATAGACAATTTGGCTCAATTATCTCTCCATCGCCTTCAGGCGGCCTGTCCCCCAGTAGAATATACATAATTGTTTACCGGATGCCGACTTGGATCTTTCATATTTGGTCACATTTGGATCTTCAAAGTAAAACTGACATTCTATGTAATGTGGGCAACTCTTTTCATTACATTTGTATTTCATTTCATTCCTCTTATAGCGAATTTCTTCTGCTTTCGACCTAGCGGGCAATCAAAAATATCGTTCAAATTACACATGTAGATAATACTATTAATTAATCATGTGGTGTTTTATTGGATACAACACCTTATCAATAAGCACCCGCACTAATAAGCTCAAATACTTCTTTATGCGACCCATCGTTTTAATGGAGCTAGCTTAATAGAGAAATACCCAATCGGAGATAATATAACGGATCGTTCTAATAGGTTATTTTACTTGATTACAGGAGGGCTACTAGTGAACTATGACTCAATACCCGCTCAAGTCAAACTGTTAATCAGCTACAGAAAATTGTTTGAGGTCGTGAGGCTTTCAATGGATCTTGACCTATATTCGAAAATGGAACGTCCAATTACGGTGGAACATTTGTCAAATGAACTTCAAATTGACGGACAATTCATCGAGTACTTTCTTACCGTATTGTATAAATTTGGCTTCGTTGATGTTATAGTGGCTGATGAGGATCTACTATACGTAAATACCAGCATTTCCAGTCAGTATCTCAATAGTCAACGCACAATGTATTTAGGCAAAGAGATATTTGACGATAGAGAGACTAACGCCATTTTGCGAAAGTACGTGACGCAAGGTCCAGAAAGCATTGATATAACAAAAGATTATTGGTCGCGTGAAGTATTGAATAAAATAGCGTCAATCGCTCTGCTAGGGGGAGTTCAGATTGCGGTGGAAAAGGTTGACCTATCGGGGCGTAGTCGGTTACTTGATATAGGTGGAGGCCACGGACTCTACAGTATTTTCTTTACGGAAAAATATTCGAACTTAAAAGCTTGGGTGCTCGATTTCCCCGAGGTGACTGAGATAACGAAAGAATTCATTAGTAAATATGGAGCGCAAGAGCGTGTACAGATAATCGCGGGAGATTATAAAAACTTCAGACCTCAGCAGGACTTTGACGTTGTGTTCATTTCAAATGTTACGGCTTCTTATAATGACTTACTCGAGTTGCTGGCAATATCCAAGAGCTGTCTCACTCCGGGAGGGTTGGTGATCCTTCGCAACTTTGTGACTGACAACGTAGATGAGTGGTCATCTCTGAGCACTCTAGAAAGATACGCAAGACGCGGCAAAAAGGGAGTTACTTCTAAACAATTAGAATCCGCATTGCAAAGTTATGGCTTTACAGAGATAAAACGATTATGTGCAGGAGAGGGCGTCGTTATACTACAAGGGGCAGCAAGTACAAATAGTTAAAACTTTAGTGACGTGCGTGGATGTTGTATGTTTGAATTTTAACGGCGTTTCTACGGACAACCACCAACGAAAGAAGTTTGTGTTATGACGAGGTCATTTTCTTGCACGTCTAAATCAGCAAAAAAGGGCCGGCTTTACTGTTCTTTATTCTTACTCTGAAAAACTCATCTAACGTTAAAGAGAATTAGAGAGAGTAAAAAGTACGGCTATTCATGTATACTCATTCACTCAATTTGATCTAATATCGATAGCTAACGTTTTACTGATTTGCCGTTAACAAGATTATAAGCGATTTAAAGTTCGTTCTGAAGGCTTTTTAGACGTTTTTAAGCCCTACTATATCCTCGACATGTACAAGCTTCCATATGAGGCTTCTTTTTTCCGTTACAATTGATTCAATGGGTTCTTCAGGTGAGTGACCGAGGGCGGCTACAATGTTTTTCGAAAGATGTTTGTTCTTAATCAGCTCCACGAACTTCTCTCGTATGGCTGTGTCTTCTCTAGGGTCTTCAATTTGTTTAAGGCGTCCTATCAATGTTACAAACGTATAATTCGCAAGGTCTGAGCTATATTTTTCGATTTCAACCGCCACATTAGGGCTTTGCTGGAAGAGTTGCATCTTTTTTCCGTACTTTGTTGAAAGGAAATATATGAAATTTCCATCAAAAACATATAAAAATGGCGCAATATAGGGATACTCTTCGCCTTTGAAGGCAATTCGACTGATGTACCCTTCTCGAATCAATTGGTCATATTCCGTTTTATCCATGCGCGGTATCTTCACTAAAGCCACAAATATCACCACTATTACATTTCAGCGTTTACTTTAATAATTTTACTCACAATGCACTGATATTTGAGTTTACTAAAAAAAATCGTTTGAGAGACGACTCAATGAGAAAGAAGGTGACATCCATATTAATCAGAATACACCCAAAATAAGAGGTGTTTAATGCTCGTTCTTCATTTTATGTCTGTACGAACCAAGTTACCCGCAAATGTCAGTGTGTAGGAGTGTGCAATAATTATATTGGGCTTCAGGACTTCATAAAACGTTGTGAGTTACCCAGATAGAACAGCGGGAAAAAGTTCAATTGATTTCACGATTAGCTAAGAAATCATCCGCTTTTAGGCGCACATGTGGATATCTTTATTTATTTTGATGCGCAAGATCAACGTATGAAATGCATCGTCCTGTATGATAGCAAATACGGCTCGACTGAATCGATTGCAAACTGGATTGCTGAAGGGATCAGTAAAAAGTGTGTCGCCGACGTAAAAAAGGTTACAGACGTAAAGAAACTTGATCACGATTTAATTGTAATTGGATCTCCGATATACGGGGGGAAACCCCTCAACAGTGTGGTTGACTTCTTGAAAGAAAATCGTTCTGCTTTGATGGGAAAGAAGGTAGCAGTTTTTGCGGTTTTTTCCGGTCTCTGGAAGGAAAAGATCCCGGATTACTTAGCTTCACTAAAACAGTTAGTCCCTGAAAACGTCTGGGATGCACAAGGATTCACGGGTAACTTTAATGTCAGCAAGCTGGACAAAGCCGATAGGGAAGTAATAGAAGGCGTTTTTAAAAAAATTGGCAAGCGCTTTGATTTGCTTGATCAGTTAAGTAGAGATTCGGCTGTTGATTTCGGGAGGCGCCTAATTGTAACTCCATGAGGGTGCGCCGATCACTCAACTGAACATCAATCGGCGCTTCTTGCGCATGCTTGACATCCCAATCTTCAAGATGCCTCTACATTTCCTTTTACCTTCATTTTAATATGAAGCTCCTTCATTTTAATATGAAGCTAGTATTATCCCCTGTCGCCCCATTTGATTTTAGTTTAAGCGCCTCAATTTTTTCAGATGGCGACAAGCAAATTCGTAAATACGGTGGGGGCAAGTATTGGCAGGTTATACGACTAATAAATGAACCAGTTCTCATCGTCGTCTCATCTGTCGGAACAATCGATAAGCCCGAGCTTCTCGTTGAGGTAAGAGGCAAGAAAGAGCTTTTAAACGAGCGTCTAAACATTGCTAAAGGAATCGTCTCTAATCTTTTTAACTTAGATTTTGATCTCACGCAGTTCTATAAAGAGGTCGGGTCTGACCCCATTCATGTTAAAATTAATTAAGCAACTTAGAGGATTAAAAAGTCCAGCAACTCAAACTGTTTTTGAAGCATTGATTTCATCTATAACGGAGCAGCAAATTTCGCTAGATGCGGCATTTAGCCTCCAAAAACGAATGATTAAAACTTTTGGCGACGTAATAAAAATTAATGAGAGTATCTACTATGCTTTTCCTACAGCCAAAATCTTGGCGTCAGCGACGATTGCGCAGCTTCGCTCGTGTGGGTTGAGCACGAGAAAAGCGGAATATATCAGAGACATAGCAGCGTTAGTCTCAAACGGTCGGCTAGATCTAGAGACGTTCAAAAGTCATAACGATACAATTGAAATCGTTGATGAGCTCTGTAAATTGCGTGGAGTTGGAGTTTGGACGGCAGAACTCACACTAATCAGAGGAATGCATAAATTAGAGGCGATCCCTGCTGATGATTTAGGGTTAAGGAAAATTATGTCGCACTTTTATTGTAACGATAAAAAAATATCCAGCGAAGATGCGCGCAGTATTGCCAAAAAATGGGGAACATGGCGAGGCCTAGCTGGTTTTTACTTAATTATGGCTGGAAGACTGGGAATCGAAGTATGAAATCTAGCACCTACGTTTCACCGTAGTCACGAAGCAACGAAAAGTAACACGCAAGTTAAGTTCGGTAGACGCCATTACGTCTCAACTTCAGCAAGTTTACTTATAGTGGCTTTTTTAAGGGATCGAGCAATGTGTGCAAGATCGCCAGGAGATATCCCGTTTTCAACCTCCCTAACCAGAGCTGATCCCACAATTGCACCGTCAGCTCCCGCAGAAATTACATTTTTAACATCTAAGGGTTTTGAAACGCCGAATCCCACCAATTTAGGTACTTCAAAAAGTTCGTATCGGCTCTCAACGGACTGTACTCTGCTAATAAGGCCTCTTAACTGTATGTAATCTGTCGTACCTCCAGTAACTCCGAGGCGGGAGACGATGTATGCAAAGCCACTTGTAGACTTGAGGATTTGGGCCATTCTTTCGTTGGAGGTGGTTGGAGCTATCAGAAAGATATTACAAAGGTTGTTATTATTGCAGTACTCTCTGAGCTCTGAAGCCTCTTCGAGGGGGAGATCAGGAACAATTATACCGTCTATAACGTCGCTCGCGTCGCGTGTAAGTTTTGATACCCCGTAGCGATAAATGAGGTTATAATATGACATGAGAATTGTGGGGACGTCTGTTTGAATCTCTTGAAGTAGCGATAAAATATCAGCCAACGTTGTAGGACGCCCTTTAAGAGCCCTCTGACCTGCCCGTTGTATTACAGGACCGTCAGCTATCGGGTCTGAAAATGGGACTCCGAGTTCTAGCGCATCAACCTCAGGCGAGAGGGCACAAATGTATTCGGCAGTTTTTTCTAAGTTAGGATCTCCCGCCATTATATACGCAACAAGCGATTTCTTACCTTTCAGGCGCTCCGTCAGTCTATTTCTTACTTTAATTTTCAAGCCCCCTTCGTTCAACTACGGTATTTACGTCCTTGTCCCCCCTACCAGACAGATTTATTATCACAAGCGCTCCCGGTTCGATTTCTCCAGCATCGCACGCCCTTGCTACATAGGCTAGAGCGTGTGATGATTCAAGCGCAGGAATGATACCCTCGGTCCTGCATAGAATTTCAAAAGCGGTAAGAACCTCGTCGTCTCGAGCGAATCTCGGCAGAACCCTTCCAATGTCTACAAGGTGCGCGAGTTCAGGTCCAACTCCCGAGTAATCAAGACCTGCACTTATACTTGTTGTTTCAAGTATCTGGCCGTGTCTATCTTGCAGAACTCTCGTCTTCATGCCGTGGAAGACCCCAACGTCGCAGTTAGTGAGCCTTATTGCATGGGGCGCTTTCATGCCGAGGATCTGGTTACCGTCAGTAGCTACACCTCCTGCCTCTACAGCTATGAGTTCGACGTCATCATCCAAAAATGGGGTAAAAATTCCCATTGCATTGCTGCCGCCTCCAGCACAAGCTATAATTGCATCAGGCAGTCGCCCTTCACATTCACGAATCTGATTTTTAGCCTCTATTCCTATCACACTCTGAAAATCTCTCACCATCGCCGGATAAGGATGCGGACCCAGGGCTGAACCCATGAGATAATAGGCATTTTCGGCATTTGCAGTCCATTGCCGTAACGCTTCATTTACAGCATCTTTTAGTGTGCAGGAGCCACTTTCTACCGGAATCACGTCAGCTCCGAGAAGCTGCATTCGAATCACATTCGGCTTCTGGCGTTCCATGTCACGAGTTCCCATGTAAACCTGACATTCAAGGCCCATCATTGCACATGCCATACTCGTCGCTACTCCGTGCTGTCCTGCTCCAGTCTCACAGATTACGATTTTTTTATCGAGTTTTTTTGCTATTAAGGCCTGACCTATCACGTTGTTTATTTTATGCGCGCCGCCGTGACAGAGATCCTCACGCTTCAGGTAAATTTTCAGATTGCAACGCTCAGAAAAACGCTTCGCACAGTAAAGCGGAGTAGGTCTACCTGCGTAGTTCTTCAAATTGTAATCGAACTCGGACCTAAACTCGGGATCGTCTTTCAATGTTCCATAGGCTCTCTCGAGTTCTAGCAGAGGCTCCATGAGGGTCTCGGCAACGTACTGTCCCCCATAGTTGGCGTACATCCCTTTCTTACCCTTCACCGTGTGCGGACCTCCTGTAATATACGAGCTGTTTTACTTTTTCCGCAATATCAGAGCTTTGCATTATGGAAGTTCCTACGAGAATCCCATCGCATCCTGCCAAGAGGGCCCTTTCAACATCATGCGGCACGTTGATCCCACTTGCGCTTATCAACGTTGCCTTGCTGAAAAGCCGTTTCAATATCGGAGCTAGCAGCTCTGTCGTTGACAAATCGACGTTGAGCGTTTCTAGATCTCTATTGTTTATGGCGATGAAATTGGGATCAAGGTCCAATATCGCTGCAACATCCGCGATGCTTCCTACCTCGACAAGCGGCTCCACGTCAAGGGATAGAGCAGTTTCCACATAGTCGTTGATGTCGCAATTGAGCCGTGTAATTAGTCGCACGATAAGTAACGCCGCATCGGATCTCACTTGTTTTAGCTGTTCAGGCCGTCCTGATGAAGTCCTTCCTGAGTACCGGAATATTAACGCAATTACGTATCGTCTTGACGTCATCTATCGAGCCGTCAAAAAAATACCCATCTGTGAGCACCGATAGCGCAGCTGCTCCCCCGCGAATCATTTCAAATGCCGCTTCAACTAGTGACTTCTCAGTTAGTCGCTTCCCAAAGGCACTATGTTTGATTTCAGCAATAACCGGCACTCTTCCGTCATCGCGAGCTGACGTAATGCTCTTGATAATATCTCTTTTTGGTGTAGATTCAGAATCGACAGATATCTCTGGGATTTTCAGGCTTAACAACGTGCCCAAGACATCAGTGTGCGCTTCCATTTATAACCTCCGGACACTTTGATGTGCGGCATCTAAAAAGTTGCCAATGATCGATTTGCCTGAAGGAGTTAGCACGCTTTCAGGATGAAACTGAAGGCCGTATGTTGGGAAATCTCTATGCTTTATCCCCATTATAATACCGTCTTCCGTAAACGAAGTTGCTTTGAGCTCAGGAGGAAGGTTGTCTAACACAAGAGAATGATAGCGCCCCGCAATGATAGGATTTGGAAGCCCTTTGTATATCAAGGAATCGTCGTGGAATATCTTATCGGGCTTTCCATGGACTGGCTTGACTCTTATGAGTCTCGCGCCGTACGCAGTGCCTATTGCCTGATGTCCAAGGCATATTCCAAGTATTGGCGTGCCTTCGAACTCTCGTATTATTTCGAGGCACGAGCCTATGTCGCTAGGTATTTCTGGACTGCCAGGACCAGGCGATATTACTATCACGTCCGGGTCAAACAACCGTACGTCAGGCATCGGCACTTCGTTCTTTACAACTTTCGTGAAGTGGCCAAACGTTGATACATAATCGACGAGGTTCCATACAAACGAGTCAAAGTTGTCGATAAACAGAATCTTAAGAGGGTTACTATGACTATGCTGTTCTTTTCCTTGCACATGTGCGTTCATCGTCTTTCACTCCACTGATGTTGTGACGTTGCAAAGCGCAGCCTCTAGTGCTGCCAATTTCCTTTTTACCTCTTCGAACTCTCGTCGCGGAACAGAATCGGCAACAATACCTGCACCTGCTTGATAAGAGACCTTTGTCCCCTCAGTGATAAACGTCCTAATCGCGATTGCAAAGTCTGAGTCACCGTTAAATGCGAAATATCCAACTCCACCGCCATAAATTCCCCTCGGCACAGGTTCGTAGTTGTCTATTAACTCCATTGCTCTAATTTTTGGAGCGCCTGATACAGTTCCCATTGGCATCACAGCTCGAGCTGCACTAAATGCATCATAGTCGTCTCGCAACGTACCTGCCACCGTGCTTTCGATGTGCTGTACGTGCGAGTATCTTACGACTGACATCTCGTCAATTACTTCTACTGAGCCACCTTCGCAGACACTCCGCACATCATTACGGCCGAGGTCTACAAGCATTAAATGCTCAGCCCTCTCCTTAGGGTCGTTCAGCATGCTGTTTGCAAAAGTTACATCCTCAAGTTCATCCGACCCTCGAGGACAAGTTCCTGCGATTGGATTGGTGAAGAGCTTATTGCTGCAAACCGAAAAAAGAGTCTCTGGGCTCGACCCAATAATCGAGACATCACAAAACCGCAAGAAGTACATATACGGACTCGGATTTAGTCTTCTCAGTTCTTCATAAAGCATTCTTTCAAAATGCGACTTCTCGTCAGCCGTCAGATCATGAGCGAATCCACCCTGATAATCGCATCTGATTTCAGTTTCGTGGCGTATTGAAAGAACTATTTGAAAAATATCTCCGGCATAAATGTGTTCTATGGCTTTTGTGGTGGCACGCTCGAATTCCTCTTTCGTCATGCTAGCTTTGAGGTTATGTTTACTAAATAGCGGTTGTTTATCGAAATATTGCGAATCTACATAACCTGAAGATTTCCGGACGTAGTACTTAAGTTGATAAATCCTGTTGTTTAGGTCTTCGATAAGCTCCTCTACGTCGCTCGTACTATCTATAAGTAAATTAACTATAGCGTAGAGAGAGTCTTCAGAATGATCGAACACCAAGACATCTTTGATAATGTAGAATTCAAATGCGTGACCCCTTACATCATTCGTGGGGGTTCGAATTTGTAACTCCTTTACCGCGTCGTAACTTATGTACCCTATCGCTCCACCGCTGAAGAATTGCCTTTTACAGATTGTTCTAATTAGGCTATTCGAATCCTGATCCTGATAACTAGCAAACTGTACACATTTTCGCAAGGCATCGAATATATCAAAACCGTATTTGACTTTAAGAGTCACTTTCTCTCCCAGTGAGATTTCCCCCGCATCTCGAATGCTTTTTACTAGCGTTTCCTGTAATGAATCATCAAAAAACTCGATTTCGATTGAATTTGAACCAACATCTCCCGTGACTCGCGCAGCAGGATTATACCCGACAAAGGAGTAAGTGCCGTTCTCGATGCTAGGGATCTTTGAAGTTGACTCAAGCAGATATGACTGTGTTCCCTCTCTATCAAGTAGCTTTACAACGCCTAGTGGGCTCACGCCATTTAGACTCGATGAGGTTAAGATTTTTAAGACGACAGGAATAATACATGGCCTCGTTAATCCGTTTTGCAGTTCAATTAATCGATCTTTATCCAGTGTTGACTCCAATAAGGGCGATTTATACATAACAAGCTGCCTCCCGCGCACTTTGTACGAATGAACCTATGAGTGATGCATCCTTTTTACCCGCTCTCTCGACCCCACTCGCAACGTCAACTCCAAAGGGCTTCACTTTCTCTACAACATAGCTGACATTGGCGGGAGTTAAATTTCCAGCTACCAAAACCGGTTTCTTGCACGCCTCCACGACGCTCTTGCTAAATTCAATGCTCGGAGGATTGTTTCTCGCATCTTTGTCTACGAGTACATAGTCGGTGTAATCGTAATTGACTTTTGAGTTGACATTTACCACCGTAATTACTTTAGATCCGCATTCTTCATAGATGCGCTTTTGCTCAAAATAGGGCAAAATACAATGAATCTGTAGATAGTCAGGTTCTAAGACGCGAGATACTTCCAGCGCCTCGTTAGCGTTTTCCGGCATGATCACCGCTGCAGTGTGCGCTCCACAGTCTTTCGCCATCTCTATGAGGTTTCGTGCAAGAAATACCGAGACTTTGCGCGGTGTGCTCACTGGAACGTCTACAATAAAGCCGACGGCATCAACGTCGAACTTTACTGTTGCAAAGATGTCCTCTGCACTCGTCAGACCGCACACCTTTATGAACATTACAATTCACCCCTCAGCTCGTTCAGCTTTCTCAGGGCAAGCCCCTCTTCTACGACGTTATTGGCTATTTCAATTCCTTCAACAATAGTGCAACCGATTCCGGCAGAAACTGCCGCGCCAGCATTTAATAGCAAGAATTCATCCTTGTGTTTATCCTTCACGTGTCCGTTGAAAAGTCCTTCAATGATGGCTGCATTGACTTGAGGACTCCCGCCTGCTAAACTGGACTTCTTAGCCATTTCAAGTCCAAAGTCATCAGGAGTGACCTCATATGATTCCACTCGCTTGCCCTTAAGCTCCGAAACTAGTGTGCTTCCTGTGTTTGTGAACTCATCGAGTCCATCCCCGTGCACTACATACGCCCTTTTTAGTCCAATTTCGTTTAACACGTTTGCTAAGGGTTTGCATAATCGGGAGTCATACACCCCAACCACTTGGGCGTCTGGGTTTGCGGGATTTGTAAGAGGGCCGAGTATATTAAAAATGGTTCTAAATCCAAGCGCTCTCCGTATGTGAGCGACCCTCTTTACCGCTGGATGAAACTTTTGAGCGAGCATAAAGCCAAACTTTCGCTCTTCGATTGATCTTCTTACCATTTCTGAATCCATAACGATACTTATTCCAAGTTCTTTGAGGACGTCAGCGCTCCCTGAGTGAGAAGTCACGGAGTAGTTACCGTGCTTTGCCACGAACAATCCTGCAGCTGAAGCCACTAGAGCAGATGCAGTGCTTACGTTAAATGTTCCAGAGCCGTCTCCACCGGTTCCACATGTGTCTAAGAGCCCATTGCTAAGACGCGGTTCAACTTTAACACAAGTGTCTCGCATAGCGCGAGCAAATCCTAGAATCTCCTCAGTGCTCTCTGTTCTACACTTTAGCCCCATCAGGATTGCACCGATTTCCGCATTGCTCGCGCCCTGTATTATATAATTATAAGCTGAATACGCTTCAGTGGCCGAGAGATGTCTCTCATACAATTTTTGTGCAAAGTTTATCTTTGAACTGTCTGTCGAGATATTATGTGAGACCATAATGATACAACAATGTATGTTAGTATACATCAATGTAATATTGTTCACAATATAAAAAGCTTATTGTTGGTAACTGATTTTTATCGATGGAATTTAATAGTTAATTAGCAATTAACAAACTAAATAAATTCCTGATAAAAGAGTCTATGTCTCTTTTTGCGATTTCAGAATTGATAACACTAGGTAAAAATGCCAATTGTTGCCAATACTATATGAATGCCAAAGCGGCAAACTTACGTAGGTTACGTCGTCCGCTAAGTAAACAGAACTTTGAGCTGTAATAACCAAACGAACTCCGCATCTACGTCAAGAATTCTCTAAAGCTTGTTGCAATAGGATGACGATGGACCTGCCACTTTGTAAAACCGTTATCTCCTCGTAACTACGATACCTTTCATCTAATCAAATGCAAAGTAAAGCATAAATAGGTTCACCACTCGCGTGGGATAGCGAAACTTTTCAGCATTTATAAAAAGCAATGAATGATGCCTTAGCTCTCACTGCACGTTTAAGGTTTATATCTGCTGACGAAGTTAGAAACCAATTATAATAAACTTGCGCTATATCTATGAGCAGGCACATTATTGTTAGTAGCTGTGACTTGGTCAGTTCATTGTAAGTGAAATTATAGGTAACGAGAAGTGCTTTAGGTGATAAAAATCAACAGACAACAGGTAAACCATATATTATCAGAGAATCAAAAAACGCTCTCACTTTTACTAGTTGGCGTCATTTACGTGATCCTGGGTGCAATTTTTCCTTGGTCTACAGATGGATATCAAATAACTAAGGGCATAGATATTAGAATAGACCCGCTCTACTCCAACAATTATAGCGTAATTATAAAAGCGGTGCCAGTTAGCGTTAGCATAGTCATCGTTTCTTTAGTAGCGCTATTTATTACCATTTATTCTCTCTTAATTTTACATACGAATAAACTTAGAATTTTAAACCTCCTATTCGGCAGCTTTATATTATATCTCGCTTTTTACGGGTTTCTAATATTGAAACTCATGTTATTTGAGCGAGGAATTGTGATTTCAGCTCCAATAAACCCAGGATTTATTTTCACCTTTTTAGGAGGTTTAGTAATCTTTGCTGATGGATTCATCTTTCTATGTACTTTCCTAAAGAAATTATTACACTAGCACACTTTCGATCACAATTTTAGCCACCCATAATTTATGTAGTGGTTAACCCTTTGTAACATTGGTTTTCAATGAGGAGGAGCGCCTTAATAGTGCTGGTAATTGGCATGATCTCAATTGCAACTTTGGGGTGTGTTTCAAACTCGAGTACCAATAGTGAGTTAAATTCAAAACGGGCAGAAACCGACAAAATCGTGCTAGCAATTGTTGAATCACTGAAAGACAACGCTAAAAAAAATTCATCAGTCACGAACGTCAGCGCTAAATATGAAGGCAACAAGGTAGCAATACTAAATTACACTTTTTCAAATACGATAACAAACGAAAGCGGCACCGTATCCTACGTAATCCAACGGTTTAATTCAATCACTGAAGCGAACAAATTCACGAATAACAGTTCAGTAGGTTATACAAAGCTGCCGATGGCATCAAATGATTTATTATTGCGCAACTACGTCAAAGCTGCTAAGCACGAACCAAAAGTATCCGTATTGCTCATTAAGTTCCAATATTCTCCCCCTGAAGAGAATTTAATCGTGCAGTTTGACGATGTCGTCATAATGGGTGATATTAAGATCTCTAATGCAGATTTTGGTACTTAAGCAATACCCCATCTTAACTTTACCATTGATGTAATACTATTTTTACAAATACAAAACAGGCTTCAGAATTGTGGAAGCGTATGCATTCGACAATTCAATCACTGTCAAATCAGCCGTGGGTAGGCGCCATACCTTAGATTCGATTAGTTACGTTAAGCTGGCGGTTAATTCCTTAATGCTCGAGATTCTAAGACAAGTGGTTGTTGCTTACGACTATAACCTCTCTAACATAGACTTGTCCGCACCGCAGGAAGGACACATCCAGTCTTCGGGAAGGTCATCGAAAAGTACCCCTTCGACCTCCTCATCGTAAATCCATCCACAAAGGTGCAGATCAATTTCGCCAATAGATTACCGGTAACACTAAGATAAACGTTCAAAATATAAATAAACATCCAGTTGATGAAAAGGGTAAACGGTATTATGCTCATCAGTTTTGTAGCCTCACTTCTGCTTTCCTTTCTACCATTTTAACAGCTCTTCAACCAAATTGAAAATTTTGTGCTGACTGTGCAATGCTGAGGTATAAAACAAAGTCACTTTTTGTCGGCACATGCTCTATATTGTTGAAAGGGTTACCAGTGGACGCCTGACAATTATTTATTTATTAATAACGCCCGTGATTTAAGCTCTTTTCCAACACGCATTCTATTTATTTTTATTTAATCGACAAAATCGCATAAGCGCAACTTCTGAGTTTATTTCTAACATCAGAACGAGGAAGTAAATTTTAAAGAATCTTCCATCGCATATTCCAGTGATTAGGTACGGTGAGGATGAAGACGTGCAAAGCTAAAGTCTTCCTATTGAAGCAAAGCTTCGAGAAGGCTGTGGCTATAACGCTACCGCTATATTACGTCATGTCAATGAAGTTAGAAAACGAAATTGCTAGGTCAATTGATAAAGAGAAGTCCTTCAATACACCATTAATAAAATTGCACAAAAGCCGTAAATATTTCATTAATTATCACTTTTAATTACCAAAGTAATAAAAGTGAGATTTTGCTTGTTTTGTCTGCTGGATTCAAATTCGAAAATATGCAGTTAATATAAACCCTCACACCGACATGCTTTTACGTGTAAAATGGTTATTATATCGAAATTACTAAAATCTGAAGATGAAAAGTAAAATATTTGGATTATTCATCATATCAATAATAACTGTCATAAGTACTCCTCTAGTCTCGTCTAACGCGCAAGTTGGTTGGAATGTCACCAGCAACGGAAAGGACGTTTTTAGTTATGAGTACACGAATGGAATTTTAAAAATCGATGTATCAGTCGCTAATGAAAAAGTCACATGGCTCTCAAAAAATTCATACAGCGTAGAGCCCGGCTGCATATGCCGCTTTAGCTACGACGTGATAAGAAGCGCAAATACAACGGCTGTCTGCTTCGCCAGCGACGGTACACCTATTGTCGATACCTCAACTCTGACGTGTATCGAGACTAACTTAACCACACAAACATGGAGACAAGAATCAGTCACTTTTAAGGTTCCTGTTGGCGTTACCGCCATAAAAGTGGGCGGATATACCGCTTCGAAAGGTCAAGTGATGCTAAAAAACATTAGAGTGGAGAGAATTCAGTGCAAAGGCAAACCACTGGTCACATTCAGATTTGATGATGGACATAAGAGCACAAAAGAGGTTGCTAAACCGATTCTCGACAAGTACGGATATGTGGGAGTGAGCGCAGTGGTATCAAAAGCAGTTCAAGTAGAGTTACCGGGATATATGAACATTAACGACGTTAAATCGCTCTATGCTCATGGTTGGGAAATTGCTAGCCATTCCTACAACCACACACATACTGTTGATGAATATCAAGCTAATGTGTCTAAAGAGTATTTCCACTCAAATGGCATCAATACAACGACGTTTGTCTACCCTTACGGGGCTTGGGACTATGCTTCAGAGGACTTATGCAAAAAGTACTATCAAATTTTAAGCACGTCTGATTCTTACCCTAACTATCCGCCCTATGATTTCACTAGGATAAACGTCAAAATACTGAATTCAAACACAAGCGTGGATCAAGTTGCTAAATGGCTTAATGAAACAAATGATGGTGAATGGGTTGTATTTTTAATCCATGACGTGTCAGATGACAGTACCGATTTCGGTACGATAACGCCTCATATGCTTGATGAGGTATGTAAAGCCGTTAATGCAAGAGGTTTTGACGTGGTAACATTTAAGGATGTTTATCTAAAATACTTTGAATCCAGTTTTGACAATATAAGAATCGATTGGGTTCAAAAACTATCTAATAATGCTGAACGCGCTCAGTTAATTAATTGACAATTCACTGAACATGTCATGTTGAATTTGCCTTTTTTGCTTCTCCGCCATGATTTTCCAACGTTTTTGCATCGCTGGCAACTCATGCCACCGCGAACATCTACGACTAACAAAGAAAAAATTTGTCATTACTATGAGCAAACACATCTAACACGAGTGGACTTGAGAGAGAAAAACAATAACGTAGGCATTTTTTGGACGTTGATCATTATAACATAGATCACTTACTAGTAGGATGGAATATGGTGTGTGCTCTATTATTCTGAGCCAACGCCACAAAGCTATATCGGCAGTCAACCACACGGCTATCCCCGCGAATAACTAAGCTAATTTAGTGTTCATAGAGTCATGTAATCGTTGTGAATTACTCTAAGACTATAAGAATATACTTTCAATCAGCATACGTGAAATTTTGAGGCAATATGTTTGAATAAAGCCACGCAGTATCATGAAGGTTATTTCGAAGGAGTAGGAAATGTCAGACTTTTTTATCGAAATTGGAAGATTGCAGAGCCAAAAGCAGTTGTGATACGAGTTCACGGCTTCGGAAGTCATAGCGGCAGGAGCAAACACGTTGGGCAGTTCCTATTAGAGGCGGGTTTAAACTTCAGCTCCTACGACCAGAGGGGACACGGTAAATCGGAAGGAATACGCGGGTATGTGGACACCTTTCAAGAATTGCTCGACGATTTACACCGCTTCGTAGAATTGTCGAAAATTGAAAGAGGTCCAACCTTTTTACTCGGCTCAAGCTTGGGGGGGCTCATTTCACTCCTCTTTTCAATTAAAAATCCCAAAGCTATTGAAGGTACAATAGCCTCAGCACCATTTCTAAAACTTGGACCTCAGGTAACTCTGTCAAGCGAGGATATTGATGAGCTACAGAAACTAGCCATCTTATACCCTGCAGCATTTTTTAGGTTTGGCTATACAAACCACGTTACGTCACAAACTAAGGAAGACGAGCTCATGCACGATACCATGAGCGTTAAACTATTTTCGGAAATTCTAAAAGCGCAAAAAACAGTGTTTGATTGTGCACGCTTTATAACAGTCCCCATGTCTTTTACTCCATGGCAGCGCTGACACAATCGCTGATCCGTCAGGCAGCGTAGAGTTGTTAGACAAAATTACCAGCCTCGATAAAAAACTAATATTGTATAAATCGATGAAACACGTCTTGCTGGGAAATAACGATGAAGCACGACATCGTACTAGTGGATGTTGTTAACTGGATATACGACCATATAAAGACGTAATACCGACGGATACAATTAGTCCGCGCAATGACCACTACAGATTGGAGCTTTGTCAACTAGGTTTAGTCGACCGTCAAGAAACTGTGTGAGTGTACATTCAACATCTGCCGATGCCCCACCAAGGACGCTAACTCCAACTTTCTTAAGAAGTTGTAGCTGACCTGGTCCGATTCGATTGACAAGTGCTACATTTACGCCCAAAGATCTGAACAACATCGGAGGTGATGTTACTTCGCTATTTTTCACAGCTTGACAATGCTGAATTCTCATCTCATCAATTTCAACAATTGTAAAATAGGGACTTGATCTAAAATGTTCGGCGACCTTGGATGTAAGGCATTTGTCATCTTCTGAAGGGATTGCAACAACTATCATATCTTACGTATTACGTTTATTTCGTCCATTAATACACAAATTGGAGACGCCATAATCTGGAGCTATTTTGATATGGTACTGAAGATTCAATCTACAACGTCTTTAAAATTATATATCGCTTTTCATTTTGATAGCACAGAAGAAATCCTCTTATAACTTCCCCAACCAATTAAAAAATCATATGGCCCACATGAATAGCAAGAGAAAAATCTAATTATGATATCGTACAAGTTAGCTTAAAGTGGCCATATCTGTTTCAAATTCGATTGAAATTAACGCAACACCTCAGCTCGTGTGGGAGGTATTTACTGACATTTATAACTGGGGTGAGTGGAACCCATTAATAATCGGAGCGCATCAAATATACCGGAGGAAGCTTATGGGTTCCTGGGGGGATGTTCGTTCAGAAGTATAAGGGTGATTTTACGCCGGAAGAAATTACAATAAAATCTGTTGTGAGGGAGGTTTTTCCGGCTAGAAAAATCACGTGGGTCGGAGAAGTACTGGGATCAAATGGCGTTACGAGTTACGAATTTGTTCCATTTGGGGCTAAAACGATTGTCGCCGTTACAGAGGAATTTGCTGAAACTCAATCAAATCAACTCAACTTTGTCATACAGCGAACGACAAAAAATATTCTCAGATTGTCGTTGGGCGGATTAAAACGATATGTCGAAGACGTGATCGGCCACAAAGGGAGAAGTAGAACGGGCGATAGAGCAAAATCAACAAGATGAAACCATATTCATCCGGTTTGCTTTGCATGGAACCAGAATGATGTATGAAAGTTCATATTGCCTATAATACCAAACATTGAACAACAGAAACCATTATGCATTGGCTAACTGAAGATATAGGCTTAGAGAGCGAAATCAAAAACGTTAATGGAGTTGAAAATTGCGATTACGACCTTATCGTAAAGGCTCGCCTCTAAACTGTTGAGCCGCGTATGAACTCGCTGTCGTCATCCATCAAAGCCCCGTATGTTGAGCGGTAGATATAAGTTAGCTATGACGAAAAGGGTGGCACGGAGTCCTAGAGATGCTATGTTTAGCAAAATAATAGTTAAACAACACCACCTTAAAACACTGTAAGCTCAATATTACAACCTAGCCTACTTTATCACTCGCTTAGTATTGAAGCCATTTTTCAACAGGGCGTCGCTCCGGTATTTGGGTCGGAACCTCTTTTTTGCCTGATGCACATTCTTCACTGACATATAACCCACAATAGCAAGCCCCAAATTCTTCGACGTCAGGATCACAATAAATGCAAGGGCAGATTATATCCCTATCTCTCTCGATGTCATTAGCTGCCATTCTGCAAGGACAGCAATGATATCCGTAGCGTTCCTTGTTTTTTAATATCCCATCAACGAGCTCGTTGACGGTATCTTGATCTGGATTTAAATGCCTTCCAGTCCTCACGCTCGCTTTCCTTATGGCTTCAAGATACTGCTCCTTGTTCATAGTTTCTCCATTATAATCCTAATTCTTTTCTTAGTCTTGTTTCATTGAAGCCCACGAGGACGCAGTCTCCGATTACTATTACAGGAAACGAATAGCCTTTAGTGAGCTCATAGATTTCCTTCAACACCTCAGTTTTTTCATCACCCTCGAGCAGATCAACATCGACATACTCACAATCAACGTTATGCTGCCTTAAAAACTGCTTCGCCATGCGGCAATGGGAACACGTACTTAAAGTAAATGCTTTTACTTTCACAATTGAGTGTTTATCTTGCCCGTATTAATATCATGTGCTTTAAACAGTATCTTCATCTACTGCATCTGAGACAGCTCGACATAAGAATAACTAAATTATGGTACTACTAGGAGGAGCTATCAAATGAGCTGTTTTTTTTATTATCTCATTATCATGTTAAATTATTGTAGTGGCTCGCAATAAACTCAGCAAATCTTGTTAAAAGTCATACAAAAACGTAACATTTTATAACCGAAGACGCTTGAGATTATCATTGTTTTAGTAAGGTTTTAATAACACAATTTAATTAAAGGGCTAGAATACTATAATCGAGGTCATTGGAGGTATATGGCTGGATTCATAGCAGCGGATAAACTACTAAATGAAATCAAAGTAGGCACGAGTGGATGGAGTTACGATGACTGGATAGGTCCGTTCTATAAAAGCGATGAGAAGTCAAGATGGTTAGACTATTATTCGCGATTTTTTAATACCGTCGAGATAAACAGCACCTATTACAGGATACCCGGAGAGAACGTCGTCAACGTGTGGATTGAAAAAAGCAAAAAATATGACGCATTTGAGTACTCCATGAAGTTTCCTAGGTTTTACGAGATTAATAGCGGTAAGGAGATGATAGATCAATTTGAAAATGAGGTTGTTTTTCCGATTTACCAAAATGAGAGGCTGGGAGCCATTCTCATACAATTGACGCCATATGTGAGACGAGTGGAAAAAGGAGTACGAACTGGCAACTTGGAGCGGCTTGATGAGTTCCTCGGTATGCTCAATACCGATTCATATAACTACTTTGTTGAGTTTAGACACGCTTCATGGCTTGAAAGGGATCGTCAAAGCATTGAACACGACACGCAGCTCGTGCTTGAAAAGCATAAGGTCGGGCCTTGTATTATCGATGGGCCGCCTTTTCCAACGCTGCTTCCAAATGGGGGTACTCGGAGCGATGTTGTCTACGTGAGGCTCCACGGACGGAATTATGAAGAGTGGTTTAAAAAACACGGAAGCGATGATTCGCTATCCATGTCAGTGCGGTATGACTACGAGTATACCGAAGATGAGCTTAGATCATGGAGCGAGAAAATCAAGAAGATCGAAACTGAGTTTGATTCAAAGCGCATTTGGGTCTATTTCAACAATCACCCACTTGGAAAAGCCCCGCGCAACGCCCTTATGTTAATGAACCTCCTTGGAATAACGCGAGAAGAACGCGATACAGCGTTGTTTGAACAACGTCGCACTCTCTAATAGAGATTACACCGAAGTTCACATAGTGACTGCTACGCACCACTACATCGTTTTGAATTAAAGGTCGGCCTCTGTCTTTTGCTGTTTCACTTCGGTAGGTAGGTCATCATATTTGTCGTAAATAGTGGCCACATTTCGCGATACAACGACATATTTACCATCTTCTGTTTTGAATACGACGCCTTCTGCAAGGTCGGTCTCACTCATAACAGACGCTAGAGCGTTTCTTGGCTTGCAGCGGTATTCCCGTACATCTATTCCCTTTTTGCTTTCTACGACGAATTTTTTTGCCATCCTTTACATCACCTCTTTTTTCTTACATCTGTCTCATTCTCGCTATAATTAAACTTAATATGAAAGCTCCAATAAGATAGGCGACCATTACGGCTATACTTGTGTTAATGCCAGGATAGTATTGTGCTATAGTAATAGATGTGGGGGTAGTCGCTTGTGAAGCGTTCCCAGCAAACGTCGGTATGGTTTGTACTATATCCTTCGGATAGGGCTGTTTCAGTATATTTGTTATGATACCGCTCGCAAACGTAACGGAGAACCACGGTTTAAATTTGGCTATCGCTCCAACCGCATCGACGATTGGCAATATCATAAAGAGCATAAAGAACGTAAGCACAAGAGAAGTCACAGTGCTTTTCATGATTGCGCTGAAGAAGTATGCAAGTGCGACTACCGCGAAGAGGTAGAGGCAGGCATACAAAAATGAGAGCCCCACGTTTGCAGCGAAACCGCCATCGATAATCCGCACCGACAGCACAATGATTGCGTAATAGAGCGCGAGCCCTGCAAAGGATACTAAAGCGCTCCCGAGAAACTTGCCAGTAATTATGATGTGCCTCTTTATTGGGTTGGGGAAGAGGAAAAACCCAGTTTTTTGCTCAAACTCTGATACAATCGCATCAGCGCCGAAGAACGTTGCCGATATGATTATTAAAAGGTTCACAAATGACAGCATATTCTCTGTGAATGCTTTGGGATCTTTAGGATACTCTGACCCTGTCGCCGGTGGTATTACTAAAAAGAGTGAGTTGATAACAACAATTAGAATAAGTAGTATAAACAGACGCCTACTCCTCAAGTACTTCAGGAGCTCATATTTGACGACCGTCCCCACCTGATTCACATCTCCGGGTGCCATCAGATCGCCTCCTCTTCCGGGATAAGCCGTAAATAGATCTCTTCTATTATGGACTTCGTGGGCTTATATGATACAACCTCCAGACCGGTCGCAATAACGTCGTCTAGGAGCTGCGCTTGTTCCGTAGCTCCTCCTTTGAAGTTCAATACAAGCTCGAACGTTTCAACTCTTTTCACCGATGATACGTTATGTAAAACTTTTAGTGCTTTAAATTTGTCTGGTGTTATGGGCTCTAACGTCATAACTGAAACGCTATTTTCTTTCATAACGGAAAGATTTTCAACGGTATCATACGCGAGCAGTGTCCCCTTGTCAATGATCGCTACTCTGTCGCACACTTCCTGCACTTCGTTGAGAAGGTGTGAACTCATAAGGATAGTTATTTCGGTCGCTTTTAACTGTCGTACAATCTCCCTCACTTCAAACATCCCCCGAGGGTCGAGGCCGGTTGTAGGCTCATCAAGTATTAGGATGTTAGGTTCGTGGAGAAGCGCCTGCGCGATTGCTAGTCGTTGTTTCATCCCTTTTGAAAATTTGCCCGTTCGCTGATCAGCCCACTCTGACAGCTTTACTTCTTCAAGTACTTCTTGTGAGCGCTCCTGTATGGCTTCCGTACTCATGCCCCGGATATGACCTATGTACGATAAGCACTCATTCGGGGTAAGCTGTGGGTAGAACTCTGGCGTTTCGACCACCGCCCCAACCTGTTCAAGTGCTTTCTTAGGATTTTCAACGACGTCAGCGCCGTTTAAATAGGCCTTCCCGCTTGTAGGCCGCAAGAGGTTTGTCAGAATTTTTATCGTTGTTGTTTTCCCGGCTCCGTTGGGGCCAAGATATCCGACGCAGACACCTGATTCCACTACAAGGCTGAGGTCATTAAGCGCCACAAATGGACCGTAAGTTTTGCGCAAGTCTTCTATTACAATGACTTCGTTCATTGCATCAACTGCCACCCATAATTATTCATCAATGAAATTGCGACTAGTTGTAGTCTGTTTATAACTTATACTTTATGTTTCCTGTGTATTTGGTTGAAATAAAGCCATCAACAGGGAAATTGTTAAGAGTTTTTGTTTGTGATATCGACTATTCACTTTGTTGTTTAAGAGATAGCTTGCCCTCTCACGGACACCAAGTCGCCCTTCTATTCCTTGGAGTTTGTCGGTCAGCAAACGTGCCTGAATAAAATATTTCGCGACGTAGCGTCTTATCAAAACACTCAATAAGAGGCTCATGACAACAAGAAATGCGAGGGAATATCGTTGAATGGAAAGAACAAATTCTGACATTAAATTTATTAGACATAACATTATATCTACCCGCAAGGGCTCGTGGTCTAGTTGGTTATGACGTCGCCTTGACATGGCGGAGGTCGCCGGTCCGAATCCGGCCGAGCCCATTTCGTTTTGGTGATAGTTATCGTTTATTAAGTCACGGTTTTTAAAAAGGAGCGCAAATATCTCATCAATTTTTGATTCAACAGTTATAAGGTGAGATTTAAGGTCGATTTCTGGTTTAGATTTTATAAATTCTTTTATAATTTTTCGTTTTGTTGTTTCCTTGTTTTTCAATAAGATGAAGAATGCCTTCTCACCTTCATATTCAGTTTGAAATATGTGTGCTGTTTCGCCAATTACGTCAGCACATTGCTGTGGTAACCGAATTAATGGATAGATTGTGTTAGGTTGAGGGTGCAATTTGCTTATCTTTGATTTTCCTATGAACTTCATAGGTTCACCTGGATTTACATAAGTCATAGAATAATTCAATCTTTCTAAATATTATAGATTGATGGTGGAGCAGAGGGTGCTGTTGAATGCGTGGAAGGATTTGATAGTACAAGTTCAGGCGTTAATCATTACTTCTGCGGACGTCCTCCCCTTGTTTAGCTTATCAATCATGCGGATTACAATGCTGGCACGGCCTATAGCCTGCTGCTAGTGGTTGTTGAGCGGTGTCAAAACATACTTTGTGTTCAGGTTTAATTTTTGGGACATCAGAACATGAGGCATAGTGAAAAACGTGTGTGTTTGAATTGCCAATAAATTTACAGCTTGCTGCATGAGCAGTCGGCGTGATTGTCGGAGTTTTAGTTGGCACTATGGTAGCTTTCGGACTTGGTGAGGGGCTTAACGTCGGCGTTGCAGTTATTTTTGAAGTTATTGTCGCAGTTGATGTTGCAGGTGAAGTACTTGTGGTATTCGTAACACCTCTGGTGCATCCCGCGACAAACACAGTCGCCAACACAACAGTAACCATCAATACAATCAAAAACTGTTTTTTCATTTAAATCCCTTCTTTTCGGAATTTTTCCACAGTTAGAGGTTCTCTTCCAAAATAAAGCTTTGTGCCTTTTTAACGTGTATTTCGCATGATGTAAGATAAATTGTAAAAATTCATTAATAACGTCAGAAATAGGGATAAATTTATACTCTACGTCGCACTTTTAATTGTTTTTAAAAAAAGAAGGTTGATGGGCTTCAATACAACGAAGGCTATCAACAAGGTGGTGAATGCCGTGAAGAGACAAATTCTAACACTATTTTTGACACTCCTCATTCTTATGTCGATAGGAGGGGTTGTGAGTACTGTCGGTGCGGCGTCGCACGTGACGCCTGAGCACGTAGCTAAGCCAACTGTTAAAGCGGCCTCCTGTGATTTTGTCGGGAGTAGCAAGTCAAACGTTTATCATTACCCAGGATGTTCAGAAGTTAAGCACATTAAACCTGAGAACTTGGTATGCTTTAGCTCACCTAGTGATGCATGTGCTTACGGGCATACTAAACCATGTAAGGTCTGTAATCCCCCACCCTGTTGACTAGTCGCACTATAATGGATGTGCGTTTAAAAGGTGAAGGTGAAAGGTGATCTATTTGAACATTAGAAAGACATTGATATGCTTATTGATTGTAGCGATACTGACACTCTGCGTGCCGAATGTCGTTGCAGCACCAACGAGTAAATATTCGGCTGTAACTCACAGTAAAATTGTAACAGATGCACCAGCCAAGCCATCACCCGGTATTATAATGCTATCCGCTCCTGAGCGGGCAAAGGTCAACGAAACGTTTAATATCCACGGATTTTTCACCAATGTAAGTAATGACATTAGTGGCGCGCGAGTATATCTCAAAAAGCTTGATGAGAACAGCAGCTATACTGTAGGTGATACAGGCACAGATAGGAATGGGACTTTCGACTTCTACATAACGGAACATACTCCAGGAGAATATGTCTACCAGGCCATTTTCAACGGCGACAGTCACTATGCAGCCTCTATGAGTGTTTTGCCTTGCACAGTGCATGTTCTAAGTCCGGGAGCGCTGGATACGCCGATCCTGGTGTCGCCTGCTGACAATACCACCTTCTACCACTATCCCCGGAACACAACGTTGGCATGGAAACCGGTAGTTGGTGCGGACAGCTACCGGGTGGAGGTGCAGTACTACTCTCACGGTTGGAAAGCATGGTATAACGAGACAGTGTCGTCCGCGTCGTATACGTTTAGTTTCATCGGCGATCAGCCCGGCCGATGGCGCGTGACCGCCTTAGACAGTACCGGCAGCTGGTATGATTCACCTCCCAGCGTCTGGTGGACATTCGACTACAAGACATGAATACAGCATAAAACTGCAGGCATTCATATATGACTGCCGGGCTACTATGCCCTAGCAGATTGAGAGGTTGGTTGTAACTAAATTACGAAATGACCATGTTAGTTACAGTTAACGTTATCACGTTGCTAACAGCAGGAGCATATTGACTGTCACCATCGTATGTTACTCGATAAGTATAGACTCCCGCCGCCGTGGGAGTTAGTTTCACCATGAATTCTCCCATGACATTAAGCTCCGGGTTGTAGATAGAAGGAGGAATGGTCGACCATGTGGTTTTAGTAGCGACGGTAGTCCATGTTTTCCCGTCAGAATTCAAACTCTGA
Organism: Methanobacteriota archaeon; assembly: GCA_963748445.1. Classification (GTDB taxonomy): domain Archaea; phylum Halobacteriota; class Bog-38; order Methanoflorentales; family Methanoflorentaceae; genus DASPRZ01. The sequence continues at coordinate 187,433 of CAVVIU010000002.1, forward strand.
ATATTAACCGTCGCGTTTGGAATGCCGTGCGAGAAGTCTTGTGATGAGGTCGGTGGTGTAACGGATGCAAGAACACCGTCAAGATAAGTGTATTGGCCGACCCCCATTGTGACCGCCGTCACTTCCCCCCTGAATTTTGCGAGAAGATATGTCTGCTTTATCCCCCTCAAATCCCCTGCATAGTTGCTATGAACATCGGTCGGATGTTTACTCACCGGCGCTGCGGCAACACCATTGAACATGCAAATCGACAGCAGGGCTATGATCGATAAACTTATTATCGCTTTTTTCATTCCCATAGTATAATCACCCAATTCTTTTTTAGGATTGGAGTTCCCTAGTTAGAGGTTCATAGCAAAGATAAAACCTTGTGTGATTTTGAAGCAGTTTTGCGCGATATAATAGGGGGTGGGTTGCAGCTATAATTTATGGCATGCGTCCAAACACCTTTTACCCCTCTACCTCATGGATATTAACACACGTCTTCCAACGCGCGTCGATTTGCCTTTTAAATTTAAATCTAATAAGCCCAGCAAACGAATATTTTTCACATTAGAACACGATTTGACAGTATTGTGTTTTATGTGTTAGTTGACTAAGATTGTAATAAAAATCTTCGACGCGACTACTTTTTCGTTTAAAACGGGTGTGCTGCGAGCAAATCTATATATCTTACGATAGCATTCTTATGCAGTTAAAACGCATACCCAATGGAGCACGGCTCTACCAGTGGCACTTCAATTCACAGATTCGCTGTTTTTTGGAGCAGTTTCTCCTATCGTACAAACGAGATGCGCTGTAGCGCTCCGATGGCAGCACTTTCCGAGCCGTAGACGCGTAAGAGCGTTTGCGGTGCGCGATAGTAGAAGAACAGATGTGAATATTATGCGGCAAATTAAGCTTACAGCTCTTGTAGTGCTCGCCGCACTGCTCCTGTCGACGCTCGGAGCGACGGTGGGCGCCAAGCCACTGCCCGCATTGAGGTCTGATGCCCGCGCAGCCGGTAAGGGACTACACACCATGCCCACCTTGAGATCCAAGAGGAACGACGTCAACGTATAACCAAGTCAGCATAAAGCATGTTTGGCAATATGCTCCGACGCTAAGGGGCATGTCTTTCCCTTCACTTCCAAAATGAATAAGGATGGACGGTAGAAGTATGGCAGCACCTGATATTTGGGAAATAGGTAGATTAACGCTTTTTCTGATGTTCTTTATTCCAGGGTTTATATCAATAAAAGTGTACGAGCTTCTAGTCCCAAGCAGACCTCGAGATTTTTCGTCATCGATTTTTGAAGTTGTCGCCTACAGCGCTTTGAACTATATTATTTTATCGCCATTTGGCATACTACTTAATGATGGGCAGTTTTCGCCTTTCTCGTGGCTGATAATTTTTGTTAATTCAGGAGGATTTAGCGGTGAATATGGATGGCTTATTTTCTTGATAACGCTAATATTTTTCGTGATACTTTTCCCCGCTTTGTGGTCAGGTGTGGCATACAAGATATTAAAGTCAAAACGACGACCATTTTCGTGGGTCGCTAAATTAGTTCGAAATCCAATCCCACAGCCATGGGATTGGGTATTCGGCGGTCACGCTGGATTAGATCCAGAGTGGATCATCATTCACTTTAAAAACGGGGATAAATTAGGAGGGCTCTTCGGTGAGAGATCTTTTGTATCCAGCTATCCTGATCCAGAACAAATATATTTGGAAAAGATATATCCATTAGATGAAAATGGAAATTTTGAAGATATGCCCTTTGAAAATTCTAGAGGCATGATAATCCCTTGCGCGGATATTTTAGCCATCGAATTCGTTGAAGGAGCATGAAGAGGCGCATAATAGGAGGATATCCATGGCAGGTAAAGTAACCAGAACAGGCAAAGTTACCAGATCGGAAGATAAAGTAACCAGATCGGAAGATAAAGTAACCAGATCGGAAGATAAAGTAACCAGAACAGGTAAAGTAATTGCAGATACTTCTCTGGAACAACCTATAGATCTAAAAGGATATATCGGGAAACAAAGTAGAACAAACCCTCCCAAAGGAAGAAAGAAGCCAAGCATTCTTCATACAGAAACATCAAGAAATAATCCAGAATCTAAACCAGAGTCAGAATAGCCAGATTAAATTGCCCAAAATATAAAACTACTTTTTAAACTGTTCCTTTTGTGCGAAACTATCGAGGTTATCGTTTGTTATTAGGATAAGTTCTTACTAACAAATTCCAAGGGCCGTAAGCGTACACCCCTATTCCCATTCACTTAACACTGCCAGCGAATTCAACCCGACAATGTGGGCTAGTCATAGACGTAGGTTTAATTACAGGCATAAAGGCACCCTTTTACATGTTTTCATAGTTGGCGTCGCGAATAACTTCGGCCATGTCGTTCTTTTAGAGTAAATGCATGTAAAAATTTAGAAGTTTATTTTTTGATTACAGAAACGGAGGAATTCGTGAATGGACGATCAAAATGAACAAAAGAAGTCTGGCAAGCGAGGAGTGGTGGTAAAGGTTATGTGGGGGTTACAGGACGAACTCGAAAGCCACATGAATAAAGAGCGTAGACTTGAGGAACGGATGCAGAAGCTGTACGATGCTCGGGATGGTGCGAATCAAGAAAAACAGGAGTGGCTTGAAAGTAAAATCGCTGACCTCATTGTAGAGAGAGCAGAACATACACGGATGGTATACAGTCTCGACAAAGATATTGAAGTCAAGAAGCAAGAGATCGCAGAGATTGCTAAAATTATTGATAGGTGCTACGATGAATATGTATGGTTGTGCACTAGGGGACGTAAGTCTCGTGAAACGAAGGTGGGACGAGAGGAAGAAGAGGAGGCACAGAACATGCTCCTTGAATACGGGGGTGAAGAGGCACTAGATGTGGCAGAGAACATGGTGCGGCGGAGCAAAAAATCATGACTCACTCTGATAATTATTGCGCTCCTTATTCTCTGCTATTCTTTGCTGAGACTTTCAATTGGTCGGCAGCATTTTCATTGAAGCCGCCGGATGCTTCCCATAGTTCGTCTAAGATTGCACTGAGTATGTGCCCGTGTTGTATTCCTGCATCAGCGATAAACTTGTTATCATAACCGCGGTTTACCAACGGAAGTACAATGCCATTATCTAAAAAGTGTTTAATTGCAGACTTAACGGAGATAGAACGAAACTGAAAGTCGAAGAATTCTAAACTATACGGAGACCACGACTTGTTGTAAGCTAAGATAATATCCTCGGCTAACATCTTGATTGAACGATCAGTAATCCATCTTTCAGTTAATGCCTGCCGTCCAAAGCTCTCTGCTGCAATCTCACGCTTGATAATTACAGTCGCCTCCTGCGGCGAAAGACGATGTTGCAGCAATATAATGCTACCCTCCTCCCCAACCGTCCAGATCTCTCCCTTTTCCCGTTCGCTTCCCTCTTTTGGTGATATTTTTAATCCCACCTTAAATCATAAATCAAATCATACATTAGATCAGATCATATCAAATCTTCAAATCTTCCACTTGTTCTTAGTCCAGTTTATTGTCGGAAGAACTATCGGTACAAAATAATGTTTCATCACATGTTCGCCACACAACACAACGAAGCAAAGGGCCATGATCAAATCGTCATGTGCTCCTGTCTTAGCCTCGAATTCCTCTTTTCCTGATTCTAACTGAAAGCCTTTAAAATTTTGCAGTTCATTGATAAGCGCCGTGTTCTCTTTGCTTAACTTAAGGCGCCCTACCGACAGCATGGCCGACAAATTCGTGACCATACGCTTTTTACCTGCACTTATCTTGCTGCCGTCCTTTGTCACGTTTTCGCCCCCAGTTGTGAAGACCTCATATATTTTCGATCGGGGGAGCGTCTCTTTTAGCATTTGGACAACTGGCTCACCGACCCCGTTGGTTTCTACCACGAAGACGGGCGCGACACCCGGTAGCTTTATTCTAATCCTCTCGTCCAATTCCTTTATCGATACAACGATTTTTGGGTATGACGTTCCCAGCTTGAAGCGCTTTGTCTCGAGAACTTGATAATTCGTTTTATTGTTTTGTCGACACGCGTCAACAATAGCAACGGCAGTAAAATCTGCCAAGTTGCCCCAATCAACGCCGACGATTATTTGCCTATTTTTAGTATAGTTAAGTCACTACCTTGTGCACGAATTTTTAAGCTGCGTAAATTGGACATCTCTCCAGTACTGCATATAGACATCATATATGTGCTCAGGCAGCGGATGCCTATAATGAGACCATTCGACGCCGGATACGCCATGTGTCAAGATATACGCTCGATTGGACTGATCCCACTGAATGATATCGCCGTGTTGTTCGGCAAACTTGCGAAGGTCTCCTAACACAAAGTGGCCTGAAATACGCGTAAGTGGGATTTTTTCGCGCTTGACCCACGTTGCAAGGCTGTTATATTGAAACATTAGTTCATCATCCGCTCTCCCATCTAACAGTAGTTTGAGAGCCTCGACCGCTTGTGGGTGCAACGGCACATAGTGTTCCATTTTAATCTTATCTTGTGATGCTTTCACACGAATAACGGGTCTCTCTAATTGCACGGCTTCTCTGAACTGTTCTACTATTAGTTTCGATATGGTAGCATTGCTTCTTTGCCCTGTGAATGCTCCGAAGAGGACGAAAGCCGTATATTGTTGTGCACGATATGTGTTTAAACGTCCTTCAGATTCCGCTGCGTTGATGTATGCAAGTATATTTTCAATATCTTGCTTCGTAATAATGCGATTCGTTACCCTCTTTTGCTGCTTCAAGATTTTTGGTCTCTCAAGAAAGACAGAAAAAGCATAGTAGCGATTATCAAGTCTTGTTTTTGTGAGGTATTTGAGGAATGCGACAGCAAATGAAAGCATTTTGCTCTTGGAATCCACGCATTGATATCTCTCTAAAGTATTGGTACGCAAAGTGTCCAAGTTATTCTTGTTGATAACACCGTTTGTGTAGTGCCAGAAAGCCTTTGCTGCCCGTTCTATCCAATCTTGCGACTTTTTTGTTAGTCCAGTTTCTCTATATTTTATGTAACTTTTCAATTCCCTCAACGTGAATGACAAATCAAGATCAAAAAGCCCTTTATGTGGTCCGTTATGCGAAAAGCTTTCCTGCTCGTGAGATAGAAAACAGCGAGGATTTGAAGCTTCAGCTTCAGAGCCGAGCGTACAATGAGCCTTGACATGGCGGAGGTCGCCGGTCCGAATCCGGCCGAGCCCATCGTTCTTTTTACAATCGGAAACACTGCAGCCGTCTATTTGGCCTTTGTCTGATACGAGAATTATGACAAAAAAGAAGCACGATGAGGATAAAAAGTTGCACAACTCTCACGAGCTCGATCTAAGTTGGCAGGAAGCTGTTGACCTACAGCCAGAAGACGAGAAGGAAGACGGCCCAGAAATCTACTACTTCGTGGATCAAGATGGAAACATCCGTTCGCGCGAGTTCCTGTCTGAAGGAACTTTATTTATAGATTCACAACGCACGTAGTGGTGTTGACAATGTCTGATGAAATAAGAATTGCAGATGTCGCAGGTAGTAAAGTCCAGTGGGACCCGTCACAGATGCGCAAGATCCAGGAACACCCCTGCTTTTCCGAAAAAGCGTGCCACACATTCGGGCGGTGTCATGTTCCGGTAGCACCCAAATGCAATATCCAGTGCAACTACTGTATTCGTGACTTTGACTGTGTGAACGAGAGCCGCCCCGGCGTAACAACAAAAGTACTCAATCCTGATGAAGCTATGGAATTGGTTAAAAAAGCACTTGACAAATATGAGTATATTAAGGTCATAGGGATCGCTGGGCCGGGTGAGCCGCTCGCAAATGAAGAGACTTTTGAAACGCTTCGCCGCCTTCACGAGCAGTACCCCAATGTTATCAAGTGCCTCAGTACAAACGGACTATTGCTCCCAGATAAGATCGACCTGCTCCAGAAATATGATGTGGGTAATGTCACCGTCACCCTTAACGCCATTGACCCGGAGATCGGCGCAAAGATCTACCAGTTTGTTAATTACAAGGGCAAACGCTATACGGGGGTCGAAGGTGCAAAAATTCTCCTCTCCCAGCAGTTAAAAGGCATTGAAGAGGCGGTAAAGCGGCATATGATCGTCAAAATAAATACGGTCTATATTCCAGGCATCAACGACGAACATATTCCAAGGATTGCGAAAAAGGTAGGCGAAATGGGTGTGTATACATTCAACGTTATCCCCCTTATTGCACAATACAAGTTTGCCGATATTACGCCGCCAACAATAGAGATGAAGCGTAAAATGCAGGACGAATGCGCGAAATACATAAAACAGATGCGCCATTGCCAGCGGTGCCGGGCAGATGCAATCGGAAAACTTGGAGAGGATATTCAGTCCTGCCTATACGAAATAAAATGATACTTTTTTAAAAAATTACAGCACAAGTATCCCGTTTTGAGACAAAGAAAAAGTCTCCGGAACGCCAGTAACAGTTTTGTTGCGATAGAGAAGTCGCTTCTCTCGAACGGCTGTTCGCAGTTGTGGATTCGAAATGCCGTTTTCTAACGTCTGTAAGCTTCCACGAACGCTGCGCTCTTCTTTTTTGTAAGGCACTAAGGGATAAAATCCCGCTATTAGTTTCACGATACTCGCCGGTTAGGTACTTAGCGCGGTCGCTATCTTGTTAGTACATGACTTACTACGTAAATTGCGAGCGTTATGAAAAATGCCCGCTGCGCCGGGACCATGATCGCGTTCCGTTTTATCGCGACTTATACCGGCGTTCGCGTTGCGAAACACACGACTTATTTTACTTAGGAAAGTAGGTGAAAGTTACTGATTCTAACCTGAGAGGCGGCCCCATCAAGCGTGGCTAGAACCCATAGAACCGCGCCTGTGTCTTAAGCGTAAAAGGTGGGAAAGCGTTAGGCACTATGACAAAGCCGCCTAAAAACACCATGATGAAACCAAAACACGGTGTCGTAAACTTAAACAAACGTCACTAGCAAGCCTTTCTCCATAACCTCACAATAAGCCTCACATCCATGCTGGGGCTGTTTGTATCGGTTATAACTGCTCGCTTTTCCTCCATCAGCACGCCAAGCGAGCACATCCTGCTGTTGGTCATTATACCGCAAAAGCTTCTCAACGCCAAAGACGCTAGGCCGTGATGCGCGATGCCAGGCCATCGTAAAAGACTATGGGGGGAGAGGAGAATATACACTGAGTGGGATGCTATGACGATTAGAGAGATCGGTTGTTGCGGCGCGTACTGCAGAACTTGCATGAAACAGCAGAAAGAGAAGTATCCAGATGAAAGGACTTGCCGAGGCTGCAAGTTAGGGTATGAACTTGGCGAGAGGGACTTGAGCAAGGCCAAATGCGAGATCAAGGTCTGCTGTTTCAGGGAAAATGGATCGGAGACCTGCGCCGATTGTCCTGATTGTCCTTGTGAGATCCTGGGTAAGTTCTGGGGCAAAAGGGGATGGAAATATGGGCAGTACAAAAAGCAGCTCGAATTCATCAAGGACAACGGTTATGAGGAGTTCCTGAAGAGCGCAGAAAAATGGAAAGGACCGCATGGAAAACTGGAGAGCAGATAGATCGGGATTGTTTCAGAAAGCGACTGCTAAAGTACACGAGAAAAGCCTTCAAGCTGCTTCGTGAATTGGATAAACCACATATCCTTGATGTCGGTTGCGGTTCAGGCGTTCCAACAATCGAATTGGCTAGGCTAAGCAAGGGTATAGTAGTAGGAATAGACATCGATCAACCCCTCCTTGACAAACTGAATAGGAAAATTGAGAGAGAAGGCCTTTCAAATAGAGTGGAAACCAGGAAATGCTCAATGTTTGAGCTGGACTTCCCGGATGAGAGCTTCGAAATCATCTGGGTTGAGGGCGCAGTACGGGCAATTGGTTTTGAAAAAGGCCTTAAGGAATGGCGATGGTTACTAAAACCAAACGGCTTCTTGGTGGTCCATGATGAAATTAGAGCCGTGTCAAGCAACCTTGAGAAGACATCGAGCTTTAGCTACAAATTGATAAATCATTTTTCGCTTCCCAAGGATGCATGGTGGGTAGAATACTATAGACCTCTAGAAAATCGAATCAGAGAACTGTATGAGAAATACAAGGATAACTTCGAGGCTCTCAGAATGTTTGAAAAGGTTCAAAACGAGATAAATATGGTCAAACGAAACCCTGAAGAGTACAGGTCAGCGTTTTACATAATGCAGAAAAAATGAAAGCCCATAAGTCAGGTGGACAAAGGCAGGGATTATGCGTCTCACTCCACGTCGAACGGAAATCCAACGTATTCGCAGTCCTATAGATTAGTTATGTTTTAACGTGAATGCCGTTTAAGAGCCAAAGGCGCAGAACCTTTCCCACCCCATGAGATGCGCCGCACCTGCTATGGTCGTCCCATAGAAGATAACCGGTTTATCCCCCAGAAAATCTCCTATTGTGCCGTTTACAAGCGTTGTCCCGGTTACTAGGAATATATCGGCCCATTTTATGGCCATCTCAGTCGCCTCAGGACCTTCGATGAGGACGTTTTTAATCTTTGTTCCGATATTGCTAGGGTCCAGGTCAATAACCCGGAGCTGAAAATCGGATGAAAGGGACTCCACCATGCGAGGCTGGAATCCTATCTGCAGGATCTTTTTCATTCCGTAACGGTCTTTAATATATTTATTAAGCTCTTCGGCGCATCGCGAAGGATCTTGGTCTTTGCAGTGAATTGTCCTCTCAATCAAGCCCATGTGCCGTAATACCGCATTAAGGGTGGCCACAAAAATAGCGCGCCTGTAATTATTTTTGAGGTCCACACAGAGTATTTCTTCAAGAGAGCCTTCAAAGTCTCCATATTGATCAGTAAATGCCTGGCCAAGGCTGCCCATAAATTCGGCCTGCATGAAGTCTCTCTTTTCCCTTCTGCAGGGGGAAATCTTTTGCTTCCGGGTTGCCTATGGCCTCTTCAACGGTGAGAGGACGCGCCCGGATTATAACCTTTTGATCTAGAAGTCCACGTTCATCCCATAATCTGCGCGCGCGTTCCTTCAATGTTTCAAATATGTCTTCCATACGTACTAGTTTTTCCTTTCGAGGTTTTGCTCTCCGTTATTGATAAAAACGATTTTGCTACAGCTTATGCCTGCTTCCAGCGGACTGGATCTATCAACGCACATCATTTCATTATAGTGAGGAGCCTTATGCCCCGTATCTGTCTGAATTTGGCCCCCTGACTGATGCAGCTAAGGGCCTGCTCACTGTCAACAACTATTGTCCCTGAGATAGCATCCACGCCATATTCAAACAGGATAGGCGATAAGGGCGTTGTGTCGCCCAACACAACCACATAGGCTTCAGGGTTGCAGATTGAAAGCAGATGATCCATTGTATGGTTGGTCAAGGCGCTTCCTGTGACGCCCACGACATCGGCGTCAGGCAGACAAACATCGGCATTTTCTTCCGTTAGATCACCTTCACGGGGATTTTTTTCAATAACCCGTAGTTCCCGTGAAACGCCCCTAAGCCTATTAATGAATGGGAAGTGGCCAATAATGATAACCTTCTTATCTTTGCCCTTTTCGGCTATAAGGTCTCCTGCATTAAGCTCAATACATCGTCCCTCATCGACCTCAATTAATGAATTGATTGAAGCCATGCCTATTGCGGCTTCGAGGATGCTGTCGGAAAAAGACATCCTTACAAGTTCTGAGGCGTTTTTTTCCAAAAGACGGCCAGGCTCCTTTATCAAGGGAGGAGTCTGTTTAAGGGCGTCTTTCGGAAGGGTAGCAGCAAGGCCACACCTCCGCGTAAGGACTCCTGTATGGAATATCCCCTGACGTATATCCCTTACTTCAGCGCTTAGATCCAAAGTTGCGATAATATCGGTTAATATACTCATATGTTCACCTAATCCAACCTAGCCGGAAACAAACAATCTCCAGTTTCTCGCTTATAATACAAGGAGTTTTTTCACAATTTCATAGTAAAAGGCAAATCACAATTATTAAATGCACAGCGCTGACCAGTCAGGTACCATGCTAGCTGTGGACAATTGCCCAGATGTATTTGTTGAAGCTGCCCTGCCAAAGCAGGAGCTTTTAGAGATTCACCGCGGCACTATTTCGACGCACCACGCAAAGACTGGCTATAAGTATCCTACTACACGCCTGCCTCATACATTCGAAGCGTTAACAGGACTTTGCGTAAGAATCTTTCAGACTGTGCATCACGGAGCGCTTGCGTTCCTCGTCGTTATTTCGTTCGATAGTACACCTTGTGAGAGCAGTCCAGATCAACACGAAAATGCCTGTTAAAATGCTAAATCGCCCGCCTTGACATGGCGGAGGTCGCCGGTTCGAATCCGGCCGAGCCCATTTGTTTTTCAGCTATTTTTAATGAAATAAGCCCTCTAAATAATCAACAGATATTAGACGACCTCAATTGTTGAGGGAGGTTTGGAGGCAATATTATAAGTGACGCTGACAATGCCGGGCACAGTACGGATAATCTCCCCGGCGACCTTTTCGAGGATTTCAAAGGAAAGTCGGGTCGGTGTTGCGGTACGCGCATCGATGCTGTCCCAGCAGCGAACCTCGATCTGCTGGCCGAAGTCACGCTTGCCGTCGCGAATGCCGGTAACACGGTCTTCGTGAAGGATCGCCATATACTGGAACGCGCCGGTGTCTTTTAACAATTCCTCCACGACAGCAGTCGCCTTTCGAACCGTTTCGATGCGTTCCGGGGTTACCTCTCCTATCACGCGTGCCGCGAGTGCCGGCCCTGGGAACGGTATACGTTCGAAAATTTCCGCGGGAAGGCCGAGGGCCTTGCCTATTATCCTGACACCGTCTTTACGAAGCTGAATAAGCGGTTCGATAATGCGGTAGCCGAAGGCCTCTTCCGGGTCTATTCCTAGTTGCTCGAAGACATTGTGTTGCCGCTTGATCCCTGCGATTGTCTCATCGACATCGGTCAAGATTGTCCCCTGAAGCAGGTGTTTCGCACCACTTTCCTTGATCATACGTCCGAATACGTCCCGGTAGAAGGTCTGGGTCACGGCCTCACGCTTCTCTTCCGGGTCAGTGATTCCCTTGAATGCCGAAAAGAACTCCTTGCGTGCATCGATTACCTCAACCTTGACACCAAGATTTCTAAAAAGACCCACAACCTGTCCCGCCTCCCCCTCGCGCATAATGCCGTTGTCAATGAATAGGGTCTTAAGACGGTTCCCTAGAGCACGATGCCCGAGCATCGTGACCGTGGACGAATCAACTCCTCCCGAGAGGGCGTTGATCGCCATTCCATCCCCGACTATCTCCTTGATCTCCTTAATCTTCTCGTTGATGAAACCATCGATATTAAGTTCCCGTGCGGTGATCTCCTTAATCATTTCCTGACCTCCTTATATGTAATGATAAAATTTGCGTTGCCCTCAAAGGATATCTTATGAATATCCCTTGATGTGTCGAATACCTAAGCTTTTCCGGAGTTCTTCCAGAATAACAATGGAAGCACCTTTGCCGCCCAAGTTCATTAACCTGAACATTTTCGACGGGATTCTATAAGTTCATTCCCCTTAGGTAAGGTTAAACTGTTTTCTTATCTAAGCCCCCGCAGTGTTATGATAGTGTTTAATCTTCTTTTCTGACCTGCTTCCAAACATCTCCTTGGTATCGTTATGAAAGATGCTTAATAAACGTTTTAACATCCTCAATACTCTTTGGTGAGGCTTGCACGCTGTAACCAACAACATCAAAACGGTTCATGGAAACAGCTCACGCAAATTGATTTTGAATTCGCCAAGTTTTCCACCGTAGTTACCTGCGGAAATTCTAACTACACCATCGATGTCCAAGGTGGCTTCAATTCCCTTTTTCATCGCTTCTCTGACTGCTTCAAGCGAAGTTCCGTTAATCACTATTTCGGGGATATATCGAACACCCTCTAGAACCATGGAGACCTTTCCCAATCTGTGCTTAAGCGAGGGACAGAAGGGATCATTTGTGGTTGGACCTATCAACGGAAAATGAGTTTCAGGCTTTGAGCCTGCAGAACACACATCGAAAGGGGTCACCACACCCTTTACGCGATGGATGGCACGCAGGGCCTCTTCTCCGGCTTTTCTTAGAGCTTCTTTTGTTTTACACATTACCCAGAAATTCGCACCCATCACGCCATGAGCGTACCCTAAATGCCTTTCAATGATGAAATCTGGGACCATAAGTGGCACAACAACAACGTTTCTGCCAAAGCGTTTTTCCACCCATTCATATCCATCTCCGCAATGCCCAATCCGCTCCATCATATCCAGTTTTCCCTCTGCGTCCGATAATGCGTCGAAGACAGCGGTGAAAGGTTTAACAAGTATGTCTTGGCGAATCCTGTAAGAAAGTTCAGCCTCAAACTTCTTTAAGGAAGCGATGGAGACTTTCTTCTTGTCTAAACCCGCCCAGAACTGTAGGACAGCACCCTCGCGCTTATCCGGAGTCTCGTTTTCGTCAAGCCACTTCTCAACGCCGCCTTCCACTCTACCAATCACAACCGAAGGTGTTGCCGTTGAGTCTTCAGCTGCACTACGCAAAGTTGCCTCGTCGTCGGCTGTGATTATCACTCGGCAAAAAATACCTGCAAATGCCTCAGTATAAGTGTCTTCAATTTCAACTTTGAACACCATTTCTCATCAGAACCTTCCGACAGATTCTCCTCTGACCTTTTTCCTGAATTCACTGCGCTCTCACTAATGATTCCTTATTTTTAGCGGTAACTATTTGAACCTTGGGTAATTCGTGAAGATACAATTGGAAAAGTTGACAAAGCAGAACGTGATTCATTGCGCTACGCTTAAGAGATACGCAATAAAGCAGATCGATGTGCGATCACCAAAATAGCTCGAATGAAGCGTTTTATTTAACCAGTTTAATACGTTGGGCAGCATCTTTTAGGGTGTTTATATCACGTTACCCTATGATAAAGCGTGTTTTGGCTTTCTACTACAAATACACGGCTTTTGGTTGGTAGCGAAAAATTGTTAAATATGGTGTCAACAGATGCTCAAAAATAACGGGGGTGTTTGACATTTATTATGGATCGATAGGTCACTACTTCTATTAATTTCCGCGGTTTTATTTAAGCTAGTGACAGGACCGCCGAAGTCAATGCTGATATAACAGCAACTGAAGTCTCGAAAAAATAGCGAGAATTAAGACGTTTTTGCTGCTGTTTAAACGGCACGGTGAACTTCTTTTTTTAATTATATAGATATTAGGCGCATAATGGCTCGTGCCGTAGTCGAGACGTAATTTTACCGTATACCGCTTGCGGGTCAATGTATTAAACTACAACTACCCGATTCAACAAAAACGGAAATATTTATAGATCCACAAATGCATGAAAAACGTGGAGATAGAAATTTATGTGCTCAGGTGGTGGGCCTTTTATAACTGTGGAAACAAGTTGGTTCAAGAACTACCGTTGTAATAACTGTGGAAAAAAGTTTAAAGTCTTAGGTAAAAACCCGCTGTGTCCATCTTGTCAATCAGACGACCTTCAGGAACTCTTAGAGTGACGTATATAGAAAAGAAGTGTTTAGGCTTATTACTGTTAGGTCTTCTGGATGATGTTTTATAAACTAATTGTAAGATGTAGATTAGCGAGAAGAAATTAGCGGAGTGCAAAATACAAACTATAGGATCTCGTTTGGTCTGAGAGCATAGATTCGAAGAGCATCCGTCATTTTTCAGTTTTTCATACTGTAAATTTAACCTGCACGCAACCACCATGCAAAGCTACGATATGACCGCATGAGCGCTGCAGCGCGCACACACGCTGACGTCGGGTCGTTCAAGCCGTTCCTCACACTCTAAATCGAGGTTGTAGTAGCAGAGCACAAAATACCCATCGTCTCCCGTCGCGACTTTCAGATTCAGCTCAGGAGTTGTCTTATGTGCTCGTTCCAAGAGGTACTGGCACCGTTATCACCTCCGACTACTCTTCACGTATCAGCGTGTCAAACACGTATCCCCCTCATCGCATCGCACCTCTTCTTCTTCCCCACCACTGAGGCGACGGGTTAACCCCAGCAGGCCACCGCGCCGTTGGTAAGCTGCGAAACGGCGGAGTGGTGGAGTAAACCACCACGCAGTGAATCTGTTACGAAATCCGCTCCGCACCGCCTTATCGCTCGAGCAGATGCTTGACCGCCGCCGTCACACCGCCGTTGTTAGGGGAGTGGTAGGTCGCACGGAGCACGTAGGTCACAGTATTTGTGATACAGTCGGCGCACACCTTATAGTCCGATCCCTCTATACCCTTTGCACAGCACGGGTACAGTCCATAGTTGCACGAATTGGCCCTCATCATCGCTTTGCACCTCTTCTTCTTCTTTCCTCGCTGGTGAAGGAAGAACGCACGCACCTACACCTGCTTACTGTCAGAATGGACGTGGTGCCGCGGTATCCTCACGGCGTAATCCACGTAATCTACTCGTAGCAACGGTGCGTCAACCGTGCTCGCTGTCGTGTGGTGGACTGCCTGATTAACAGCGTGTGTTAATCGCTCGGCGCAGAGTCTGCAGTCTGGGTTCCGTAGCACGTTTACGCACCCAATGTGACGTCCGTAGTAGCAGGCGGTGGTGTCTATTGCCATAGCGTTCTCCTCCTCTGGTAACGACATCACCGGGGAGCGTTATAAGCTTGTGTGACGCGGGTTCGGTGTCTGAAATTGTGACAACAAAATGTTGTTACATACGGACAGTGTTGTCGCGCGTGCGAATGCCGAACACTCGTGCGTGGGTATGTGGGGGGATTTGCGGTGTGGTTAGCGGGGAGAGAGGAATAAAAAGCGGCGGGCAGTTGAATCGTCTTAAATACACGTTTTTGAGCGATTGGATCGTACGCTGTCGTTTTGGAGAAAAGGTTTTTATTCCATCGATATCTGAAGCGTTGGAAGATAATTTTCAGGGTTATTAACTGTGGTAATTATTCAATCAACGCCACCCAAAACGATGCTAATTGCAGCTGGATTTTCTCGAAGCTCCACTTGCTCTATGTTCTTTTTATAACTCTAGTCTGTAGCATTTACCATAAACATCCAACTACATTATGCTCAACGTAACCACATATGCCCACTTTTAAGGTTTTAAACCGCTAAGTATCTTTAAACAATTTGCTAATAGATGCTGCACGTCAAGAGCGACCAACGTGGAAGTTATTTTGCTACCTGTTCACACACGGCACATTTCAGTAACTATATTAGCTAGAATAACATTTCATTGCAGATGGTGGTACCACGTGAAAAACGACGACTATGGCATAAGAGATGAGAAGATCTCATTGATGTGGATCAGAGAACATAATGTCAACACGAGCATCGTTACGCTGCCCCTAGCCGACTTCCAAATGTGCATGTTATGCCAGGATGCGCTGCCTGATTCGGTCTATTTACTGCACGATATCCGCTGTGAAAGGGGTCTTCGAATGGCAGCACTATCTAATCGTTCGCCGTCGAGTCGTGTGGGTACGCACCATTGGCAGAGGAGTATTAATGCCTGAAGTAACGGTAGATGTAATACTTGACCTCATCGCAGGACGTCTTGGTGAGATTGAAACTGATGTAGCACTGCTTAAAGATAACATTAATGATATTAATGCCCATATTGATGAGCTTCGGGACGTTGTTATGGACATCCAAGAGGGAGTTTTACACATTATAAAGACGGTGGATCAGACCGTTGCTGAGTTTGGAACGACGACTGAGGGTTAGATGAAACCCCCAGGCATGGGCAGGAATAACAAGAGCGTAGAATTAGGCCATCTTTTCTTCCAGACATAAGGTTGGTTCACTTTGTAATTGAGCGCCCTCATAACAACGTATGCAGGTAACACTTCGACGTTCTTGACGGGGTGAGTTAGAAGCGATATCGACGTGTGAAAGATGATTCATGATGGTGAACGTAGCCAAGCATCCCACCACGTTAAATTTAACGCTTACGTTTCTGCTTACGTTTCGCTTTTTTATTACTTAATCGATTAAACGTTAATAATCCACCAAGAAAAACTATCGCGTATGCTGGTTCTGCAAATGCCAACAAAGGCTCTATCTGCTTATTGTCAATCCCAAAGGGGTTACTATTTTCAGAGGTTTCTTTAGATCCTACAACGTTGGAATGAGTGACAGTGCTATTGGCGTGGCTAGTCGTGGTAGTATTCTGTTTCTCAGATGTTATCCCTTCAACCAAATAAGAGCGATCGAGCTTAGTGAACGTCACGTCTCCCCTTTGTTTTAAGTAGTCGATATAGCTCTCTAACAATTGTACCTTGGTTCCATTCAGTACTTCTCCGGGTCCACTGAAAGTCGCAAAGTGATACAAGACAATTATAGTGTCACTTCCGTGTTCTTGTTCAAATAAGCGCTCTGTTTCATGCTTTGCAGACTGAGGTGTCGCATCATCAAGTATAAGCGAAACAGAGTCCATTGGTATCCTTCCCTATACCCTTGATTGACATTAAAGTCTCTAAAAGCAGTGCTGTAGTCAGTAAAACCAAGAGCCTTCAATGCTTTTAGAGTGTTTCCGTCACTCCGGTCAAAGGGAGGCATGAAGGTTGTAGGTTTTATATCGAAAGCCTTCGATATATCTGATTGTCCTTGTTTGATACTGTTATACTGAGAAGAATAGGGCACCCCGTAGAACTCACTTTTGTTGAGCGTACCAGTAACGTCTTTGTGGGTGTACCCGTGCTGAGCGAATTCAAAAAGCGGGTTCGAGGTTATCGATTTCATATACTTAAAGAAAGCCTCATCCATATACAGTTCATTGTCTAGTCGATTTAAATAGGGGTGAGGGATGATGCCTAACGTCACGGGTACATTTTTATCGACATGAATCTGGTTCACTGTTTTTAACGTGTTCACTTTATAGCCAGGTTGGACGTCGTCATCTCGAAATATAACATATTTTTTCGCGTTTTCATCCTGCCCGCCAACGTGTTGCACTGCCGAAAGGAGCACTACACTGAGTAACAATACAACAACTGTTTTACCGTTCATTTTCTTTTAACAGACTTGTTGTGTTGATAACACGTAATAGCCACATTTTACAGCAACTCAATTACTTAATTTCGTGTTGCGGGAACACGATTTTTGTTAGTCCCACAGTTTTTTGTACTCACATATCTGACTCAGACAAGTCTCTATGTCGCTCCGACACTTAAATGGTTTCCCTCGAGTCACAAGTTTCAGTGCAGCGTGATGCCGCTGCATGCAAATGCTTCATGAAACGTATAGGAGAGCAGCTTTGTTGCAATTATTTTTTATTCCTGACCTGCATTTCAGATGAAAGCGGTGGACATTGTCTCGTCTCTACGACTACATTTTTAAGGTTTACCCTCACTTTCAATCCCATAGTATTCTTAATGGAGGTATAACCGAGTGGCAATTCTCTGACATATGAGAAACATCCAGATGATAGTTCCTTTCACTTAAAAAGAGTACATTCGATAGAGGACAGTTGCAGTGATGTTCAACAACCCCGATTATAACTCAGACACATCATTAGAATAATTGTTAGAAACCGTTTGATGCACCCGACTCTCCTGTATGTATGTTATGTCGAAGATTATGGATGTACACGAGAATTGTTCGCGTAAACACCGGCACTAACTGATCAGTGCTCCACTCCGGTATCACAACTTGTAACGTGCGCAGTTACTCCAGATCGATGTTGCTTTTCACTGAAGACTCTTATTTCATATACCTCTGAAATATATCATTCAGTATTGTTGGTTCAAACTAGTTTTTTCCAGCGCTGAGCAATTTGCTACCTTTTATATATAATGCTTTGAAGATCATTTAATCTAATTAGCCTGTCATCATTTGTCGTTAATTCACGAAATTTGTTCGTGGGGGGGCATTTTTCGAGCGGAACTTGCATATTATGCGCAGCTAATTGCTGACGAAATTCTGCCTCTCACTACTAGACCATTACTGACTCACTATTTTAATAGTTCAATTGCATTTTCGTCAAAATACAGGTGTCTGCATTGCAATTTAGACCCTTATATTCTACATTTTGGCTTTCAAGTCAAGAAGTTATTGCTATGTATTGCACGGATATCTGGATGTCAGGATGAGAATCCGTTATTCGAAACACAATGCGAGTAACAATAGTACATTTCAGCCTGACCTATATGACGTCTCAGCATACACTAAAGTGTCATCCACCTGGTAAAGAATATACACTTTTGAATCTGATTGTTTTTGATACATCTTGAAAACAGTAGGATTATGTCCCACTACTTTGTCATAAAAGCCCCCAGGATAGGTAAGATTAACGAGTTCATACCCCGTGCGATTAAGACCATTTAAATAGGCGGTAGCATCATCAGTTGACTTAAAATGCACAATTGTTCTACTTTGATCGAGAGTTACTACAGTAGAAGGTGCAATTTCTTTCTTGACGCTAAACGTGATATTTACCATTGTACTATTAAGCCATTTGACATCCCACGCTTGCAAACTGTAATTCTTCACTAATTCATTGTAAGTTTCACTGACAAACTTCTCAACAGTGGTATCGTGAGATATCATTGTGTCTGAAGATGACAGTGACGATGTTTGCGCAGTTGCATTAGATGTCAATGTTGATGGTGTTTGGGTTGAACTATTGTTCTTCTCACCAATCATGCATCCCGCTGCAAAAACCGCGGCAACTAACAAAAATACTATTAGTCCACTCAACGCGTACTTTTTCATGTTTCACCTTTTAAGTTTCGTCTTCTGTATCTCTCACTTTCCCTAATACAGACGAGCAATGGTTGATTTTCTGCTTTAGGGTTGCAGTCGCTCCTGTTGATAGCCGCATTGTACGTGGTCTAATACAAAACCACATTGCAGTACTCATATAAAAACCTCACCGTCGGTGACTATCCCGGCAGTATGACACGAGCGGAGATAACAATGACCGGTTTCACGAGTCGCAAGCGTGGCAAAGTTGGACGTAAGCACGTTTCACCTTCGGCGTAAGCGCTCTTCAGAATCCGACGACAATGTTTCGAGTTGGACAACAAAGGTATATGACGGTATCAAGCAGACCAGCATGGAGTTGTATTCTGATCTGCTTGATTCAGTGCTCTGATATGTCAATCTATTTAAAAACGGTATCAATAAATACCAGTAGAAAGACCCCTTAGTGGTGGCGTGTAATGAATCAAAATGAGCGAAACCCCCAAAAAGCATTTTTGACGTACCTCCTAGCAAGCGAAGATACCGTCAAAATGAATTTGAAAGAATTGTTGATTACGTTAAAGGCAAAGGCAATAGAAAATTGACGCATGTGTAGCGAACAAATCTATGTAAAGTTTTCAACTTTAGATGTAGCAACAGGGTTTACGATCATTAAAAATCTTACTAATTATCACACTCTCTATTTTCATCGTTGTATGGTAATGTTCTGCGAGATCAATATCGCATTTCGACAAAAATTGTCGTCTTTTTCCATAAGTCACGTTTCTGCACGCTTAATTTCCAAGTTTACGCCACAGAAAGCGAATTAACAAAAGAAGAAGCTAAAAATTTTTTGATGCCTTGTTTGTTGGCGATTGTTGATAATAAGAGGTGAAGAGGGAAAAAACTGGAGAGAGGATATCAGACTCTTCATCGAAGTTCGTGAGCAGCAATAAGTGTAGCCTCTTCCTCGATATAACGCTAAGCCGTAAACAACGGCATAGTTGCCTTGGTCACCGAGCGTCACTACCCTATTCGCTCATCGTAACCAAATTTAGCGATGTATCGTGCGAGGCATAACAAAAACGAGAATCGAAGTTTTCGCCTTAGTCTAGCAATTTGAGTTCAGTACTCTCTACTGATTCGCTAACCCTGCCATCGTGCAGTGAACGGAATTTCTGAATTCTGCATTTTTCTGAGCTCGGCTAGTTGAAAGTAATGTTTAAGAATAAAATAGACTATACGCTGTTCTATTAGTACTAAGCTTAGAGACGTTACTGAATTATGATGGTAGGTTTCATGCTTCCTCTTCGCGGCTCCTTTATCGCTATGTCTTATCACCGACCCCTTGACAATAAGAAAATAAGTGAAAAGGTGAATGGGGTGTTACGCAACGATAACGTTCGACGATACCTATGACCCATACTATTGCAAAAAAAATGGGACACCACGTAACGTCGGAAAGATTCTGGCCATTACACTTTCTGAACAACTGCATCATAGGTTGTCACCACTTCACTTGTTTGAATAATGTATCGATTTTCGTCACTGTGTTGGTTCGTTTCGCACGAGTTTAACGTACGAAAGCGCAGTGGGATTCGCATTTGTGATATTTCTATAGTTCTCATGGGCGTTCCCGGAAGTTGCAGTAGTCAGCGCTGGATCGGATGAGAGAGTTAGTGCATTTGTAGTGTTGTATCCTGCGCTTATTGATTTCACGAAAGCGTTTGCATCATCAATCGTAGGAAATTTGACATATTTTGCCGTGTAATTTAACACGCCTTTAGAGTAGCCAACTTTAAAGGTCACCAGAGCAGCGGTATCATTAATCCATTGAACGTCATTGTTCACGGTCTTGGTCCAAACAGCCTTAACATAGGCCTGTTTATCATCACCTATAACTGCTACCAAAACCTTGTCGTGCCCGGTTGGGCTACTTTTGTTCGCCTCTGTGGTGCTTGAACTTGTGTTTGTTGTTGTTACATTCGATGTGCACCCTGCAGCCACTATGCATCATCCGATCACCGCAAGCGATACCAAGATGGTGACTCTAAGTCTCATAATTTACTAGCTATAGTATTGATAAATTAATAACTTTCCATTTTAGCTATTGGAACTAATTTGACTGCAAAAAAATGTTGCCGATTAACCATAAGGGCGAGCAAGTTTGACCACTATTACGATACGGTGCCAATGTTTTAAGAAAAATAATTTTAACCTAAATAGCGATCTTTGTAACTGCATAGGCAATATATTTCAACGGGAGCAGCTCATGTTATGGTTATGGAAAGCAAAGAGCCTCTTGAATTCGAGATAATAGAATTCGAAATTGATAGAGCTATTTTGAAGAAGCTTGACGAACTAATTGCAAAGGGCAAATACACGTCACGAGAGCACGCTATGAATGATGCGCTGGCAGATACGGTGTCACGACATAAAAACATGGTACATGAAAGACCATCGGTTATTAAAGTTGATGTTAAGATCCCCGCCGACCTTAAAGCTCAAGTTGATGAACTGATCAACTTGAAAATTTTTCCGGATTTCAACGATCTTATAGAAAAATCACTTAAAAAGCTTATGGGAGAGTAAAATCTAACGTCATTCTCACCAAAGACTGTGATTGATCTCTTTGCGCTAACGCCGCAGAGAGAAAAACGTCTCGCTTAAAATTACCTTAAGTTTTTAATAATAGTTTAATTGCCAGCTCTTTGATCTACAGCGAGCTGAGCGTGATTTCGCTTTAACTAGGACGTATTTATCGTTTTTTTGGGGGGGGGTTACCTAGCTGTTTCAAAATTGCTCGAGCTCCTACCACTGTAAGCGTCAATTACGGGTGTGGTCACGAGCCACACTGATCGCATATGACATTTAGTATGTCTGATATAATTCTGGCAGCAACAACGTTCAATTTAACCTACTTATTTTATTTTAGATTCGTTATCCAGAATGCGATTAAATTGTCTCAGCTCATTTTTGATTATTCTTAGCTGTAGAACGCTGTTAATTAAGTTGCTTACAAAGACTAATCTCCTTTTTTGAATATGCTCAGAAGTTCCATTGGAATTGGGATGACAATGACTGAATTATTTTCCTCTCCTATCCTGACCATTGCTTGATACAATCTTAGTTGGAGAGCAGTGGGAGATTGCTCAATCGTCTTTGCAGCTTCTAGTAGCTTATCGGCTGCCATAGCCTCTCCTTCTGCGAGCGTTATACGCGCTCTCCTTTCACGCTCAGCTTCGGCTTGTGCAGCCATTGACCTTTTCATCTCTTCGGGGAGTTCGACATCTTTCAACTCGACTGATAAAACGTGAATACCCCACGGCATCGTGAATTCATCGACGAACTTTCGAATCCGTTCACCGAGTTCATCGCGCTTTGCGAGGACGGTATCAAGTTCAACAGTTCCCACAACGTCTCTCAAACTCGACTGTCCGAGCTGATTTATCGCATAGGAGTAGTTGCTAATTTCAATCACGGCTTTATCTGCTTGTACCACTTTAAAGAAAACTACCGCATTGATCTTCGCAGGGACGTTATCCTTAGTCATCACTTCCTGTCTCGGGACATCTAACGTATTGACTCGCATGTCGATCTTTCTAAGTGTCTGGAAGCCAGGCAGTACATACCGCAACCCAGGGGCACAGACAGCACTAAATGCGCCTAGTGTGAACTTAACGCCGCGTTCGTACTGGTAGACCACTCGAAGACCAGTGAGAAAATAGAGCACTACAATGATCAGGATGACGGCTATGGCCAAAGCACTATCTAATTGTATTTGAGCTAACATAACAATCGATCACGATATTTATACGATTATAACAAGATAAAGACGTCTGTGAACTTAAGCTTTCTTTAAGGAAACAACGAAAAAGTGTGCGTAAAGTAAAAAAAATAGCACATAAAAAATAATTAGTAAAAAGGAATTAGGTAAGCATCCAAGCGACGGTTTCGTTCTTTTTTAGCCGCCTGATGGACATCTCAACAAATCTTGGTACCCCCTTTCACGGCCCGGGATGCCCTTTGCGTCAGCCGTACACTGTTTACAGACTCTAAACTGTGCTAAGTACTTATCGGCTTTCGCGCGTGCTTCATCGAGTTCTTTGCAGGTTGGAGAGCGTCTTTCGGCGAAGTCATGAGCGGGAATAAGAGGCATTATGTTCATCATAATGGCACCGCGTTTGCTCGTTTCTCGAGCGATGTCTTCAATCTCAGCATCATTGATTCCTGGAATGAGGACGGTATTAACCTTAATAGTCATGCCGAGCTGTGCCGCCATTTCGATACCCTTCAACTGGTTTTTAATAATTAACTGTGCGGCTTCGACGCCATCATACTTCTTGCCCTCAAAAAGCACGTACTTATAAATCTGCGCCGCTGTTTCAGGTTTTATGCTGTTAACCGTTACCGTCAGCGCTCGTACGCCAAGATCATACAGTTTCTGAGCGTACCTAGGGAGGTTTATGCCGTTGGTACTGACACATTTCACAAAGTCCTTAAATTCATCAGTATCCAGCAGCTCAAACGCCTCAAGCGTTTCAATATTAGCAAGCGGATCTCCTGGTCCCGCAACACCAACGATTCTGAGCTCTGGCATCTCATCTGCCATCTTTCTCGTGTACTCTAACGCTTCTTGTGGTTTCATCGTGCGCTTGGCCTGTCCCGGCTGGTGTGGCGTCTTTGTAACGCCTCTCCCGCAGAACCTACATCGCGTATTGCACTTTGGCGCAATCGGCAGGTGCAACCGTGCAACCTTATCATGCGCAATTTCATTAAAACAAGGATGCATTTTTGTAATTTCGGCTGGGGTCTCCTTCAACAACTTCCAGCGCTTTTCGGTAGGAATACCCCTTAGAGGGATTCCCACCCCACTATCATTTGTGTCTCCGGCCATGTGGTCACCTAATGTGGCTTCAACATAAGTGAGTTGTTTTAATTCAAGAGAGTCCTTAATGATGATTTTTAGAACTATTGTTATATAAACCCACTTAAGCTTTTAAAAAGACGGTTTTTGCGTGCTTTTACGCTATTTCTAATCACGTGCACGCAAATGACATGAATTAATAGCATATATAAAAATAGTAGTATTAAAATATTTTTAGAGTTTCTACTAGAGCCCTCCCAAATGTACAGTGCCTTGCGATAGCCTCACGCGAGTTAGTGGAGAGAGCCTCTCCCACGCTTTATTCTCCACCCCAGTCTTGCTCCGGAAGCTCGCAGCACTTCTTAAACGCCTCACGTGCGATTGCGACAGCTGGCATCCCAGCAGTTACAACAAGGACTCCAAGAGTTTCCAAAATTTCTTCTTGTGTTGCTCCCATATTCATGGCCGCCTTCATTTGTGACGTTGCACATGCTTCGCAACTGGTGGCAGAGACGACTGCAAACGCTATTAACCTCTTCATCTTTGCTGACAATTTCCCGTCACTGAGGAGATGCTTGTCCATGTTATAGATTATTTCAAACATCTGGGGATGTGACTCATACACGAGCTTTAAAAGTGCAGGGGAGAACCCCATGTCATCTCTAAGTTCTTTTAGCTGAATATCTCCAATAGGCATATTTAACCTCGAATCTAGTATACAGGTTATGCTATATAAAATAATGACAAGGCAATAACGCATTATTATTCCAATTCAATGGATTAGGCACGAGCACGCAAATATGTATACTGCGACGTTCTCGTATACACGTAAACGACTCTGTATCACCATTTTCAGAATTAGGTAAAAAATTTGACAAAAAAGCAGAGATGCTCACTACTTATAAATCATCCGAATCGTAATGTATTGCATGTACGCTAAACATGGCAGGAAACAGAGTATCCGGAAGAACTCAAGAAACGGGAAAGACTCGAAGAACCCAAGGGATTGCCAAAGGGCAAAGAATGCCCGCATTACCCGTGTCACTTCAAAGAACAAGTGTGCATTTTTTGCTGATTGCCCAAGGTACCCCTGCGAAAACAACGAGCTCGGAAAGTGGATCAAAAGCTTAAAAGGTGACATCATTTGGACGTGTATCGACTGCGAACTGATACACGAGAGAAAAGTAGCACGTTACTTAAAGAAGCATCCCAATGCCTCAGTGGAAGAGCTCCAAAAGGTAGCTGCCGGAATGTAATATAATGTAATATAATGTAATGTATTGCGTTAGAGTAGTTAAATGATGTGTTGCCTCAAAAAATGGAGTATATGAACAAATTAGAGATATCACCTTACATTTTGCAGAAATGCATTTCACGTTGCCTCATAAGTGAAGAGAAAAAATTTTTGCAGTAATCTCTGTTTCTAAGTATAAGCGCAGTCGACGGATTGATGCATCTATTTTAATTATTTACTCTAGAGAACTTTGCGGAAAAGAGTTAGTTCTGCAGTTTTTATGCTAGTTTATCCTATAAGCCATCAAATTTATATAGAACTGCAAGCAATCTAATCTCATCAAATTTCTAATGTAACATAAATACGGAGGAAAACAATGGCACATAGAGGCATCCGCATGGGAGGAGGAACTACGGGCCAGCTCGTAAGCGCAGGCGGTCAACCTATCCTTATACTAAAGGAAGGTACGACCCGCACGCGCGGCGAGGAGGCTCAGAGCATGAACATCGACGCCGCACGAGCTGTCGCTAATGCTGTGAGAACTACGCTCGGCCCGAAGGGGATGGATAAGATGCTTGTTGACAGCATCTCAGACGTTGTTATCACCAACGATGGAGCAACGATCTTAAAGGAAATGGATATAGAACATCCTGCAGCAAAGATGGTGGTAGAGGTCGCGAAAACGCAGGACGACGAGGTTGGTGACGGAACAACGACCGCTGTCGTGCTTGTAGGAGAACTCCTCAAAGAGTCAGAAGAACTTTTGGAGGAGGATATACACCCGACGGTGATAGCGGCAGGTTTTAACCTAGCCGCAAAAAAATCAAATGAAATATTAACTGAAATGGCCTCTGAAGGAGATGACAACGTTCTCAAGAACATCGCCATGACGGCTCTCACCGGAAAAGGCGCAGTGATGATGTTGAGCAAGATTTCAGACATCGTAGTTGACGCTGTGAAGACCGTTGCTGAGGAGGTCGATGGCAAAAAAACTGTTGATTTGGACAATATAAGCGTTATTCGTCGCTACGGGGCGTCTGTTGAAGATTCAAAGCTCGTACACGGTATTATCATTGACAAAGAGAAAGTCCACCCATTGATGCCAACGAGAATGAAGCACGCAAAGATTGCCTTGCTCAACGTTGGCCTCGAGATTGAAAAGACTGAGATAGATGCAAAAATCGAGATAAATGATCCAAGTCAAATGCAATCGTTTTGGGATGAAGAGGAGAAGAGACTAGAAGACATAGCAAATAAGGTCATTGCAACTGGGGCAAACGTCGTATTTTGCCAAAAAGGAATAGACGACCTCGTTCAGCACTACCTTGCAAAGGCGGGCATATTAGCGGCGAGAAGAATAAAGAAAAGCGATATGAAGAGGCTTGAGCGGGCGACTGGAGGGAGAATTACTGATACAATCGAAGACATTACTCAACTTGGCTCCGCAGAACTCGTTATAGAGCGCAAAGTTGGGGACAATGAGATGATCTTCGTAGAGGAGTGTAAAAATCCCAAGGCGTGCTCAATACTACTTCGTGGAAGCATTGAGCACGTGGTGGATGAGCTGGATCGGGCGGTACACGACGCCCTTAAAGTCGTATCACTCACTCTAGAAGAGAGCAAAATCCTCCCAGGAGGCGGAGCGCCAGAGATTGAGCTTGCTATGAAGCTGCGAGATTACGCTACCACAGTTGGCGGAAGAGAACAGCTCTCAATAAAGGCCTTTGCAAATGCGATAGAGGTAATTCCAAAGACCCTGATCGAAAATGCTGGACAGGATCCACTCGACAAACTAGTTGAGGCAAGGCGCTCACGAGGCAGGAAATCGCAACGCAGGGATTTCCATGGATGGTGACGTAGCGAACATGATGGACTTAAACGTGATAGACCCTCTCAAGGTAAAGACCAACGCTATTGAATCGGCCGCCGAAACGGCGATAATGATCCTCAGAATCGATGATATAATTGCCGCAGGCGCGATGGGAGGTAGAGGCGGGCTTCCTGATATGGATTAACCCAACTACGAAGCGGGAGCAGATGGTTTTTCATACAATCATCTGCCATTTTATCATTTTTTGTGTATCAAACGGTAGGTAAGTCGTTACGTTTCTCCACGGTAACCGACTGACGATTCTAATTTGTCATTATATTTATTGGTGCGCTAGATACCTACAAAAAAATCTTGAGGCGTCCTTACCTGCGTACACCTTCACGAGGGCTTTCAGCGTTTAATGATGCTAGTCGGCTGAGCTATCGCTGGAGCGGTATGTGTCTCTTTCAAAGTCTTGTTTTGCTTTATCTCATTGCGTCGCTTTTAACACAGCTTCTTACTAAGAGAGGACAATGTATCACTCATTAATTCCTCCGGCTGCAAAGCACCTAAGAGTAATGTTGAACGGACAGGCTGCATAAAGCGATGACCCTACTGCCATGGTTGACACGACTGTTGACAATAAGCTGACGAAGAACTACAGCGCTACTGCACGTGTACTGCACTATAATCCCCTTTGTTTTTCTCTTCGTACCTTTTTTGTCTATGCAACGGAAAAAAAGAGAAATAAAATAAGAAAAAATTTAAACTGATCAAACAGTAAAATAACGATAGTTATGCAGAGGAATGCCCTTGTTGCTGCAACGTTGGTTGCTATATACATCACATCAGCTTCAGGGTGTATTGGGGGGAACCAAAAACAAAATGAAAAAAATGTCCCCCTTGCCACTTCTATACTCGTTGTCAACTCACTTGAAGCTGTGCGAGGGTACAACACTTCGCTTTCCTGCGCGCTCAATGCCACAAACGGAAAAGGCCTCCACAATCAGACGATATACTGGTACATCGATGGAAAAGCTCTTGCGGAAGGAAAAACCTTTTTCGGTTTTGCTTTCTACAACTTGTCTTCAATTGATATGTTCAATTTTTCTATCGGGGAGCATAAGATCGTAGTCGAATACAAAGGAGACGCAAACTACATCGGCACAAGGGGTGAGGGGCTATTACTAGTGATTGAAAAAAGCACGTCAAACTTGCCGCTGCCAGCAGGTATCCCTCGCGTTTTATCAAATATAACTTCATATCCTTCTTCCTCACCATCTCTTAAGCCGATAATTACAATTCCTCCTCTTCCGACGCCTACACCGGTGCCCTCGAGTTTGCCAACGATTCCTCCTCTTCCGACGCCTACACCGGTGCCCTCGAGTTTGCCAACGATTCCTCCTCTTCCACGCCAAAAATAGGTTGGATAATCGCAATGTAAGACTAAGGTAAAAATATGGTATCTAATTATAGCGGAGTTTACGAAGGAACGTGTTCCTAAAGCGAATATTGTGCTGCTGATCCGTCTGCTACGCATTGCCATTTGTTGAACGCTAATGATGTTAAATTGCGGATCCGATTTATATTGAACAGTTCAAGGAAGATTCCATGTGAATGCCTATGACCGGATCTCGTTTAACAGTGGGTGGGGAAAAGACAACGTGACTAAAATGCGTGAAGCTGAAGATTTAACAACGTTATCGACAGAATAAGTGCCGCCTTGAAATGTTAGCAGCGTACTGGCAGCTCAATTGCGATTTCCAACAGGTATAGATGATCCCTGTCTGTGACGACACACACTCAACGACATGTAGAAGAATCTCAAATTATGTTGTGGTGGGTTGATTCTAAGTATGTCGAGATCACCTACACTCATAGAAGGTTTGCATTAGTTATAGATACAGAGCGTACAACCATAAGTGTCCCTTCTCGCATAAAAAACACTTTAATGTAACGGAGATTTAAGTAGGTAACTAACGAATAACCATCATATTGGGTAATAAATTGTTCTGCTCCGAGTCAGCGAAGCCGCAACTAATTGTTAAATCGGATAGATCTGCTTCACTTTACTAGTACCTGAATGCTCCCTAAGCCAATTAGAGATCTCATTTACGCTAAGAGTACCCATCGCCACTGCCAACAGAAACTCAACAATCGCTGCATCCGGATCAATGCGGTAGTCGTTCAGTTCTAGAAACAGCTGGCAGGCCAAAAACCCCGTCCGTTTTGATCCGTCGATAAACGCATTCGAACTGATAATGCATTCAAGCAGTGCTGCAGCCTTTGAAAAAATATCTGGGTAGGGCCCCCACCCACCTATAATAAGTTGCAGCTTTTCTATGCACCCTGAAAGGAGGTTCTCGTAGATTCCCGGATGAAGGCACCAGTGCTGCTCTCCCTCTATCTCCTGCATCATCCTATGATGGACCTTCGCTACCTGTGCAAAGTCAGATAGGTTATCATCTCTTACATCTCTGCCATTATCTCAAGAGTTTTTCTGTACCTTCTAATTGCGTCAGCGAGCATCTTATCAAACTCATCATCGACGTTGTTGTCCTCTTCCATGTGCGATGTCCGCGCGCTCTGAGTAAACAACAACTGTATTGATCACTCTTGTCCTTCCCGAGTTCTTATGAATTTCCTATATGCCCGACTCTGGAAACCGTGGTACTTAGAAACGCCTTCCGCAGCATGCTGGTCGATCGATTTCTCATTAAATGACACCAACTCTTCTGAGTACAATGCATTCGGCGATTGACGGGCAATGACGTTCGCAGATCCCTTGTAAAGCCTCATTTCTACCGAACCGGTTACCCTCTCTTGAGTCTTGTTAATAAAGGCGTTCAAGGCCTCCATAAGGGGCTCATCCATGAGTCCATAATACGTAAGCTCCGACCATGTACTGTCGACGAGCTCTTTAAATTTCCGCTCTTGCCTGGTGAGTACGAGCGCCTCTAAATCCTTGTGAGCTACAGATATAACCGTCGCTGCCGGATGTTCATAAATTTCACGCGCTTTAAGTCCTAATACCCGGTCTTCCATCATATCGGTCCTGCCGACCCCGTGCTGTCCAGCAAATGTGTTAAGCGTGGAAATGAGCTCTACTCCACTTAGATGCTCTCCATCGAGAGTGAGTGGTATCCCTTCTCCAAATCCTATCGTAACGTATCCAGGCTCTCCAGAATCAGACGGATTGCTGGTCCATTTGTATATGTCCTCTGTTGGAGCGCAGCTGGGATCTTCAAGCGCACCTCCTTCGATAGAGCGTGACCAGAGGTTTTCATCGATGCTGTAAGAGCTTTCGCGGACGACCGGAAATGTGATCCCACGCTGCTCTGCATACGCAATTTCTTCTGAGCGTGTGAGGTTCATCTCTCGCATCGGGGCGTGGATTTTTAGGTTCGAGGTTCTAAAAACAGCTTCAAACCTCAGCTGGTCATTTCCCTTCCCGGTACAGCCGTGTGCTACAGCATCAGCTCTCTCCTTTGTTGCAATCTCTAATACTTTCCTCGCTATGAGAGGTCGTGCGATGGCCTGACCTAATACATATCCCTCATAGTTGCCATTTGCCTTGATTAATGGAAACAAATAGTTGTTCACGAATTCTTCTCTAGCATCAAGAGTATAGTGACCATCGCTAAGCATATGGGCTCGGGATTCGGCCTCCTTCAAGTCTTTTGCTGGCTGCCCTACGTCCACCATCACAGTAATGACCTTATCATAACAGTATATATCGCGTAAAATGGGTACACATACCGAGGTATCAAGCCCACCTGAATACGAAAGCACAACTTTTTTCATTAATTCCACCATCGATAATGTCACTTAACCAACTAATATGTTAAAAAAGTTGGCATAGGTAAGTGATATGCTCAATTTAAGTTGCTGTGTGCAGAGTTTCTGTCTCACAACAATTGTATCCCCAATGCTTTCCACAAACCTCTGTCCGGGGCGGCCTTCTAAACAAGTCCAGGATAGTACACGGACGAGTCAGTGCCGTTCAGAACGTATTAAAGCTGTACGTTATTCAATAGTGAAACGATATCAAAACGAAATATAACAAATTGTAGCTGCGTCAACACTTTAGAAGCTACATCCGTCTCCTGTTCCGGGGAATAATAGTTAGTCGCCGTTAAAAACTAAAGAACTTGGCCCCGGCGGCCACAATTCACTTATGTAACTGTTAATTGGTTTAATTGTAAGCTTTGACGCTCTTGGTTCATGATTACCCTGCAACATCGCCGTAATTGCATCAGCTGATGCCCGCGCGCCTTGCACGCTTGTGATGTAAGGAACGCCGTAATCTACCGCTGTGCGTCGTAATATATAGCCATCGCGCCTTGACTGCTTCCACGTGGGGGTGTTTATGATGAGTTGAATTTCTCCCCTTCTGATGGCGTTGAGAAGCTCTTCAGTGTCAGTTAGTTTAGGAACAGTGTTGACGTCCAGTCCTCTGCCACTCAAATACCGTGCCGTTCCAGCCGTCGCCAGGAGCGTCAATCCTGCTTTACCGAGCGACACTGCAATTTCAAATATTTCCGGTTTATCATCATCTCTAACTGACAGGAATACTGTGCCTGAAAGCGGGAGCTCATTGTCACTTGCAAGGGCTGCTTTGTAAAATGCCCTTCCAAAATCATAGTCTATCCCCATCACCTCTCCTGTGCTCTTCATCTCAGGCCCAAGTATGGGATCTACTCCCGGAAGCTTATCAAACGGCAAGACTACTTCTTTTACTGCAACGTGTTTGATCGTAGGTTCTTTTGGATATAGGTCCCGTAAGTTATAACCCATGATTACCTTGGCAGCGATTTTGGCTAGAGGGATGCCGGTAGCTTTTGAAACGTAGGGGATGGTTCTACTTGAACGCGGATTTGCTTCGAGTACGTAAACGATGCCATCCTTAACCGCAAGCTGGATATTTATCAACCCAATGACTTTGAGTGCACGAGCTATTTGAATGACATAAGTTTTTACAGTTTCGAGAGTCGTGTCATCGAGGGATTGTGCTGGTATCACGGCTGCAGAATCACCGGAGTGTATCCCCGCTTCCTCGATGTGCTCCATTATTGACGGCACTAAGACCTCTTCTCCGTCACTAACCGCGTCGACGTCGATTTCCACTGCCTGCTGTAGAAACGCGTCGATCAAAACGGGATGTTCGTTTGATACCTTAACGGCCTCTACGATATATGTGTCAAGCTCTCCTTCATCATAGACTATTTCCATGGCACGGCCGCCAAGCACGTAAGAAGGCCTCACGAGTAGCGGATAGCCAATTTCCCGTGCTACCGCTCGGGCCTCGTCTCGCGACGTAGCCGAGCCACTTTTCGGCTGCGGAATATTAAGTTCTCTTAAGAGCTTGGAGAACCTGTCCCTGTCCTCTGCAATATCCATCGATTCTGGAGAAGTGCCAAGTATTTTTGTCGGAAGAGCTCTGCGTTGTAACTCATTTTGTAGCGGGATTGCGAGGTTCACTGACGTTTGCCCCCCAAACTGAACGAGGACTCCATAGGGCCGTTCGCGCTCAATGACGTTCATTACATCTTCAAGCGTCAATGGCTCAAAGAACAGCTTGTCCGAAGTATCGTAGTCAGTCGACACCGTTTCAGGATTATTGTTTATGATATGAGCCTCAACTCCTTCCTCTCTAAGGGATAGCACAGCGTGAACTGTACTGTAGTCAAATTCAATTCCCTGTCCTATCCTTATAGGCCCAGCACCAATGATCAGCACCTTCTGGCGGTCAGATGGTTCTATTTCATCCTTCGATTCATACGATGAGTAATAATACGGAGTTTTAGCTTCAAATTCAGCGGCGCACGTGTCAACCATCTTGTATGTCGCCGTTACCTTGCTTTGATCTCGATGTCGGAGGTCAGAAATTCTGTTCGCGCACGAATCCTGTTAATTCGGCAATTCTTGTGTCGGTAAAACCCATGCGTTTTGCTTCTTTAAGATCGTCGGCTTCGACGTTGTTCAAACCGGCATTAAGATATTTGCCGTTTAGGTAGAACTCAAAGTCCACGATAGTTTTTATCTTTCGTATAAAAAATGGATCGATGTCAGAAAGCTGTGCTATTAATTCAATAGGATATCCTCTTCGCAACGCTTCGTAGATATAGAACAACCTCTTGTCAGTTGGAACTTTGATAAA
>CAVVIU010000003.1:0-170015 GCA_963748445.1 Methanobacteriota archaeon
TTTAATCAGATCATCTTCAAACTTAATTTTCGTATCGATATCGAGGGAGCGGATGGCCTTTTGCAGGGACTCTTCAAGAGTTCGTCCGATCGCCATTACCTCCCCAGTGCTTTTCATGGCCGTGCCTAACGTGTTATCAGCACTTGTAAACTTGTCAAATGGCCAACGTGGTATTTTTACCACGGTGTAATCGACGGTCGGTTCGAATGACGCCGGCGTTTCGTTCGTGACCCGATTTGTTATTTCACTTAACTGCAGACCAATGGCGATTTTAGCTGCGACTCGAGCAATTGGATATCCCGTGGCCTTCGAGGCAAGCGCAGACGAACGTGACACGCGCGGATTTACCTCGATAACACGGTACTCACCATCCTTAAAGGCAAATTGTATATTACAGCCCCCTTCGATTTTCAACGCTCGAATGATCTTAATCGCCGCGCTTCGCAGCATCTGGTGATCGAGATCCGACAGCGTTTGCGAAGGAGTCACCACGATTGATTCGCCGGTGTGGATTCCCATCGGGTCGACATTTTCCATGTTGCATACGGTTATACACGTATTGACACAATCTCTCATGACCTCGTATTCAAACTCCTTCCAGCCAAGCACGCTCTCTTCTACCAAGACTTGACCTATCCGCGATTTTTTTATGCCGCCTTCAATGATAGATTTTAAATCAGCTTCAGTCCGCGCTATGCCGCTGCCGCTTCCTCCCAAGGTGTAAGCTGACCGTACTATCACGGGGAGTCCAAGTTCGTCTTCAAGCCATTTATAGTCATTTGAGTCAGTCACTGCGAAACTTTTGGGGACCCGTTCGCCAATTCTCTCCATTGTTTGGCGAAATTTGTCCCTATCCTCCGCCATATAAATTGTATCGAGGGGAGTCCCAAGCAATTCAACACCGTAGTCGTCTAGAACGCCCATTTCCGCAAGCTCAGCCGTTACGTTTAATCCTATCTGACCGCCCAGCCCAGCAATAATACCATCCGGCCGTTCTTTGTTGATAATCTCAGCAATAATGTCTGGCTTTAACGGTTCTATGTAGACTGAATCTGCCATCGTCGGATCAGTCATAATCGTCGCGGGGTTTGAGTTTACGAGGGCTACTTTAATGCCCTCCTCTCTAAGAGATGTGCAGGCCTGACTCCCGCTAAAGTCGAATTCTGCAGCCTGTCCGATGATGATAGGGCCAGAGCCGATCAACAAAACCTTTTCAATGTCACATCTTCGCGGCATAGCTATATATCATACAAGCAGCAATTCTCTTATCATTGCTTTTTTCTAATCGTTCACATCCCCTTGTGCGCAATTTCGACGACGTGATCGAAAAACTCCTTTTCGAGATCGCGAGGTCCGGGAGACGCCTCAGGATGATATTGAACACTCATAATGTTAAGGTAGTCGTTTTCTATTGCTTCCACTGTATTGTCGTTGGCGTTTAACTGCGTGACTTTCATCTCATTCCCGGTATCATACCGAACTGCGTACCCGTGATTTTGCGCTGTGATATGGACTACATTTGTCCTAAGATCCTTTACTGGCTGATTAGCTCCGCGATGTCCAAATTTTAGCTTGTACGTTTCCCCTTCAAGAGCAAGCGCGATGAGCTGGTGACCGAGGCAGATTCCAAAGATTGGAAGCTGGCCCGCAAGTTCTTTTATGACCAGTATCCCGTTCTTCGCCATGGCAGGGTCGCCAGGACCGTTTGAAAGCAATATGGCATCAGGCTCGTATTCTATTATTTTTCGAGCCGGCGTATCCGCAGGAACTACGATAAGATCGACTTCTCTGCGCTGCAAGTTCCACAACATGTTGTTTTTAACCCCGAAATCCATAAGGACAACCCTCTCACTCCTTCCGGGTATGCGATAAGGCTCAGAGCAGGTCACTTCACTTACAAGATCAAGACTCGCAATGTCGGGCGAACTGCGTGCTAAGCTGACGGCCTTTGCAATACGGGAATTAGTACTAGATGTCCCATTGATTAGGCAAGCTCGCATAGCCCCCTGATCACGTATCATAATTGTAAGCATTCTAGTGTCGATATCCCATATACCGGGTATTCCCTCGTTCTTGAGGAATTCATCAAGGCTATCCCCCTTGGTGGGGTGGTCACATAACTGTCTAATTATGAAGCCCTCCGCCTTAACACCCTCAGACTGGTACTCGTTATGGTCTACCCCGTAGTTTCCCACAAGTGGATACGTGAAAAGCAGTATCTGACCGTTATATGACGGATCAGTCAAGGCTTCAACATAGCCGGTATACGGAGTTGCAAATACAAGTTCGCCCGTGGTTGCCTTCTTCGCCCCGAAGCCTTTACCGATTACAGCTGTTCCATTTTCAAATCCAAGAATTGCCGCCATAGTAGTGCATATCCATTACAGGGAGTGGTTATACCATAACTAAAGTCGGTGCGTTATTTTATAACCTACTATGCTAGTTACATGTAAGGTAAAATAACTTGCCATGTGAGCAAGTACGTGACCCGCGTATCGATTACATATTTGAGATGTGCGCTTATAATTACCAAGATGAAAAGCACAGTATTACATAATGGGGTCGATTTTATGGTATAAGCCACACCCTGACAAAATATCTATAATTACCCCGACAAATTTATACCACCTACCTCTTTGAATAACCATTTTGCATCAACGCAACACTATGACATCAACGAAAATCGCACTGAAGCTTGCTTATATCGGAACTAAATACTCGGGCTTTCAAGCTCAACGTGGATGTCTGACTATAGAAGAGACGCTAATTCAAGCATTAAAGAAGATAGGGATAATAGAAAATGAACGGAGAATTCGTTTTACAGCGTCAGGTCGGACTGATAAAGGGGTCCACGCGCTTGGCGCAGTAGTTGCATTTGAAACGAATGCTCCAATGCTAGCGACTCCGAGGATCATAAACACTGAGCTTCCGTCTGACATATGGACTTGGGCGAGCGCTCACGTTCCCTTATCCTTTGACGCGAGACGCGCTGCTACGGCGCGCACCTATCAATATGTGTTGTACGACAGCGGGTACGATGTGCACACTATGAGGAGTGCGTCTAAATTGTTCCGCGGGATTCACGATTTTAAGAACTTCACGCTTGAAAAAAACGGTTCTACGATAAGAGAGATAAAATCGATCGGGGTCCGCGTGTATGGAAGCTTCGTAACAATTGACATAACCGCAGACAGCTTTCTTTGGAATATGGTGCGGAGAATTGTTACTGGTCTTATACTCGTCGGAAGCGGAAAAAGAAACGTTACATGGGCGCAAGAAATGCTAAATCCAAAACAGCACGATGAGGGTTTAATGGCAGCTCCACCTTATGGTTTAATTCTTACGAAAGTAGACTACGAGGGTATAAATTTTGTTGAAGATGAATACGCTAAAAAGCGTGCAAAGAAAATGCTGCAAAATGAGGCTCTTTATCACGGTACAATGATGGAAGCGCTAAAAATGTTAGATGAAAAAATGGGCCCCTCAAACTCCGATACTTTTTGACAGAGAATTCACAATTGCCTGAGGCTCCTTCCGATGTAAAGAGAGGTAAGTTTTTCTTATCATTATGTGGCTGAGAATAGTCCTCTGCGTCAATACTTGCGCTTTGAGCTTTCTAGGTAGTTGCTGACTGCATCTGCAACAGGATGCTCTCCTACTATAAGCTGTTTAATGTCGAACTATGTTCTTTTTCCGATTCCCTGAGACTGCTATCTGCCGCTTGCATTTCTTGGGCTTTTTCAAAGGCTTTCTGAACATTTTTTGACTCCTTTTTTACATCCATCAGATATGCGAGCTCATCGATGGTGAGGTTAAGCATGGCAGCAACGTTCGAAGGATCGTGTTGCGTATATTGTCGTATAAGCGGTAACATGTCAGATCTCGCCTGGGACGTCGACATATGGCTTATACGACCTATCTTCGCCGCAATGGAATCTCGTACAGCTCTTTTCGACCGCGTCTGACCTAGCTTCATCCATCGTGTGGGAGGAGAGGTACTTGCCCGACATGTGCGCCTGCGCCCCCGATTCAACATTTACCCCACAGGTCATGAGCTCAGCGGCATACCGCCACATGCTATAACTCTGTCGCCTTCTAGTTCTCCCTAAATATATATCGGCTCGGCTAAGAGCCGCGAAACCTTTCGCGAGCTGTTCTCCGCTGTAAGCCCTTGGGAGATTTTCGTCAATCCAGTGAATTATATCTTCTGGGGTTTCGTCAAGAGTATAAGAAAGGCTGAGACCTTTTTTCATGTCCTTATCGGTAAACACGCTTCGTAAAAATTCAAAAATAGACTGCGTGCGATCTCTCGGTGCAAGTTCGGGAGACGATTGCCCAAGGTTTGCCTGAAGGTCATTGATTGCTGCCCTTACGTCTCCGTGCGCATTCTTCAGTATCTCGTCGATAAACCCAGAATCAACCGTTATGTTCTCCTGCCTCAAAATCTTGTTGAGCACTTTTTTAATGCTCTCTTCCCTGATTGCATAGAACTGTATTGGCTTACAATATGTCCTCAACGCGGACGTCACACCGTAGAGGTCGTTTGCTATCAATATTATGGGCTGACTTGTCCTTTTTACGAGTTCAGTGACAGCCCTCGCCCCTCCCCTGTCAGCAGTACCGTGGAGGTTATCGACTTCATCAAGCATAATGAGTCGTCGTCCTCCGAAGAGTGATTCAGCCCGTGACGCCTCACCGGCTATTCTGTTTATAACTTGTTGCGTTCGTTGGTTGCTCGCATTTAGCTCGATGGCTTCCCAACCCATATCGTTGGCTAGGGCAATCGCAGACGAGGTCTTTCCCGTCCCAGGTCTGCCGTAAAGGAGCGCGGCCTTTTTATCGTGAGGCCAGCTTTGTGCCCACTTTTTGAGCTCCTCGACTGCCCGTCTGTTACCTATCACGTCTGAAAGCGTCGAGGGGCGATATTTCTCGAGAAAATCCATATTAAAATCCTGATACAGCGTAACGGCAATGTATAAGATTATAAGAACCTGTAAGTGTATTAATGTTTTGTGAAAATATGAGCTTGGAAGACCTAGCACGATCGCTGCGAGAGTTTGAGGGGGTTACACGCAAGCACGCAATCGGCCAACTCGTGAAGTGGTTTTTGTCAGATGACGACCTAGACAACTTTGGTGAAGATGCCGCTATAATAGACAGAGGAGAGGAGTCCCTGTTGATCGCTGCTGACGGGATATGGTCAAAACTAATGGAAGCAGATCCTGAATGGGCGGGCTACTGCTCTATTCTAGTGAATATTCACGATATAGTTGCGATGGGAGGTACACCCCTTGCGCTAGTGGATGTCCTTTCGGTGAGCTCGTCCGAGGTTTCTAGTCAGGTTTTGGCTGGCATGGCTGAGGCGGTGAAGAAGTTCGGCATCCCTGTAGTGGGGGGCCACATTCACCCCGATACCAATTATAATGCGTTAGATGTCGCTATTCTAGGGACGGTAAAAAGCGACTCTATCATATACAGCAGCAAGGCTACAGCGAACGAAGATATTATCGTGGCAGTTGACCTCGATGGGCGAGTTCATCCATCCTGCTCCCTATGTTGGGATACGACCACGATGAGACACCCGGAGATTTTGAAAAAGCAAATTGAAGTAATGAAAATAATCGGGGAGAGGCATATTGTGACCTCCGGCAAGGATATAAGTAATCCTGGAATGCTCGGAACGCTCGGAATGCTTCTCGAAGTGTCGAGAGTTGGTGCGTTTATAGATCTCGATAGCATACCCATTCCAGACGGCATGGCGATGCCAGGATTGGCTCAAGATGTATCCAGGGATGGGATTTATAGTAACAGCAAGGTCAGAAAACACGGAAGAGGTAATGAGAGTATTTGAGAGGGCTGAAATGGCAGCCGCCAAAATAGGCGAGATAACCGACACAAATAAGCTTGAAATTGTGGGAAATAGCGAAAAAGCTACTGTATTTGATTTTAGTTTTCAAACCGTTATGGGCATTGG
The DNA here is from genome assembly GCA_963748445.1 of Methanobacteriota archaeon. Lineage (GTDB taxonomy): Archaea > Halobacteriota > Bog-38 > Methanoflorentales > Methanoflorentaceae > DASPRZ01. Next base: position 5,975 of record CAVVIU010000003.1, read on the forward strand.
AACGCTGACTACAAATAATCAGGGATGAGTGCCAACAAACGCTTTTTTTAAAGAGTTGGCACGTGCCAATGTGATGAAGTAATAAAAATGAATAAAGTAATGGGAGATAAGGCAAACACTTGCCCTATCTTCTCAATTGGTTTAGTAGTTCGTGTAGCTCCGTACTGATCCATCAGGCGCAACAAGTTCGAGCTTTATCGGCCAGCGCCCGTCAATCGTATGGGTTGCGCACGAGAAACACGGATCGTATGCGCGGACGACCATTTCAAGGCGGTTGAGGAGTCCCTCTTCTGGTTCACCGTTTTTGATCAATCCCTTCGCAGCTTCTCTGACTCCTATGTCCATTGCGGCGTTATTATGTCCAGTTGAGACGATGAGATTTGCCTTCGTTATGTAGCCGTCGTCATTGGTTGTATACTCATGGATGAGTGTGCCTCGTGGGGCTTCAACTACCCCCACGCCCGTCGCAGCTCGTACTTCTGGCTTTGCCCAGACATCGGTGCTCGTGATATCCGGATCGTTGAGGATCTCTACGGCGCGCTCACTCGCGTACATCATCTCAATAAGTCGGGCGTAGTGATAGAGCAGTGTTAGCTGCGGCATCCTGCCAAACGCGTTCCGGAAATCGGTGAGCATGTCGTTAGCGAGCGGTGTTGAAATCTTGTCGCAGACATTCACGCGTGCAAGTGCACTAACTCTGTAGATGCCGTCAGGCCAACCCCTCTCCTTCCAATATGGGAACTTTAGGTATGAGAAGTCTTGATATTTCTCCTGGATGTAGTCGGCGTACTTCGTTGGATCGAACTCTTTCATTATTGACCCGTCTTTGTCCATCATTCTGAGGTTGCCGTCGTACATTTCAAGGTTCCCGTCTTTTACGAGCCCCATCATTGGGGTCTCGACGACGCCAAGCGTCTTAATGACGTCAATATATTGCTCAAATATAGGAGCTGCAACCTCCAGTCCGAGCTTAGTAAACTCTATGGACTCTTGTGCATATTTCAGCATCTCCTGGCGCTGTTCTTCAGTTATCCCTTTCGTCAATCCGCCAGGCTTTGCCGTTACGGGGTGAATCGATCTACCGCCGACGTTCTTGATGATCATCTGGCCTCTCTTGCGGTTTAAAACAGCCTGTGTTGCGAGCTCAGGGTTTGCCTCAATGACGCCGAAGACGTTTCTCTTCTTCGGGTCGCCATCGGGGGTGAATATCAAATCAGGTGCTGCGAGGTAGAAAAAGTGCAATGTGTGGCTGTGAATCATCTGCCCCATGTGCATGAGCTCTCTTAACAACGCAGCAGTCCTAGGTATCTCGACACCTGTATTGTTGTCTGCAGCCTTCGCAGAAGCAAGGTGGTGGCTGACCGGGCAAATACCGCAGATGGCGGTCACGATTCGCTGTGCATCTTCAATCGGCCTTCCCTGTAACAGCTTCTCGAAGCCGCGCATCTCTACAATATGAAGGTGGGCATCGTCGACCGCTCCTTCATCATTGAGGTTGATGGTAATCTTTGCGTGGCCTTCAATTCTTGATACGGGCTCAATAGTTATTTTTTGTCCCATTTTTTTCACCTCTTATTCTCCGTGATCTTTGCCTTAATGAACGACACCGGCATAGTATATCGATAGAACGTTCCTATGGGGTCGTAAACTTTGTTTGAAAGTTCTTCAAGATCGACCGAGGGGTCTTCATCAAGACCATACGCCGAAGCAACTACATTCAGCATTGCAGCGCCTTGTTCATATGAACCATCCGCTGGTCCGTAGCAGCCTGCGCACGGGGCATTTGCATGCGGGCATAGAGCGCCACATCCGTCACGAGTGGCAGGTCCCATGCAAAGAAATCCTTGATTGAGCAAACACTCCTCAGGTTCTCCATTCGCCTCAATCCCTCTCTTAATATCCGTCATCCTCTTTTCGTCTCGGTGTCTGTCGCAATCATCGCACACATTGCGCTTACTAAGCTGGGGCTCTTGGCCCTGCAACAGCGCTGTGAGAACGTGTGCTATGGTTTCAGGAGTAGGTGGACATCCTGGTATGACGTAATCAACTTTTATGACATCTGAAATCGGACGAAGCGTGTCAAATAGCTTCGGGACCTCCTTCGTCGGGAGCTCTTGATCGGGAGCTGTTGATGTAGTTGTTAATACTGCTTGCTTGATGTCTGGCATCAAGTTTATGTTGTTCGCACCTGGAATGCCACCAAACGCAGCACAGCTACCAAGTGCAATGACGATGTCTGATGTCTCTCTTACCTTCTTAGCGACGTGCTCATTATCTTCATTGCGAATACCGCCGCTAAGGATACCAACTGTTGTATGCTGGTTAAAGTCTTTAATGTCCATCAACACTGGAATTCGAACGAATTCTATTGCTTGTAGCACATCGAGAAGACTTTCATGTAAGTCAAGTACTGCAATTTCACAGCCGGAACATACACAGAGCCAGTCTTCTTGAACTGTTACCTTATCTCCCATTTCTTGGTCACCTCATATGTATTCTGGAAAAGAAAAATAGTGAGAGCCAAAGCTTCGTAGGCACCGAAAAACTGTAACCTCCTCAATTGATTTCAATTGATCTTGCCTCACACTCTTGACCCATTTTTATTGCGACTCCTTCTATATAAAATATTTCGGGCAATTGAGTAGATACTCTAAATGCTTCAATATTTACGATAGAAATGCAGCAATTTTATGTATCTTTTTTTATTAATCCATTTATATGAACAAACTAATATATAAATTTGTTATACTTTGCTAAGTGAATCTTTAAAGATTTATTTTTTTTTAAACAATATATAGTATGTCTTTTTTTATATGTATATATTACGTCTCCTCTCTATTATTCCTAATTATGCATACAAAACTCGTTGAGAGCGGCCGTGAAAACCACTTGGTAGCTTGTAAAAGCAACCATTTTGCACTATGTATGGCACCAGCATCCAAATGTAACCGCATAATACAGTGCTGCAAGTAAAGAATTAGGAGGGCACATTTTTACAAAGAGCTCATTTTGCTTTGCAATCTTTAAAAAAATGTTAATTTGAGCTTTTGAAATAGCCAAAGCTTTATAATACCTCGCGACGTATATTATATTATAAAGAATAATAAAAATGTAATTATTTATTTGCCAACTGTGACGTTTAAAAGCGAACGAAAAAAAGTGTCGTATTTATTTTTATCAATTGAAAATACTGGAATATATTATAATTAATATACTTGGGATATAATTAAAGTAAATAATATATAACCAAAGTAATTAATATTATACTAACTATTGGAAACTGAATTTAGACTTTTCCAATAAGCATAAATACTACAATTGAGAGGTTCGAAAGGCAATTGAAAATGGCTTCGATAAACGAATCAAATAAAAAGCTTTTTATATTGAATCTTTCGAATCTTCTGAAGTTGTTTTACCTACAATTAGGCTGGTGAAATAAGTGACATTTGCATTACACATAGATAAAAGCTGCACTGGATGCAACAACTGCGTCGTGGCTTGTCCAGTCAACGCGCTTGAATTGGCCGTTGAAAATCCGGCGACGACAAAGAAGACGTATCATGGTGCAGGGGGGCAAATCCCTAGCAGTAGACGAAAGCGTCTGCGAAGCTTGTGGCGTATGTCTCCAAGTGTGTCCAAAGAATTGCATCCAGCTAACACAGGGATAAAGGAGGGATAGAGCTTTGGCTTTGTTTCCGATGTACTCTAAAAGAGAGGAAGGACGAAAATCAATCATAGAACAAAAGACTCTGGTACAGACCCTCAACCTCGCTCTCGACATGGAGCGCTGCTCCGGATGCGGCATCTGCAAGGATATCTGTCCGGAAGAAGCAATTGAGAAGGGGCCTGTGGGTGCTGTTGGTTTTAAGGAAATGGAAGTCCCACAGATGGTCTTTGACGAGACGAAGTGCTCGTACTGCGGCGTATGTGTGGAGATGTGTCCATTTACTGCGTTGAAACTATATGAGAACGGTGAACCGAAGACCGATCTCATTGACAGAGAAGGTTTTCCACAGTACCAGAAGACAGCAGAGATAAACCTAGACACGTGCATAAGGTGCAAGATCTGTGAGGATATCTGCCCGCGCGATGCGGTTGACCGCAACGTGCCAGAGATAACCGAGAAGCAACAGGCAATCACGTACACGGCTGAAATGAAGCTTGATGAGGATCCTGCAAGTGAAAACAAGTGCACCTACTGCGGTCTTTGCGGAGAAATCTGTGATGCTCTCACCGTTGAGCATTATGAGGCGAACCCGTTGAACCTACAAGCGCTTGGTAAAGTCACGTTTGATGAATCAAAGTGTGACAACTGCAAGATCTGCGAGGAGATCTGTACGACCGACTCGATTAAGATCGAAAGGACTATCACCGACACCAAGCTTCCTGGTGAGGTCACAATCAACAAAGAGGAGTGTATGTACTGCACGTGGTGCTCGAAGACGTGCCCCGTGGAGAACACAATGGACATACAGAAGATTTTTGAAGGATCGATTAACATCAAGACCGAAAACTGTCCGGCTGGATGTTCTGCGTGCGTGGAGATCTGTCCGTGCAATACGCTTTATTTACCGTCTCAAAAGGAGCCGGGAGAGATTGCAACCAAGCTTGAAGTCAACGATGACTTCTGTGTGTTCTGCGGCGCCTGCGTGAATGTGTGCCCGGTTGCCAACACGATTGAGGTTAAGCGTGATAAGATAAACATCGTCGGTAAGGAGACCGATCTTTACAGAAAGACGGCTGCAAAGATGATGGAAGTCAAGACTCCGACGATCGAAAAGCTGGGGGCGTAAAAGATGACAAGTGAAGGTATGAGAAACCCAAAGCACGAGCAGCTCGGAAGAACGGAACTTGATCCGAATTTGTTAAAAGAAGTTGAAGCTCGCGGCTTAGACAAAGCGCGGATGTGCTACCAATGCGGAACCTGTACAGCTGGTTGTCCAATGGGTCAGAGAAGTGGACTGAAAGTTCGGAAGATAATGAGAAAGGCAATTCTCGGAATGAGAGATGTGCTTGACGACCCTGATCTATGGCTCTGCACGACGTGTTACACGTGCACTGACAGATGTCCGAGAAGAGTCGTTCCGACTGACGTCATTATAGCGCTGCGTAATATCGCGACCCGAGAGAAGAAAGTGCCCATGAGCATGATAAAGATCATGGGGGCGATTTACAAGACGGGTCACGGTGTGCCTAACAATGAGGAGAACGCACAGAAACGCGTTGAGGTTGGATTGAAGCCTAACCCACCTACGACGCACTCGTATCCTGAGTACATCAAAGGTATTCAGACGATACTCGAGGTTACAGGTTTACTTAAAATCAAAGAAGAGATGGAGGCGGAGAGTCAATGAAGGAGTACAACTTCTTCCTAGGCTGTATTGCTCCCAATCGATATCCTGGCATTGAAGCGTCTTCTATTAAGACATCAAGACAATTCGATATCGAGTTATGCGACTTCAAGGGAGCGTCCTGCTGTCCAGCACCAGGCGCATTTGGGTCAATGGACAAAAACGCGTGGCTTGCACTGGCGGCAAGGAACATATGCCTATCAGAAAAAGAAGGTAAAGACATTGCACTGGTATGCAATGGATGTTACAAATCGTTATTTGAAACGAACTACAGGCTCAAAGAGAACCCAGAGTTAAAAGAAACAGTCAATTTAATCCTTGCAAAGGCTGGATTTGAATTCCAGGGAACACAAGAAGTGAGACACCTCATCGACATATTGTATAGAGATGTCGGTGTGGAGAAAGTCAAAGAGTCCGTTGAAGTACCACTTACGGGACTTAACGTAGCAATTCACTACGGCTGTCACCTCATCAAGCCAAAAATTGAAAGGATATTCGATTCCTCTGAAAGGCCTGTATTCTTCGATGAGTTGGTTGAGGCGCTCGGAGCGAAATCAGTCGACTATAAGGAGAAGATGATGTGCTGCGGAGCTGGAGGCGGCGTCAGATCGTACAAGATTGAAACTCGCACTTGACATGTGCAATGAAAAGCTCTACAACATGACACAAGCCGGTGCAGATGTAGTGGTAAACGTCTGTCCGTTCTGCCACCTACAACTTGACCGTGGGCAACTTGAGATCAAAGAGAAGTTCGGAGACGTGTACGACTTACCAGTGCTGCACTACAACCAGCTTCTTGGCATTGCGCAGGGCATGAACCCTGAGGAACTCGGATTGAGCGCTCACGTGATAGATGTTGAGCCATTGCTCGCAAAGATACAGTGAGGCAGGAGGGATATCACACATGGATGAAGAAAAAAGAATTGGCGTATTCGTATGTCACTGCGGTACCAATATTGCTGGTGTCGTGAACATACCAGAAATCGTCGAGTACGCAAAGACCTTACCAAACGTCGCATTCGCTGACGCGTATACCTACGTATGTTCAACGCCAGGTCAAGAGATGATTGTCAACGCCATTAAGGAGCACAACCTAAACGGCACAGTAGTCGCCGCGTGCTCACCGAGGCTACACGAGCCCACGTTTAGAAGGGCAACAGAAAGAGGCGGGGTGAACCAGTTCCTATTCTCAATGGCGAACATCCGCGAACAGAACACGTGGGTTCACATGGAGATGCCGAAAGAGGCGACCCAAAAGGCGAAGGACGTTATAAGAATGGAGGTCGCGCGGGCATCAAAGCTCGAGTCGCTTGAGGCAAAAGTCGTGCCAGTCGAGAAAGCTGCGTTGGTCATAGGCGCTGGCATTGCTGGTATTCAAGCTTCGCTTGACCTCGCAGCGGCAGGAATTAAGACGTACTTAGTTGAAAAGGAACCGTCAATCGGTGGCAACATGTCCCGTCTTGATAAGACCTTCCCGACGCTCGACTGTTCGCAGTGCATCCTCACGCCAAAGATGGTGGATGTGGAGCGCAATGAGAACATCGAGCTTATGACCTACTCGGAAGTTGAAGACGTTAAGGGGTATATCGGAAACTTCGACGTCACAATCCGCCAGAAATCCCGTTATGTCTACGAGGACAAATGCAACGGGTGCGGTAAATGTCAAGAGGTCTGCCCGGTATCGAGACCAAACGAGTTTGATCTTGGGCTTCAACCCAGAAAAGCTGCGTATGTCCCGTTCCCACAGGCTGTACCATTGAAATTCACGATCGACATGGACAGCTGTATCAAGTGCGATCTCTGCAAAGGAGAAGACGCATGCGGTGAGTTGGAGGCAATTGACTACGACAAGCCTGATGAGCTCGTGAACGTCAAGGTAGGTACAATAATCGTCGCCACCGGATTCGACATGTACGATGTCGAGCGGAAGGAAGAATGGGGCTACAAGGTATACGACAACGTCGTAACAGGTCTTGAGTTTGAGAGGCTGATCGGTGCATCAGGACCAACTGGTGGTAACGTCATTCGACCCTCTGATGGTAAGAAGCCGAAGAGCGTTGGATTCGTCCTCTGTGCAGGATCAAGAGACCAAGATGAACAGGACGGCGCAAAACCGTACTGCTCAAGAGTCTGCTGTATGTACAGTTTGAAGCACGCTCACCAGTTGATCGAAAAGATACCCGGCTGTGTGCCGTACCTGTTCTATATGGATATACGGTCATTCGGGAAGGCCTACGAGGAGTTCTACTACCGCATTCAGGAAGAAGGCGGCAAGTTCATCCGAGGTCGCGTAGCCAGAATAACCGAAGATCCCGTCACAAAGAACCTAATCGTCACTGCTGAAGATACGCTTCTCGGTGAGATAATGGAGATGGAGATGGACATGGTAGTGCTCGCGAACGCGGTAGTGCCGAAGGAGAGCACCCAGGAGATAAAGAAGCTTCTCACGCTGTCAAACAGCCCAGACGGATGGCTGCTTGAAGCACATCCGAAGCTCAATCCGATGTCGACGACGACGGACGGCGTGTTCCTGGCAGGAATGTGTCAAGGACCGAGAGATATCCCAGATGTGGTCGCTCACGCTGGTGCGGCAGCAGCTGCAGCATCAATCCCGATACACAGAGGATCTGTCACGCTGGAGCCGATTTATGCAATAGTCGACGAGGAGCGCTGCGGTGGCTGTGCAACATGTATAGGGATGTGCCCATACGGTGCGACTGAGTTGACGCATGTTGATGGCAAGTTAATTGCTCACGTCAACGAGGCGAAGTGTAAGGGCTGCGGTAGTTGCGGTTCAGCGTGCCCGAGTGGTGCTATAAAGATGCAGCACTTCACAAACGAGCAGATCATGAGTGAAATTGAAGCATTTGCCGAAGGGTGGTGATGTCAATGGCGGATGAATTTGAACCACACATATTAGGACTACTATGCAACTGGTGTACTTACGCGGGAGCAGATCTCGCGGGCACAGCCAGAACGCAATATCCACCAAACGTACTGGTCATTCGTACTATGTGTAGCGGCAGAATCGATCCAGCGTTTATACTCAAGGCACTCAGCCTTGGAGCTGATGGCGTTTTAGTATCAGGCTGTCACATAGGTGACTGTCATTACCTCGCCGGCAACAACAAGGCACGTCGCCGCGTGGCACTGCTGAGAAAGCTTCTTGAAGAGTACGGTTACGACCGTGAGCGCCTGCGAATGACGTTTGTATCAGCTTCAGAAGGTGCAATTTGGGCTGAAGTGGTCCAGGATATGGTCAACACCATAAAGAAACTGGGACCAAATCCGCTCAAGCAGGCTCGCGCTGCAGGACAGGAAGGTGGCGTTGCAGATGAGTTCTGACAACGTTCTGAAGGCCAATCTCATAACTGGCCGCACCATTGAGCAGGGCATTGCCATAGAAGGATTTAAGGACAAACCAGAATACACTGACGCTGCTGGGGTCGTGCAGATCGACCCCAGTGAACTTAAACTGCTAAACGTTTGGCCTGGAGCAAGCGTCCTAGTGAAATCCGACTACGGAGAGGTAGTGGTAAAAGCGGCGAGGTCTCCCTACGGTCCGCATCCGGGAATAGTATTTATCCCAATGGGGCCATGGGCGAACCAAATCACAAATCCTGATACGGACACGACCGGCATGCCCTCTTTTAAAGGAATACCAGTGACGATTACACCGGCACCAGGACAGAAAGTTTTAGATGCTATTACGCTAATCAGAACGACAACGAAAGGAGGAGTGGAAGCGTGAGAACTGTAACCGATATCGTATGTCCGTTTTGTGGCACCCTTTGCGATGACATCGAAGCCGACATTGATGAGAGCGGCAAGATATTACAGACCCGCAACGCATGTGTCGTCGGCGACAACAAGTTTATGACACTTCAATCACCCGATCGGCACTTGCACCCGAGAATTCGCAAAGGTGGCGAGTTAGTTGAGTGTTCCATGGATGAAGCAATAGACAAAGCCGCTGAGATTTTGACCAAAGCGAAACACCCAGTCTACTACGGTTGGAGTTCGACCTCCTGTGAGGCGACAGAGGCAGGCATGGGGCTGACTGAAGACACCGGTGGAATCATCGACAACACGGCAACCGTATGCCACGGACCTTCACTTTTGGCAATTCACACCGTAGGAATTCCCTCCTGCACATTGGGCGAAATCATAAACCGCGCTGATTGTGTGCTATACTGGGGGTGCAACCCCGTAAATGCACACCCGCGACACATGAGCAGATATTCGCTCTACAAGCGTGGATTCTTCACTGAGCGTGGTAAATCAGATCGCACAGAAATAGTAATTGACGTGCGGAACACTGAAACCGCCCAAAAGGCAGACATTTTCCTTCAGCCCGAGCAGGGCCGTGATTACGAGCTTATGAATGCACTTCGCGTTGCCTTTAGAGGAGAACCGCTTCCGGAGTCGGTTGCTGGCATACCCAGAAAGGAGATCGAAAAGATCGCCCAGCTGATGAAAGACTCGAGGTTCGGCATCATCTTCTTCGGCATGGGTCTAACCCAGACACGTGGAAAGCATAGGAATATCGACATTGCGATAAGCGTAACCACGGACCTTAACAAGTACACAAAGTTTTTGATCATGCCCATGAGGGGCCACTACAACGTAACGGGTGCAAACCAAGTATCATTGTGGGAGTGTGGATTCCCGTACGCCGTTGACTTTGCACGCGGCTATCCACGGTATAACCCAGGTGAATCTGCTACGACTGATGTACTCATGCATAAAGAGGTAGATGCGGCACTTGTCATTGCAGCGGATCCCGGAGCGCACTTCCCAATCAGCATGGTCAAGACGCTTGCTTCAATTCCTCTGATAGCAATCGATCCGCACGCCACACCGACAACCGAAATTGCCTCTGTTCACATACCGAGCGCGATGGTTGGGGCCGAGGATGAGGGGAGTGCTTATCGTATGGATAACGTGCCAATAAGGATGAGAAAATTTGTGGAGCCTCCTGAAGGCATATTGACCGACAAAGAGATCATCGAAAGGATACACGAACGGGTAAAAGAACTTAAAGGCACTCCCGGTGTGACCTACGAGAAAGGTGAAGAGAAGCTAGCGGTCCCCGTAACAGCCGGCTCATTTGATAAGTTGTTACAGAAGGCCACATAACGGAAAGGAGAGTGAAAGAACTTGAGTGAAGTACTAGTCAAAAACGGATACGTTTACGATCCAAAGAATGGCGTAAACGGTGACGTGATGGACATTGCCATAAGAGACAACAAGATTGTAGATGCAGTGTCTGCCAGTGCCAAGGTCATCGATGCAAGCGGCAAAGTCGTGATGGCTGGTGGTATCGATATACACGCCCACGTCGCAGGACCCAAAGTGAATTCAGGTCGCTTGATGAGGCCAGAAGATAAGCTCTTCCACACCTCACGCCGTGGAAAGTGGACAAGATCGGGAGGCGGTTTCTCGGTGCCCTCCACCTTTGAGACCGGATATCTCTATTCGAAGATGGGCTATACGCAAGTTAACGAGGCTGCGATGCCGCCGTTGCTTGCAAGGCACACGCACGAAGAGATACTGGATACCCCACTTATCGATCAGTCTGCCTACACACTGCTCGGCAATAACTGGCTCGTGATGGAGTACATAAAAAATGGCGAAAAGGACAAACTCAACGCATTTATTGCCTGGATGCTGAACGCTACAAAAGGGTACTGTGTCAAGCTCGTGAACCCAGGTGGATCTGAAGCGTGGGGTTGGGGGATGAACTGCGTGGAGATTACGGACTCTGTTCCGTACTTTGACGTTACGCCGTTAGACATTATAAAGGGACTTGCAGAAGCAAACGAGGCGCTAAAGCTCCCGACATCAATACACCTACACTGCAACAACCTTGGACACCCCGGCAATTACACGACGACGCTTGATTCAATAAAGCTCCTCGAAAATGTGATGCCACACAACAAAGAGCTCCGAGATCAGGTGATCAACTTCGCGCACATGCAATTTCACGCATATGCGGGAACGACGTGGAAGGACTTCGAAAGTGGGGCAGATAAAATCGCCGCTAGCATAAATAAGAACAAGAACATGACCATCGACGTCGGCTTCGTCACGCTCGACGAGACAACGACAATGACGGCTGACGGCCCGTTAGAGTACTACCTCCACAACACCAACCACCTCAAATGGGTGAACGAGGATATTGAACTGGAAACAGCTTCTGGCGTTGTGCCGTACGTGTACAGTCCAAAAATACACGTCTGCGGTATTCAGTGGGCCATAGGGCTAGAACTCGCCCTTATGATCGACGACCCAATGCAGGCCTTTATCACGACTGATCACCCGAATGCTGGACCGTTCAGGAGTTACCCGAAGATCATCAGTTGGCTTATGTCCAACCAAGCGCGTCTCGAGCGCTTAGAAACGCTCCACAAGTGGGTGCCAGACAGGGTCAACATAGGCGGAATGTCGAGGGTGTTCGACTTTTACGACATCGCTAAGTCGACCCGCGCCGGACCTGCGAGAGCCCTTGGCTTGGGCGACTCGAAGGGACATCTTGGCGTTGGCGCTGACGCAGATGTTGCGGTACTGGACTACAATCCAAAGACGATGGATCCAACAACTGATCCCATTGGCATACAAAAGGCGTTTACCAATACTGCCTGTACCATAAAGGGCGGCGATATCGTAGTCCTAGATGGTGAAGTGGTCGGTAAAGGCAACAAGCGGACTATCTGGGTCAATGCAACGAACGGAACGACAGATCCAAAGCTTATGCACGATATCGAGAACAAGTTCCTTCGATTCTACAGCGTGACGATGAATAACTACCCGGTTCAGGATGCGTACATACGCAACGCCCTTGAGATCAAGCCAGAGGTGGTGTGAGATGAAAAAGATCATTCTAAAGCCCAAGGAAAAAGAGTACTTGTTCCTTGACGCTGACAATATCACGCCTGACAACTTTGCCGGAAAGACGCTTGATGAGATAAGAGCAATCGAGGTATACGAGGGCAATAGAACTTGTGCCCTCGGGGACTATTTCGACGTTACGGGAGAGTCGGATTCAGACCCCAATGAAATCGGAATAGCGATAAACGGGTCAGTCCCAAAAGTCAAGTACATCGGTATGCGGATGTCAGCAGGCAAGATCCTCGTCAAAGGATCAGTCGGAAGCTACGTCGGCGGTTGGATGACTGGAGGTCGAATAAAAGTCGACGGTGATGCTGATACGTATGCAGGGATCAGCATGGAAGGCGGAGAGCTCATCATTGACGGCAATGCCGGAGATTACCTCGGCGCTAACTACCGCGGCGACTGGCGCGGCATGAAAGGCGGCAAAATAGTAGTCGGTGGCAATGCCGGAAGCGACATCGGGGAGTTCATGCTTGATGGCGAGATAATTGTCAAAGGCAACGTAGAGCTCCAAGCTGGAATACACGCAAACGGAGGCAAAATCGTCATAGAAGGCGACGCTGAAAGCCGCGTCGGTGCTCAGATGACAAAAGGCGAAATTATTGTACTGGGGAAGATCGGATATTGGCTCCCAGGCTTCATTTATCAGAAAGATGACCAGCTAGACTACGATGGCAAGATGTACAATGTCAAAGTCTATAAAGGGGACCGCGGCGACGGAGGAAAAGCAATCTTATACCACGCAGGGGCCTAGTCAAGCTCCTTTTTTTCTCTTTTTTTCTTTTACTATTCTTTTTAAAATTTTCTCAATTTGATCTATGTATAAAACGTGTATAGCTACAGTAATATTTACTGTTTACAACAGTAATTAGCTGCGTATAAGCCCTCAATATTACTCACTAGTCATATTTGCGCCTCTAACTCCTTTTCCGTGATGTTCAGAAAAACATCTTCTAAAGTTGATCGCTTCAGTTCTAGTTCATCAAACGGGATATTCTTGTGATCTAAAAGCTCTATAATTTCTTTAAGATCACTCTTTTCCGTGAGGGGAACGACCACATTACCATTTTCAAGTTTCGACGTGTTCCACTTTGCCTTTACCGCTTCAAATGCGTGTGACCCCCCTCCACGTACGATGAGGGTACCCCGTGAGCTGAAGCGGTTGATTAAATTAGCAGGGGAGTCCATAGCTTTTATAGTGCCATCTAATATGATGGCAACGGTATCAGCTAACACCTCTGCTTCTTCCATGTAATGTGTCGTGAGAAATACAGTCTTGCCTTGATCTCGGAGGCTCTTTATGACGTCCCAGACTCCTCTGCGCGATTTAGGGTCCAACCCTTCAGTAGGTTCGTCCAGAAAGACGACTTCTGGATCATTGACCAATGCTATAGCGACGCCCACTCTCTGCTTCAAACCGCCAGACAAGTCTTTATACTGCGTGTGTGCCTTATCCACAAGATCGATATCCCTGATGAGGTTGTCGATATCTTTTGTTCGGTCGTAGAGAGCCGCATAGTACTGCAAGTTTTCCCGTACTGTCAACCTGTCAAAAGTATTGAATTCTTGGGGGAGAACGCCAATACGCTTCCGAATTTTATTTTGGTCCCTGTTTATATCAAGTCCCAAAATGTAAGCCGATCCGCCTGAGGGTTTTCTTAAACATTCGAGCATTTCTACAGTAGTCGTTTTTCCCGCCCCATTAGGGCCTAAAAAGGCAAAAATTACACCAAATGGTATTCTAAATGATATCTTGTTAACCGCGGTAAGCTTTCCATACTGTTTTAGGAGGTTATCAACAACGATAGCATACTCGGCTTTCTTTTTGCTGTTACCCATTCTACCACCGGCTTACTTGTTATCAGTATATTCAAAGACTTGCGCTCTCATTTTCACATCTTGTTTGTTGCGGCTAACCTCATCTAAACATCAATCAAACTTCTGCCTTTGGCGTTAGTAACAAAACATCTTCAAGAACTTCATTAAAAATACAAAATACATATTTAAGGCTTTGAAGAATCAATTCACAAAACCGAACAGCTTCCACTTCTAGATTGAATGAATAGATTCCGGGTTCATCTGATAATAAATACCGATTTGGGCTGACCTCGAAAAACATGAAACTCGTTACAAGACGTGTCCTTAGCTTCCTGAAGTAGCTTTCCTTCGAAATTAAGTACCCGTATATCGAATCATCAATAATTTTTGGATATTTGTTTTGGATTTCCGGAAATGTTGTTTGCGAATTCAGTTTCTCCATGAATTCATCGTTGAAAAAGATGTGTGAATTTGCAATTCCGAGGTTAAACAGATTGTTCATCATAGCTGCCAAACTATCAAGTGCGCTTTTAGCTTCAAATATCAAGGCTGTAGCATTTGCATATGCTTTATTATATGCTGTTGCTTTTTGTAATAAATCGAAATGGTAGTACATCGCTTCTAAACTATGTACAGCCGAGTCGTAGTACCTTGTAGAATGTGAAAGGCATAGGTATCCCCGATTATCTATTAGTTTTTTGGTTAGTACTATTTAACATTCAGACATAACCCTAAACATTAAATATTTAATCGTGTTCCCTTCAACATTTTTTAACGTATGCTTACTTTAGTTAAGAGGGCTTGTCTTAACTGCACATTTGGTAGCGGTAATATCCAAGATGGAATGCAGATTTATCCAAGATGGAATGCAGATTTATAATAGTAACAACATACGATCACTCTGTATGTTCATGTGTGATAAATTCAGAATGGACGCCTATAAAGCTCGTGGGATTACCCCTCACTATGATACTTTGTGTACCGACGACTGTACTAAAAATTCAAGCACAGGAAGCTATTGTGAACACTTTTATTTGCTCATACAAAATGAATTTGATCGGACGTACGCAAATCTAGGAGTTCCAGTTGTTGAGGGGCCAACAGCCGTTTTAAAAACCGAAGTCCAAAATATCAGTGAGCGAATAAATATGATCGGAGCTGAAAGGATTATGGATTGTGCCTTTGAAATATCGCTCATATTATCTGGAATTTCTGAAGACGGTCGGTTGAATATACCAAGCGATGTCCTCAACGACATAGCGTACTCGGTTGTGCTGGGGCTATTTTTAAATAACCCTGAAGAGGTTATAGACGACAAGATGCTCAGAGCATTAAGTTTGATTAAAGAAATGGAACCTGACCACTTTAATCGCTGCTATCCCGGGTATCCAAATGAAGATTTTTAGACGGGTCTGACCTAAATAATCGGGTTTTGGGTCACAGGTTAGTTAATATAATTACTTCACCGCTGTGTTATTTTCGTTGACGGCTATTTTTGTGTACGTTCATTACTCCACTTAACGTCGGCAAGCCAAATGGGTATTGCTTTAGGACTTATCTTATGCGTTCTTGTTACATTTAACAACGTGCAATATAAACAGCGTGGTCATCGCGCAATTTTTATTCGCTTTTGAATGTACTTTTAAATCAGAGCTTGAACTCTTGACGTAGCCAGGATTGATTTACAATAACTGTTTCATTGATTAGACTATAAAAGCGTGAGCAATACGCCACTTACTAACGGCAGTGAAATGTTGTCATCAATGTATTGAGGTGTTGTAAGTTCGACTAGAGCAACTATAAGTGCCACGAAAAAAGCCTTAAACGCTGGTAAAAAAAGTACCAGGTACCAATTAACGTCGTAATGAAAAATGCCGTAGTGCCCTCTAATGTTTTGCTTTTGAAAATTTTATGCTTACCCAAATAGTGACCAGCTATTGCTGCAATTCCATCACCAATTGAAAGGATTAGAAAACTCAAGCCTGCATAAAAGCTGCTGAAGAGCAACACTGCAATAAAACATCCAATTAAGAACGTAATCCCACCTTTAAATGGAAATTTGCTCGGTCGATCAAGTTTGGTAGATATCCACGTGAGGAGGGGTACGTTATACCTTGTATAGAGGTACGCTGAAATCAACGATCCAACCATAACCACGAGGATAAGTGAGAGAACAATCTCCTTAGGAAAAAAAATTAGCATATAAAAAAAATAATGCCGAAAAACATATGCAGGAATTTCTACGAATTTCGAGCATAAACTTACTGCTGCCTACGTCGTGCATTGAACTACTTACGACCTGACGCGATAAAATGTTACCTGTTAGGTCTGTTGCAAAGCGTGTATTGGCAATTTCATTACCAAACAATTCGAGAAGGATCAACTCTGCCTTTGTGATTGTAGGATAGCAAAAAATAAAGTAAATAGTTCGTAACGTCTTTTGTACCTTCATAAAGCACAACTGATGTATTGGATTAACGTGAAAATGATTTAGCCTTCAGATTTAATGATTTTCAATTTCGCTCTTAAAAAAAATTGTGCGTGTCATTTTTTCTTGCTAGCAAAAGCGAACGTTAACCTTTATTTAAGAGATGGTTAATTAGCAACATAAGTTAATGATGGGAATGGTAAATGTGGTATCAGGGATAGTGCTTGTCATAGTACCTGACACTAATATTTACTATTGCGTTGGTGGGAGGTACTGCAGCGTTCCTTCTGTCAAGTGCCCGCGCAATAGTGCATGAACGATCTATAGGAAACGTTTACAGCAAAGCAAATATAAAAAAGAAGGCCAAGCTTAAGCCTATCGCGCACACCTATAGTGCCGTTTTAATAAACATACGAGATGTAAGCATAAATCGATTTTTAACGGCATTTAAACGGCCGGGAGAGATTAAACTTTTTAAAGATTCGCTATACTTTAAGCCCTATTTTTCGGGACGAGCGTATCTTATCAGCATGATCGATGTTACAGATGTGAGCGTAAATGGCAGAAAGGTCACTTTGGAATTCAGCAGAGGGGATCGAAAGATTAACATGCAATATTGTGTTAGAAATGCTTTGCTGTGGTTCGAGGCAATTCAGAAATTGAAATCTTAGTATAAATAGCGATATAAACGAGAAAATTAAATATTCACATACGGTGATAATTGGAAACATGTCCCAAATCAAGAGACTTGTCTTAGACGTCTTAAAGCCCCACGAACCAACTATTATTGAACTGGCAAACGATCTTGGTGACGTAGATAATGTTGAAGGCGTCAATTTAAGCTTATATGAAGTTGATCAACAGACAGAAAATGTTAAAATAACTATTGAGGGTACGGATATTAACTATAATACGGTCACACGCATAATTGAGAACCTTGGCGGAGTTGTACACAGCGTAGATGAGATTGTTGCGGGTAAGAAAATTGTAGAAGAAGAAGAAACACTTCACGATAGATGAGTAAAGATACCATATTTTCAATAAGTGCTCGCACATAATGCCGCTTACCGTCGCAAAAGCGCAAAATGTTTAAAATTTTATGAATTTCAACATAGAAGAAGGAAGGTATATCATCCTTGGATCTGTTGATGGATTACTCGCCACGCTTGGCATAATTATTGGGGTTTCCATAGGAAATGTCGGAAATTCTATTGTGGTCGGGGCTGCATTAGGCGGTGCAATTGCATTAGCTATGACAAATAGTCTTGGTGCATACCTTGCCGAGAGCGCTGTGGAGTATGGGAAGCTCACAATTACGGAGAAGTCACTGCTAAGAAAACTGGAAAACACGTATATAGAATCCTTAACGAAGAGGAAGATCATACGGGATTCGGCTGCACACGGAGTATCGAGTTTCATCGGAAGTTTGATTCCAATATCACCATACCTGCTTTCAACTGGCTCACCACTTATTTCAATTGTTTTAAGCCTTATAGCTCTCACAGTATTGGGTTTCTACTCAGGCTTCATATCGAAACAAAGTTACATTATATCAATAATTAAAATGATCGGACTGGGAATGATAGTAGTAATTATGGTCAATGTTCTAAAGTTGGGCCATTTATTGTAGTATAAAAGCGTGAAGCCTTCAAGGTAAAGTGATGCCGCTGTACCATACGCAGAGGGCTAGCTGTGGGTTACTGTCAATACATTAATCAGTTAAAAAATGCATTTAATGTACAGAAAATGGTGGTTATACTTACATATTTGACTCCGTTAGTAAACTACCAAAATGTGCATCTACTACATTTTGAGGGTTTCCTTTCATCTAAAAACAGGTGGCGATGTTGAAAAATGAAATTGTGAAGTACGTAAAGATGCTTTATGAAAAAGGCCTTACTTCATCGTTAGGCGGGAATGTAAGCACTAGAGATGAGAGTGTCGTTTACATATCCCCTTCGAAGATTCCTAAGTACAGGATAAAAGAGAGCCAAGTATCAGTTACTACGCTTGAAGGACAACATATTGACGGCGCACGACCATCAAGTGAACTGCCAACGCACCTTGCGATCTATGGAACGACTGATGCTAAAGCTGTAATGCACGTCCACTCTCATTATGCAACAATACTTGCGTGCCTCAAACACGAAATCAGTCCAATAGAGGTTGAATGCAGACAGCTCTTAACCTACGTACCTCTAATCCCTTATGCGACGCCGGGCAGCGCAGAATTGGGTGTGCTTGTATCTAAGGGGTTAAAAGGCCATAACGGGGTGCTTATGGAAAATCACGGTTCGCTCACAGTAGGAGCAAATCTCGAAGAGGCCTTTATCCTTACGGAAGCCCTCGAGAGAGCGGCACGGCTACAATTCGATATGAGCCTCATTAGTTCCCTATAATTTGAATTATCACTGTCCGATTCCTTTGCCTCACATCAAGCTCAACAACGACAATTTGTTGCCACGTTCCGAGCATTAATATCCTCTTTGTAAACGGAACGGTTACGCTCGGTCCTAGTAATGATGCCCGAATGTGCGAATGTCCATTGCCATCATGCCATCTGTAATCGTGGTCATAGTGTATATCTCGTGGAGCGATCCGCTCAAATGCCCTCTTAATGTCAGCTACCAATCCGGGTTCATATTCGACAGTCGTGACAGATGCTGTAGAGCCAGGAACAAACACCGTGACTATACCGTCGGTCAATCCACTTTCACTTAACGCTTGATGGACTTTGTCCGTTATATCGACAACGTCTACGCCGGGATTTGTGTTTAGTTGAATACTCTTCGTTCTGACATCCATTGTTTTTCACCGAGAACAGTTATTTTGCATTAAAACTTAACTAGTAAAGAAGAGCACATATAGGCTAAAATATGCTATCCCGAAGTTACTTCGTAGCTTGCAATCTTGACCCCAGCGATGCTTATAACTATTAGGAATGCAAGTATTACAAAGTACATAGCCCAGTGATCCAATGCCTGCCAGACTTACGGCGAGCAATAAAACCGTAAAAACGGCTACTGCTACTATCAAAGTTACTATCTCAAGCAACATCCTTTGCATAAGTGTTTACACTACTTACGGGGGGATATGCTTTGCTGTATAATTAGAATAATACATGAACAGGAGCGTGATAGTCAAGATGAGATTATTACCGAGAAAAATATTTTTCACAAATGGTGTTGGAAGGCATAAAGAACATCTCGAGAGTTTCGAGATGGCGCTGAGAGATGCTGAAATTGAAAAATTTAATTTAGTAATGGTAAGTTCAATATTGCCTCCAAATTGCCAAATAATCGACAAAAGCGCAGGGTTAAAAGAATTAATCCCAGGCGAAGTAGTTTTTTGCGTTATGTCAAGAAATTCATCGAATGAACCAAACAGGAGAGTTTCTGCTTCCCTAGGATGTGCCATACCCAGTGGCTCAGAAGAATTTGGCTATATTTCCGAGCACCACGCTTTCGGCGAAACAAGCGATGCGTCCGGCGAATATGCTGAAAAATTAGCTTCCAGTATGTACAATACGTGGACCGAATCAGAACCTAAAGAGACC
The DNA here is from genome assembly GCA_963748445.1 of Methanobacteriota archaeon. Taxonomy (GTDB): domain Archaea; phylum Halobacteriota; class Bog-38; order Methanoflorentales; family Methanoflorentaceae; genus DASPRZ01. The sequence continues at coordinate 26,022 of CAVVIU010000003.1, forward strand.
TTCAACATTTCAAAATCGGCTGTGGTGACTGATGATGGCTTATGGACTACAGTAATTTCGGTGGCTGTGATGTTACTTTAAGCTTAACACTTTATCTATTAACAGGAGTATTATATGGAGTTCAAATGTCCCCGTTGTAGTGAGTGCATTAACGATGAAGAACTCATCGAAGGCAAATGTCCAATTTGTGGTTGGCATAGCGAAATGAACCCCAAGAAAGAGCTTAAACTTAGCTATGACGCGCTGACCTTGTTCTATGAGTTTGTGAATCGCGTTCAGGAATCCATATACCATCCAACAGATGAATATCCAGACTATAACGACAGAAGTGCTAGTATCTTAACAGTACACGACTTTGATGATGGAGAGATGCAGTGCAATTTCAAACTAATTCCAACGTTCGTAGATACTATAAAGCCTAAAAAGTGTTCCTCGTGCGGGAGGCTTCATTTGAAAATAGGCGGGAAGTTATTAAAAGTGGAGGTTACGGGGGATGTAGGGATGCATCGCATAGTTTACTTCTGCGAAAGATGTTTTGATTAAATAACAGTTCATTGCTTCAGTACACACTTTGACACTTTAAAAACAGCAACGTATGCGTAATGTGAAACATTTTTAACTTCAAGAACGGCTGTTTTTTAAATCAACGTTCAAATTAATGACTTCAAAGACTCATAAACTATAAATTTATTTAGTAAAAGAGTTGCCAAGTTGTTGAATGCTTTGCTATTGACACGATGAAATACCGCTGAGATAAGAATAAAAAAATCTACACAATTTCGAGGCGTTAACGATGGAAGCATTATTGTTCCATTAAAACGTCATATTTTAATTCTTTTCGTGTTATAACTACTTGTAATGGTGAATAGCTTTTCAGTACAGTTAAATGAAATGAGGGTGAAAAAGCTCAATCATATTGATGGAGCACGTGGTTCTGTCGCCTATTGGATGAGCCGAGATCAACGGATAAACGATAACTGGGCGCTTCTTTATGCACAGCGAATTGCTATGAAGCAAGCAGTACCGCTCATGGTGGTATTCTGTCTGGCACCACAATTTCTCGGTGCGACTATTCGACAGTACAGCTTTATGATCAAGGGATTGCAAGAGGTTGAATTGGACCTGTGTAGAAAAGGCATTCCTTTCTACCTGCTGACAGGTTCACCCGAAAAAGAAGTTATAAAATTTGTTGCACAACACAAGATCAGCACGTTGGTCACAGATTTCTCACCGCTTCACATAAATAAGGAGTGGAAACGCGGGGTCGTAACAAAAATTAGAATACCCCTGTATGAAGTTGATGCACACAACATTATTCCGTGCTGGCTAACGTCACCGAAACAGGAGTATGCTGCGTATACGATTCGTCCAAAAATTCATAAACTTCTCACAAGCTTTTTAGTTGAATTTCCACAGCTACACGGACAAGAGACCGAATGGAACGTGAATGCTCCGTTAACGGACTGGAAAAAAGCTGAAAAGATGTTGTAAATCGATCTCTCAGTACATGAAGTCAAACGGATAACACCAGGTGAAAAAGCGGCTCGAGAGACATTGGAGAAATTTATTGCTCATAAGTTAGAAACTTACGAACAAACATGAAATGACCCTACTATCGATGGGCAATCAAACCTGTCGCCGTATCTCCATTTCGGACAGATTTCACCCCAACGAGTAGCCCTCGCAGTTGATCGAGTAGAGGGGCAAAATGAACCCAAAGCAGCTTATTTAGAAGAACTCATTGTTAGACGTGAGCTTGCTGAGAACTTTTGTTATTACAACCAGTACTATGACTCCTTCGAAGGATTTCCTAATTGGGCTAAACAAACCCTTAATGAACATAGAGAAGATAAAAGGGATTATGTGTATACACTGAGGTCGCTTGAAATTGCCGAAACGCACGACGAGTGGTGGAACGCTGCACAGCGACAGATGGTACAAATGGGAAAGATGCATGGGTATATAAAGGATGTATTGGGCAAAAAAAATTTTGGAATGGACAAAAATGCCTAAAGACGCAATGAAAATCGCTATCTATCTCAATGACAAGTATGAGCTTGACGGGAGAGATCCAAATGGGTACACAGGTATTGCATGGGCCATAGGTGGAGTCCACGATCGGGTTTGGTTTGACAGATCAATTTATGGAAAAGTTCGTTATATGAGTTATAATCGGTTAGACTCAAAATTTAACCTTCAAGAGTATATATCTGCCAATTAGATCTTTTCATAGATAGATAATACTAGTTTAAAGAGGGAGGGTCAAAATCCCGATACCATGAAATAATTAATTTGTCGAAGCAGCCGGAGGCATCATGTTAACGCCAGAGAGAATCTTAGCATTTCAAGAACTTGTCTATTACTACTACAAAAAGCACGGTCGCACACTACCTTGGCGAAAGACGACCAATCCATACTGTATTCTTGTGTCAGAAATTATGCTTCAACAAACGCAAGTAGAACGAGTCGTTGGGAAATACGAGCAATTCATTAGTAAATTTCCTGACTTTCCGTGGCTTGCCGAGGCGCCACTTCATCAGGTGCTTGAGGTCTGGCGTGGTTTGGGCTATAACCGGCGCGCTGTGGCGCTTAAAAAAATCGCACAAATCGTCATGGACACATTTGATGGAATGATACCTTCAGACTGGAAGACATTAATGACGTTACCAGGAATCGGGAAGGCAACTGCAGCTGCAATTAGCGCATTTGCGTTCAACATACCTGTTGTTCTTATAGAGACAAACGTGCGGACTGTGTTCATTCACGTCTTTTTTCAGGATACGGATGATGTGAAAGATACTGATATATATCCATTAGTGGAAGAAACACTTGATACATCTAATCCGCGCGAGTGGTATTACGCTCTTATGGATTATGGCGTAATCCTCAAAAAGAGTTATAAAAACCCAAGCAGAAAAAGTGCGCATCACAAAAAGCAGCCTCTGTTCGAGGGCTCTAATAGGCAGCTTCGTGGGATAATCTTGAACCTGCTCATTGAAAATCCAACGATTTCAGAATCAGAGTTAGTGATCAAGCTCAACAGAGATCCCAAAAATGTGCGAAAAAATCTTATGCAGCTTGAAAAAGAGGGATTTTTTAAACGAAAGGGAAATAAGTTTATTGTTTAACTCAGTTTGATCTCCTCCAGTGTCTGTGTTTTTGTAAAGATGGCAATTTGAAATGAAGTCTCTGTCTGCAACCTGATAAATTTAAGACGCTACCTAATTCGGCGATCGATAATTTGTCTTTAGACGAAATACAAAATTAATATTCCTCTTAGGGCTCAGACTACCCGCTTCTTATACTGTTGTCTCGCGATGTGTCATTTGGCACGGAATAAATCGACTGTCACACATTACGCAACCCCTTATTGCTACTAAATATATAAATACTCACCATTCCGGAAATTACTGCCCCGACAGCTATTGCTGCCGCTACGCCTATAACGTTGGCTAAGGCCCCAAAGGGAAATGCCCCCATCGGCCGTATTCCCATAATAATGAGCGTGTTGAGGCTCATCACCAACCCTAACATGTGTCGCGGTGATTTCAACTGGAGAGACGTGACTGTGAGGGCACCTGAGATGGCTTGAGTGCCCGCCACGACGAGCAGCAAGACGAATGAGAGCCATAAGACGCGTGAAAAAGAAAATACAATTACAGACAACGAAAAAAGGATCGATGACGCCATGAGAAGGGATCCCTTTCGCTTAAAGTCGCCGAGTGATGCAAGTCCCAACGACCCTATGATTGTGCCAAGGCCGAGGGCGGTATATAACAATCCCAGATCAACAGGATTAGCGCTGAGAACAACGACGGCGAAGAGCGACAAGAGGATGGTGTATGTAGCTCCAAAAAATAACAGCGATCCGTAGTTGACAAGGAGCAATACGAGTAGGTTCTCCTTCCAGATGTATGCCAACCCCTCACGAATGCCCCGTAAAACGGTGTGCGTGCTTGAACTAACGTATTTGGGAATCTTCATTAGCAAAAGTGCGATGAGCACTGCTACAAAGCTCACCCCATTGAGGAAGAAGTTGCCAGCAAAACCGACCAATACCACAAGAACGCCTCCCAGTGCTGGACCAATGATAGCTGCTCCATTAAAGGCCACTGAATTTAACGATATCGCGTTCGAGAGGTCTTCACGGGGAACCAGAAAAGGAACTAGCGCAAATCGCGTAGGCTGGTCAAAACTGAGGGTTACGCCACTCAGCACGGAAATTACAAGGATGTGCCAGAACTGGATCAAGCCTATGAAGGTAAGCATCCCAAGGGTAAAGGCTAAGAAGATCTGTGCACTCTGCGTAAAGAGGAGAAGATTGCGCTTGTCGACTCTGTCTGCAATGCCGCCTCCTATAAACGCAAAAATGAAGAAGGGGGAGGCCTGAGCGAATGAAACGACACCAAGAGCGACACCAGAGTTGTGAGTAAGTGCGAGGACGAGTAATGACTGAGCAATAATTTGAATCCACGTTCCGATGTTCGAGAGAATGAGTCCGAACCATAAGAGAGCAAAGTTTCTATATTGTAGTGCTTTAAATGTCGGAATCGTTGTTAATCTCGTCTTTCTGCTGGAAGGATACACATGACTCTTATCGTTGGCAAGAAATAGCTCACTTCTTTCTGATTCTTTCAATAAATAGCTCCTTTACTCAGTTTACAGTAAATGACAAAACTGCGATATTCAGATTTGGCTTTATATTTTCTTTATTTGGTATAACAGTTTATAACGTAATGCCACACATTACCCTCAAACTTGTTTCATGTTTCAGATGAACAGCAATGAGTAAACTAGTACGTAATTATTTGAAATACATTAATAGTAGCAACTTTCATAGGTATAGCAAATGAGTGAGTTTGAAAGAGAGTTAGTCAAATCGTTCAATGTCTTCTTTAGCGACCATAACATTAACGGGATCGCTTATCGGATCAAACAGCACCGTTTTTCCGCTCAAATCCTCGATGTGCTCGTCGATTCGCTTGATACCACGTACTATCTTGGAATAGAGTGCAAGAGCATCTCTACAGACAAGGGTGCATGCGCACTCTACTTTACTCAGCATTTTTCTGTCGATAAGAGCGGTGCTCATCAAATTGTTAAGATTGACGAGTTTCTTAAAAATTCTGGACGTAAAGGGTACCTTGCGATAGAGCTACGGAAGGGGTCGGGTAGAGCAAAAATAGCATATTTAATTGAATGGAATGAAGTGATGAAGCGCTTTACGTCAAATCAGCTCGGATTCGGCGTTTCAGAACTTGATAACTTCAATTCGATATGCAGAACAGATGGCAAATACAAACTCGACGAAGTGTTCGTGACATACTAAAATTCAAATATAACTGTTTATATAATGTTTTTAATGGCTTTGAAGTTTATACACTCGAAAATCGAAGAGTTGATGTACGGAGTTACCTTCGATCCAAAGTCTTTAACGGGTAAAATCGCATTTAACACCTCAATAATAAAGGAGGAGGATTTAGATGAGGTGTTGACTATTTTTAAAACAGTGTACGCCTCAGGTCTTAACGTTGGTCCCTATCTGAAAGTCATCGAAAATGGAGAGAACTTTAATGGAGTATCCCCCGATAAAGGATATTACGGGATCCTAACAGTTTGTAGTATAACGATTGATGGTGTACTACTAAAAGCAGGGATACCAGTAAGCCCTACGTGCGGTGGCGTCATACAAGTACACGATAAAAAGCCGATAAGGTTTACTGAGATTTTGAGGTATGACGCCACTACGATGGACCCACTCGATGTTTTTATGTCGCAGGAGATGACATCAGTTCTTGAAATGATAAAGACCGGATCTGGCAAAATATTGGGAAACGTTCGAGAAGCCCCCATGATAGCTAAAGATCACATCGAATCCCTCATTATGGATTTGATGGATGCCGAATTCAGAGGGGTACTTGAAGTGGGAGAACCCAACGCTGACATACTCGAAGTGCCAGTGACGAGAGGTCATATTGGTATCGCTATTATCGGGGGGATCGACCCGATGGCGGCTGTCAAGGAACGTGGGATCGACATAAATGTCGAAGCGATATCGGGATTGGCAGACATACGCGATATGACTAAAATTGATTGAGAAGTGCGCCACGCATATTAAGCACAGCCAAACAGTCAGTCCTTATCGCATTTGTTGACCAATTATTTCATCGAGCTTAATCAAAAACGCCTCTTCAGTTCCGAAAGGAATAGTCGCTCCTGCTGCAATGTCGTGACCACCACCGACGCCCTCCACCGATTTTGCTGCTTGATTGATAGCGCTTGCAAGATTCAGTCTTCGATCTACCAACTCTTGTGTTCCTCTGGCTGAGACTTTAATTCCTTCATCTGAGTTGGCAAATGCCACAACAGGTAGCTTCCTATTTGTGCCCTGAAGGTTTATCGACATTCCCGCGACAATTCCAACGATCGTCTCAAGGATGTTGTCACCCGCCTGAAAATACTGTAAATTACGTAGGGGGGTCATTCCAACTTCCTTTACGTAATTTATGCCATCAAGTAAGTTTTGTCGATGCATTGCTAGCAGATCACACGCTTTTTTATAGTTGCCGCCTCTATCCCCCATACAAACAGCAACTCCGATTGTTTCAAACCCATATCGCGCCGTAGCGTTGAGGAGGGTTGAAAACTCAGATGGATCTCGCAGTACTGTCCCTTCATCCTCTTTTAGGAGTAGATAAACCTCCCCTACTAAGCTCTGCACTTGTTCAGGAAGCATCCCACACGAGATACATCGCTGCATGAGCTCTGAAACGATTTTACGGCGCTCGTTAACATCGAGGTCAATCCATCTACGCCACTGTTCTCCATTTTTCAGCGCTATTCCTAAATTCATAAGAAATTGCACGCTGTTATCGGCATTTCCAGTGATTCCTGGTATATACGGAGTTGAAGAATATTCAAGGAGCTTGGGAAGAGGTCGCGTCTGCCTTCCGAACATTAGGAGATCAGTTTCACATTTGAGGATATTTTTTTTCACCCCTTCGTCTAGTATGAACCTATTTACCCCCACAAGCCTCCTCTCCTTAAGGTGTTGGAGATCACCTACTGCCCCTACTATTGCAAGGTCAGCGAGGTCAACGTTGTCTCCAAGGGCTCGTGCTATTAAGTAGGTCGTCCCCGATCCACTGAGCTGCGTAGCACCGTTAATCCCGAAAAGGTGGGGATTCAAGTGAAACGCAGTCTTAGAGGTTCCCATTGGCTCATGATGATCGGCTATTATGCAGTCCGGCCCTAACTCATCCATTAAGTCCAGAGTGCCGCTTCCAAGATCGGTAAAGATCACTGCCTCCGCATCAGCTGCGCTTTTTATAGTCTCAAAGTCGATTTTTTTCACGATCTTAGTGGTATGTCCAATATTAAGTCGGTCGAGGGCTTTACAGATAATGCCCGCGGATGCAAGCCCATCGGCATCGATGTGAGACATAACTAGCAGGTCATCGTGTTCCATTATAGCGTGAGCACACGCCTTTGCACGTCTTAGAAGTTGTTCCATATCCCCAACCTAAAGTGCTACAATCGCAGAGTACCTAAAACAAATATGTTAGTTTGCTAGTATGACATTGTCACGATAACAATATAAGGGTTACTTTAACAGGCTATTGAACTGTTAGTTGAACGTCCTTCGAAAACAATTTCTAAGATTAAAGTCTATTACGTGTAATGATCAGAGTTGGGGTAATTGGAGGATCGGGATATACCGGAGGCGAACTTCTAAGGCTGTTTGCGCTGCATCCTAAGATAACGGTAACCGTTGTTACGTCACGAGCACTCGACGGGAAACCCATCATCGACATACACCGATATTTAAAGGGATTTTACGACTTAAAATTTGAAAATATTGATCCTAAAGACGTAGCCGATAGAGTCGATATCGTATTTCTTGCTGTGCCGCACGGCGCAGCGATGAAGCTCGTCCCGGAGCTTATCGACAGAGTAAAAGTCATAGATTTAAGCGCTGATTACAGGCTTGGCCGCGGGTACGAACAAGTGTACGGTCCCCACAGCGATCTGCGGGATGCCGTATACGGTTTGCCAGAACTGCATCCTGAAGTTGCCGATGCAACTCTTGTGGCAAACCCTGGATGCTATGCAACCGGTGCCATCATCGCAGCAGCCCCGTTTGTAAAATCGGGGCTTGTTGATAGAATAGTCTTTGACTCGAAATCGGGAATATCTGGTGCAGGAGTCGTGCCCACCGAGACGTCGCACTACCCAAACCTCGCCGAGAATATAAAGCCTTACAGCATAACGACGCACCGCCATAGAGCAGAGATCGTGCAGGAACTCGGAAGAATGGGCAACGCCAAGATTAGCTTTACGCCCCACGTAATCCCAGCCATTAGAGGGATTATGACGACGGCACACGTGTTCACAAGCGAGGACGTTGGCGAGGAACAGGTGAAGTCACTGTATGATGAGTTCTATCAAAACTGTCCCTTTATCAGATATAATGTACCCTCACTTGCGTCAGTAAGGGGCACGAATTTCTGTGACCTGTATGTTGAAAAGGACATGGGAACCGATCGAGTGGTCGTTATTTCGGCTATTGATAACATGGTGAAGGGAGCTTCTGGTCAGGCCATACAAAATATGAACTTAATGTTTGATCTTGACCAGAGAACGGGACTTTGGTCACCAGCCCTTTCACTTTGAGGTAGATTATGAAAGTATCAGAAGTCATGAATCCAAACGTTGTCACTATAACGTCAGATGCCACCGTCAGGGATTGCGTTAAAGTGTTGAGAGAGAACAAGATTAGCGGAGCTCCAGTTGTTGACGGGGACAAATTAGTGGGAATAATAACTGAGAGAGACATACTAAAGCTCCTCAAAATCCCTGAACATGGCGGATATTGGCTTCCGAGTCCGCTTGAGGTCATTGAAGTGCCAATCCGTGACGTTATTGAATGGCTGGAGCTGCGAAGTTCCATAACTGAAGATGTAGGAAACTGGAGCGTCGAACGCGCAATGACAAAGCCAGTTCACACAGTGAACGTGAACGCGGACATTGAAGAAGCGTCTGAACACATGGTTCGTCACGGAATAAACAGACTTCCGGTCGTCGACGCGACCGGGCGATTGATGGGAATTGTAACTCGCGGTGACATTGTAAAGGGGATTGCAGGGATAAGCTGATGAAAATTGTCAGCGGCGGAATATGCGCTGTTAAAGGAGTAAGGGCCTTTGGCCTCAAGGAGGGGAAAAATGGCGTGGCTGTTATCAGCGGTGGTGGGCACGCCGCAGGCGTCTTCACCAAAAATAAGATCGTAGCAGCTCCCGTCACACTGACGCGAGAACATTTAGAACAAAGTGGGCAGATACGTGCGATAATAGCGAACAGCGGCAGTGCCAATGCATATACAGGAGCTCGAGGAATGGCGGACGCACGACTTATAGCACAGAGACTCGGAGAGCGGTTACAGATCGAGCACAATCAAGTAGCAGTCGCTTCAACGGGCGTTATTGGTAGACCTCTAAATGTTAAGTGGATCTCTTCAAAGCTCGATGACGTTATCACACACTTGAGGCAAGACGAGGAGGGAAACCTCCGTGCTGCTAAGGCGATAATGACGACTGATACAACGCCAAAGCATATCGCTGTAGATATAAATGGACTAAGAATTGGTGGCATTGCAAAGGGGGCAGGCATGATTGAACCTAATATGAGCACTATGCTTGCCTTCATCTATACCGACGCGTCTTTGCCCTCTGAAGTGTTAAGGGAGTGCCTCACACGCGCTACTGATGTGAGCTTCAATATGGTCACTGTTGATGGAGATACGAGCACTAACGACATGGCACTCTTAGTGGCTACGGGTAAGAGCCGAACCGATATAAGCACGACGAAGTTTCAAAAGGGATTAAATTTCGTCTCTGTCGAACTTGCTAAGATGATTGCAATGGACGGCGAGGGCGCTACAAAGCTTATCGAAGTGCGGGTTACCGGCGCAGAAAGTCAAAAAGACGCAGTGCGCGTAGCGAAGGCCGTGGTGAGATCTGTACTCGTAAAGACTGCACTATTTGGAGCTGACCCAAATTGGGGCAGAATTGTGGCCGCCGTTGGTTATTCAGGTGCACACTTTAATCCGGAATTACTCTCGTTAACCATCTCAGATCGATTTGATGAAGTCGTCAACCTCATCAACAGAGGGATGGAAGTCTCTACTGCGTGGGGAGAACAACCAACGCGTAAAGCATCAGAAATTATGCGCAGTGATTACATCATAGTAACCATTGACCTCAGTGCTGGCACTAAGCAGGCCACGGCGTGGGGGTGCGACCTTACATACGATTACGTGCGAATAAATGCAGAGTATACCACCTAAGAAAGCTATCCCTCAATCTGCGAGCGTATCTTTGAAGCTTCGAGTGTAAGTGCCTTCTTATTAAATATCTTAGAAATCGCCTCTATTGATTCCAATATCCTCACAACTTGGTCTAGATATCCAAGCATATCTCCTGAATAGGCATGCACGCCAAATGCAGACATCTTCTCAACTATTTCTCGCGGTTCAGGTCCCTCCATCCTCCTTTCTATGAGCCACCGTGAAAAACTCTTCTCGGGACATCCACAAAACGGCGAATCTTTACAGTCGCAGTTTACAAATTCTATTGAGAATGAAACGACGCTTTCAAGTTCCGTTTGATCCAAATACGTCAGTTCGTCTCCAGCGCCAGAAAAAAGCATGTCTAAGTTTGCACCACTGAACACGTTTGGAGACATGTTCACTCCCATTGCAGTAGCGTACCGCTGAACGTTGTTGAGATAAACTTGTGTGAAGATCTCAAGCTTAAGCGCGGCTTCTATCGGTGAAATCCCGTCTATTACCGATTGTATTATTATGGAGGCTTCTTTCATTGTCAGGAATTGAGATGCTACCACCCTTCCGACCTCAGTAATCTTATTATCTTTCGACACAAAACCGAGACTTTTAAGCTTTTTCAAGCTAAACGACGGATCATATTGCGCGAGCATCTCAACGCTGCGACCAAGAGCAACATTCGCGAGCGCTTGCTCCATCTGTTTATCGTCGTCGTATTCAATTTCAACGTTTTCAACTCCCTTGGATAGGAGACTTATAGCTATTTCATCTTCAGTCTCCGATCCTCGAAATCTCCTGTCCGGCTCAACAAGCAACACCACCTTACCAGTATCGTGGTAATCAGGTCTTCCTGCCCTCCCCATCATCTGATGGAATTCCTGAGAAGTAAGCCAATTTATGCCCATTGCAAGCGATTCGAAGATAACAAGTGAGGCAGGAAAGTCGACTCCCGCAGCGAGTGCCGCTGTGGTTACGACGACGTCTATGTCACCTCTAACGAATTTGTCCTCAATTGCTTTCCTTTCGAGGTACGACATACCACCATGGTATGGCGCGCTGCGTGACGACAGTGAATTAGAAATCCTGTGGCATCGTGCTCGCGAATTTGTAAAGACGATAGTCTGGCCTTTATAACCCTTGCTTGAAGTGCTCGAAAGCTCCATTTTTGCAAGCTTATCGATTAATGCAACTTTTTCGTGTGCCTTCGCAAACATGAGGTGGCGTTCGATAGGAATAGGTCGCTCTTCATATTCGACAAGGGCAGCCCCAAGTTCTTTCGCGAGCGCCACAGGGTTGCCAACTGTTGCTGATAGGTAAATCATTTGGGACTGTGGAGCTATAGCTCTAAGGCGTGATATTAAACCGTCAAGTCTGCTCCCACGCTCTTCGTCTTCCAGCAGATGCACCTCATCGATAACCACGGTGCCGAGCTGACCGAGAAGCTCTGGTTTCCCCATTCTAAGCACGTGGTCTATTCCCTCGTACGTCCCCACAATTATGTCCGCAGTGTAGTCGGGTTTGACTCTAACCCAATCCTTAGTCCGTATCTTGCTCCCACCGACCCGTATGCTTGTCCTTATCCCTAGCGACCGATACCGCTTTTTAAACTCTTTATACTTCTGATTTGCAAGAGCGACTAACGGCACCAGAAATAAGAACTTCCCCCTTTTCATTAAAATGTTGTTTATCCCCGCGAGTTCCCCTATCAACGTTTTTCCAGTGGCCGTAGCCGATACGACAAGCAGATCCTTTCCCTCAAGCAAACCTTTTTCAACAGCGATCGACTGAACGGGAAGAAGTCTTGAGAGATACTTTTTAAGCTGGATTTTATGTGGATCACTAATTCGAAGTTCATCAATAGTTATTTCTCGATAGTCTTTAGCTCTCTTCGAGATGACGTCATATTTTGTAAGCTCGGGATCTGTTCCAGAATTGGCAAACCTCACAACTCTCTCCAAATCTCTCACTTTAGCAAGCAGCTCGCAGAAATGATCGAAATTCGAAAATCCTCTAAACTTCAACTCCCGTTGAAGCTCTTGTTTTGCACAGCTTACGCAAATCAATTCATCGTGATATCTTATGGAGTTACCATCTACTGGCTTGAACTTATTTTGGCCGATACAAAACCTGCAAACCTCCACGTGCTCGTATTTGAGCTGATATGCCTTCAGGACCTCCATTAAGTCTTTTTCGACCTTTGTTTCTGCGGGACGTAGATCTCATTGTCTTAGCTAGTACAATTGTTTGAGAGCTTCCTTAACAAGTCTATCGCTTCAGATGGCTTTTTGTGAATTTCCTTTGCTGCTTGGTTTAAAAGGAACTTTTTTGGTCTTGAACCGAGTGGAGTGTCACCGAGTGTCAGCGTCGCTTCTGAAACTACCTTCTTGCGCTCTATCGAAAACAACTTTACGTTTGAACGGCGGATATGTAATACTGTGAACATGTTGCGTTGTCTAAGCGTTTCTAAGCTTTTCTAAGATCTATTGTATCATGCGGAATATCTTCTGATATAAACCTCGAAGCCAAATTAGGCACTTCTTCATCCACTGCAACTACTAGTGTCGAGACTCCCCTGAAGGCTGCCTCGACGACCGCTTCTTTTATGCCATACATCATAGCAGGGGATAGTCCTGCTTTTTTTACAGCAATCAATGCTTCTAGTCCAACCACGGCTATAGGTTGTTCGGTTGCAATATGTTTCAGCTTGTTCAAATCTACGAGTCGCGACCCACCTCTCTGAATCCTTGGAACTATCGCAATCGTTACGTGCGCACGATCCATCGGTATCATTCCCTCGAGATTTTGAATACCAGTGTCTTCTCCTCTAACTGCATTCTCAATCACAGTCCCAGTCGCAGGAGCCTTCTCACATTTATAGCTGAATGCGTGCAAAATGCCGTCTCGCATCTCAAGTCCAACTCGATTCCCGCCTTTTAAATCCTCATCGGCGACAGCGGTCCAAACAGTGACCTTTCCGATTATGTCCTCAGTGATGTACCGAACATAGTTCTCAAGCTCGTTTATCCAGCTCAGAATTAGCTCTATTCCGTGCTTTGTCACTTCGTACTTTCCGTGATCGCCAAAGCGAACGTATCCTTCGGCTACGAGCTCTTTCACGTATTCAGAAACAGACTGTGGAGTTACCTCCACTCGCTCTGCAATTTCCTTTTGCCGAACGTGAGGTTGAAGGGATGCTATCTCCACGAGCACCTGTATCTTGGTGCTTTCACCCTTTTTCATTGTGAATGTTACACTTTATTCCTTTCTCACCAGCTCGAATCGATGCCCCTTAACCACAATGTTTTGTGAGCGCTTAGCGATACCTCTGAGAAAGATTGGACTTTGTTTCAAAGTCCTTGAGAGATTTTGCAGTGAGGAGTTGCCGCTTCTCACTTCGTCTTCCATTATATCCGCAATCTCGCGAAGCTTCTCATCGTCAGAGGTCGCTATCCTGATGAGGTCGCACATGTCAGAAATTGAACACTGGAAGTCTGCTCGAAACTTTGAATAAGAAGCGTGATACTCAACTTCAGGTGTCTTTCCAGGTTCAGGCATCCGCCATTTAGTTTCAATAAGACCACCCTTTTTAAGCATTTCGAGACTGCCATCAATATTAGCACCTAGTAGATCTACGAGTTCCCTTTCGGTTTTCCAGCCATTTAGAAGTATGTTAAAAACCAGTTTATGGGCGTTAGTCTTAAAAATTTGCAAAAGCGGTACCAGATCAGCTGGATCATTGACGATGCGTGTCCTGTTGCTCATTTAACTACCTCATAAATATATTACTCACTACCTAATTAAAGTTTCTGAAGCTTAAAATAAAGATTTAGCCTAGAATGTACATAGTATTAGTTGAAGTGCATTCATAAGAGGCTGCATGGTGATATGATACCAAGCTCAAAGAACAGTATCAAACAGGCAAAGATTAGAGTGAGAGGAGTCGTTCAAGGAGTTGGATTCAGGCCCTTCGTGTTTAAACACGCTACGGATCTAAACCTTAAGGGCTACGTTAAAAATTTGGGAGCAGAAGTGGATATTGTAGCAGAAGGCGACGAGAGCAACATTAAAAAGCTTATCGAACTTCTGAAAGAAGGGCCACCTATCTCACGAATTGATAAAATAAGCGTGAAGTGGCTTAAGACGTCTGGATTTACGCGTTTTGAGATTGCTGAAAGTGGCTTCGGGAACTTCGGTTTCACCTCTCCAGATGTAGCTATTTGCGATGAATGTCTCAGAGATCTTAGAAAGAGTGCGCGATATGGAGATTATTGGGCGACTTCGTGCGTCAACTGCGGCCCGAGATTCACCGTTACAGAAAGGCTCCCTTATGACAGGGACACCACCTCGATGATTGATTTCCCCATGTGCCCTGAATGGAAAGAGGAATATAGCAACCCTCGCGACCGGCGACATCACGCGCAGACTATAGCGTGCCAACAATGTGGCCCAAGTCTCATGCTTATAGGAGCAGATTCAAAGAGCATTGAGGAACCTTTCAAACACGCGGGAGAATTACTCCTTGAAGGGCACATAGTTGCGATAAAGGGCATCGGCGGGTTTCACTTATCGTGTATTTTCAGTTCAGCTAAAGAGCTTAAACGGAGATTGGGGAGAGCGCGACAACCTCTTGCTATTATGGCACCGAATATTGCGTGGATAGAACGTAACACAGAGCTAAACGAGGTAGAGAGAGAATTTCTCACATCCAATAAAAGACCAATAATGGTTCTCAATAAAAAAATTGAGGGCGCATATAATGAGATCTCCAATCTTCACAATATCGGAGTAATGCTTCCTTATAGTGGCTTACACTACCTATTATTCGATGTAGTCGATCAACCCCTTGTTATGACAAGCGCTAATGTGCCCGGAGAACCGATGATCACTGAAAATAACGATGCCCTCTCTAATCTCAAGCATAAGGCTGATTATTTCTTGATACACGATAGGAGAATCGCTAATCGTTGCGACGATTCGGTGGTTAGGATTCTCGACAGGCCGACTTTTATAAGGATGTCAAGGGGGTATGCCCCGACTTCGATTAGTGTCGACGTCGCCTATGAAAAAAACATCCTAGCACTTGGCGCTGAGATGAATTCAACTGTTACTACTTATAAAGATGGCAGATGCTATATCTCGCAGCACGTAGGGAATATTAACAAACCAAAGACCTTCGACTATCTGAAACAATCCGTTTATGATCTCATTAATATGAGCGGCGTAAACGTAAGCTTGATTGCTCATGATTACCACCCGACGCTCCGTTCCACTTTTCTTGCAGCAGAACTTGGAGAGACGTACCCGTACAGCATCACCACGCTCACATAGCTTCTCTTATTGGTGAAGGAGCACCGCAGAATATGATAGGAATCGCAATTGACGGGGTGGGATATGGATATGACGGCACAATATGGGGGGGCGAAATATTCAATCCCGAACCTTGAAAGAGTCGGCGGCCTCATGCCAGTCTATATGCCTGGGGGAGACTTAGCTACTATCTATCCCATAAGAATGATCGCGGGGATGCTCTACGATATCTGTGATGAGAAAGAGCTCTGTAGCATTCTCACAAACCTCGGCCTGTCTAATCTCGAGGCAAGTGTGATGTTACAGCAAATCGAGCGGAATGTAAATGTGACAATGACCTCAAGCACTGGAAGAGTACTTGATGCGGTTTCTGCGGCTCTTGGCATTTGTCAAAAACGGACTTATGACGGCGAACCAGCGATGACGCTTGAAGGCGTTGCGCATTATGGGCATCCACACGTTAAATTGCCTATTGCTATCTCACCCCATAACGGAAGACTCGTACTTGATACGAGGGTTATTCTCGACGCCGTTTTAGAAGCAAAAAACGAAGGTATAAGCATAAAGAACATCGCAGCTTCCGCGCAGAATGCGATTGCACAAGGCCTTGCTTCAATTGCAGCTGATGCCGCTGAATCTGCTGACATCAAAAGCGTCGGCTTGAGCGGAGGAGTCGCTTATAATAAAACCATCGTATCAAAGATAGAAAAAAATTGTCAGGACAATAGCTTAGAGTTATTTACCAATACTAAAGTTCCGCGAGGAGACGGAGGGATATCGTTCGGACAAGCGATCCTTGCCGCACTGGTAAAAAGTGGCGAGCATGAATTCAGAACATTGAAATCTTCTGTTGAAGCATTCTCTTTGAGTCCGTAGACCGTCAAACGTTTTCTTACCCTCCACGCGCTCATTCCGCATTAGTGTCTAATTAGCAGGGCGATTATAAGTTTATAGGACGGTAATGCCATTAATCCAACGACGAAACAACTATTAGACGATATTCAAGTAAGGTGTAAAGCTGGTTAATACAGCGATTACGACTTTAAAAAAAGCAATTCTTCACGTTTTATCGAGCTTTTTGTTATTTAACAAATGACATCAATGAGTCTGCCATAACATTTTGAGTTGCTAAAGTAAGCGATGTTATCTCAAGGTTTTTTAACTACGACCTTGCCCTTTGCAGACACAAAGCCTATGCTAGCCTTTCCGTCTATTTCGACGTTTCCCTTTGCAACAATCCTGTCTATAACAGCGTCCGGCTTGACAGAAATACTTCCCCCGCTTACAACTTCCCCAAGCCTTACACCGCCCATTAATGTGATATCGTCGCTTGTCACGAGTACACCCCGTACGCAGGAATTCATCCCCAATAATCGCACTTTCAGCTTCGACGTTTCCATTTACAATTGAACCTTGACCAAGGTCTAGTGATCCGTCAACTATCAAATCACCCCAAAAATGAACATTTTTACCCGTAATGAGGTTTCCACGAACATGGACGCCTTTTTCAAAAAAAGCGTCATCCTTTATTATGTAGGTATTAGTTTCCGAATGTCGCCTTATGAAGCGTGATAGATCATCGGTCAACGTAATTCCTCTTTCTAGTTTAATCCTACAACTTGTGCCGCATTGAATTGACAAATGTTAAACGGACATTATGATATACTTACCGTTTTATATCCTTCCGAAAATGTAAGCTACTAGCACCACGAGCATTCCATACTTTATATAAGTCGATGCTTTTGAAGGGGACGTCCAAGACATTGCAATTGAGTATACCAAAATGATGTCAGCTACGACAACTATGGATAGATACACGATACCCAAACGTGGAAACTAAAAAGGGGATGGGACTAAGGATTATTGCAAAGAACATAAAACAGGCTGCGAACAACAAGGAGGGTCGAACCCCACACTTAATTGGCAGCGTGGATGCACCGACTCGTAAATCACCTCTAATGTCCTCCACGTCCTTTATAACTTCTCTAGATGAAATCGCAAGCATCGCACTTAGAAAAAGGATTACTGTTATAAAATACGAGCCCACCGCTGCCCCGCCGAAAAGAAATGTTGAGCCGGTTAAGTAACCAATTAAAACATTACCAATAATAGGCAATCGTTTGAACTTCCAACTGTAAAGTATGAGTAAGCCTGAATTTACTATCGCAATAACCAAACACGCAAAGTTTATCACGCTTGATATCACTACGCCAACGGACAGAAGCACTGCTGAATAAACTAGAATATAAGGCTGTGTGAGTATTCCACTTGGAACTGGCCTGTTAGGCCTATTAATTTTGTCAATTTCCACATCAAAATAGTCGTTTATCGAATTTCCTCCGCCAGTTATCATAAATACTACAACTGACGCGAGAAAGAGTGCATAAGTTAAACTTGTATTTAATGTGGGGATACTTACAAAACCGCCTACCACTGAGGCTATTGCCCCCATAAGGCAATTTAATGGTCTGATAGCTGCAAGATAACCCTTCAAGGACGTCATTGTTGTCAAAAATTCACCTAGTTACGTGCCATCAATTCAAGTTAAATAGCTACCTTTCATAAAGTCTTTTTCTCTAGTTATACAACAGTATGCAGCATAACGATACAACAATCCTTCGATATTTCTAAGTTCTTTGGCGGCGTTGAATGTAGCTTTGTAAGATCTTGTAGCGTAACGACTAAACTTACTTCTGAAAATCTGCAGGTATTTCATACGCTTGTTGTAAGTCGCTTCATGGCATTTTATAACTGAACTATACATATAAACATCATGACGGGAAAATGGTTCATACGATCCTTCTCATTATCTAAACATGTCGAGGCACGATCGCTGTAGTTTTTTCAAAAAAAGAACAAGTCAGACCTAATTATTTAAAAAGTCGCTATTTTAGAGCTTTTTATCTTTTTGCTAACGAATAGACTTTTAAGTGATGCACAAACGAAAATGACTTCAAGTGCCGACTTGCACTGAACCTAAAATCTGTATGATCATTGCCGTAGCTGAGTACGCTGCTAACTTACTTGTTTTTTGATTTTCTGTCGGCATGTTTTCAAACCGAGCGTAAAATCTTCCGATGTCACCTTCCACCTCAAGTTGGTGCACATTCTTGCTTAATGCAGGATCGACCATGATTCTTACCGTCGTTCGTTGAAATCCTACTCCAACTAAAGAGAGAGTCGCTGACACATTCACGTTCTCGGGAAAGCCAAGAATGGCCTCTTTTGCCGTTCCCTCAAAAATTAAACCTTTTATGCTGAGATCTACTTTATGATCCTTGACATAAGGTGCGTCAGCAAACCCGGACGGAGGTTTAATGGTAGTTAACATGATAGATTGAATCTCGCCAATGGAAGCTGCCTTCACGGCATCGATGCACCCTATCGCACCTGAAGGGATGTACACATTGCAATTGTTTTGCCTCGCAGTTTCGTAGACTTCTCTCCTGAATTCTGGATCAACTAATGCGCCGACACTTAATAACATAAGGTTTTTGCCCCTTTGCAAAACTTTTAGGGCTATGTCACGGACAGCTTGCTGCGATGCGCATTCCACTACAAGGTCGGCGGCATTCAACAAATCGTGGAAAGAGCCAACTTCCGCAGGCAGTTTGCTCTTATTCGCGAGCTTCATCGCTCGCTCGATGTGCCTGTCAGAAAAAAATAATTTTCCCTCGATCTGCGCTTTGTTCAAACCCGTACAGATTTCAGTTCCTATAGCCCCACACCCGAAGATCCCCACTATCATTCTTGAAACATTTTAAGTTATGTAAGGTAGAAAAACGTTTGGTGATAAAGTGGATCGCACGGAAATTGAACGCTTTCTCGAAGAAGACACAGGAGTTGAAGATATAACAGGCCAGACTTTACCGCGGGGTCAAGTCATAGCAGATATAATTTCAAAAGATGAGGGGACGTTAGCCGGTTTATCGGAAGCCTCGAGCATTTTCGCCCATTTTTGCATGGCAGCCTCTCCTTTCTATAATGATGGAGATCAGTACAAAGAAAATGCACTAATTATGAGCGTTAAAGGAGAAGCGAAAGATATCTTACTCGCTGAGAGGCTTGCACTTAACTTTTTATGTCGTATGAGCGGAATCGCCTCGCTCACGAAAAAGTGTGTGGAGCTGGCTAACGGCGTAACAATTGCCGGAACGAGAAAAACTACCCCAGGTTTTAGGAAATATGAAAAAAAAGCAATTACATTGGGCGGTGGAGATCCCCATCGATTTACGCTGTCTGATGCGTATCTTTTTAAGGATAATCATCTGAAGATAATACCTTTAGAGGATATATTCAGGAAAAGGCTTTATTTTACTAAAAAGGTTGAAATTGAGGTGGAATCGGTTGACGATTGTATAAAAGCAGCCGAATATGGAGCGGACATTATAATGTTTGATAACATGAACGTTAAGTTGATAGTTGAAGCCGTAGCGCGCTTGACACAGTTAGGATTACGGGATAAAGTTATATTAGAGGCATCTGGTGGCATTACGCCCGATGATGTTGCAGATTATGCCGCTGCGGGAGTAGATGTGTTATCGATGGGGTATCTCACCCATTCATCAAGGTGGTCAAATTTCAGCCTTGAGGTTCGACCGTAAATATAGACACGGAGCACCATTATTCCATATACATGTTAATGAGCAGCTGATCATCGAAGGAAGATCTCTGCATTAAAATGTTCATAGAACATACAGTGACACCCATTCAAGGTAAATAAATGATCTATAAAAATCCAGCGTTGACCGTTGACGGTGTGATTATTAAAGACCATATGATCGTCCTCGTAAAGCGGTCTAAATCTCCATTTGAAGGCCAGTACGCCCTTCCAGGAGGGTTTGTAGAGTACGGGGAGACTGTCGAATCCGCGTTAATTAGAGAAATTGCGGAAGAAACGGGCCTTGAGGTCAAAATAAAGTCTCTAATTGGAGTGTATTCAGACCCGAACAGAGATCCACGCGGGCATGTTGTTTCATTGGCTTTCAAAGCCCAAATAACTGGTGGTGAGCTATCAAGCGGTTCAGATGCGCGCGAAGTGAGGCTCTTTGATATCAGAAATCTGCCACGACTTGCTTTCGACCACGAGAAAATTATCCAAGACGCACTTAAACAAATCTAACTGAGCTGCAACCCTTCTTTTATAAGCGGCGCTACACTGATTATGCTTTCCGCACGTTCTATCGTATCCGTTGCTATTATGCTTTCTACTCCTGCATTATATAAAAGAAGCCTAGCATTTTGGGACAACACAGGATGAATACAAGCGACGTGCACCTCACGCGCCCCTTGGCTCCTCAGTAGCTTTATCGCCTCTGACATGGTTCCGCCCGTAGAGATCATATCATCGACGATTACTACCTCTTTGCTGTCGACGGCTAAATGTTTCGGTTGAATGATGACCTCTTCCGATGAAAGTCTTTTTTTCACGAGCACGTCATATTCAGCCTCCATAGCTCTCGCAGTATCACGGACTAACTGCACTGCGCCTTCATCAGGTGAAATAAGGAGAGGTGATCCAAACTGCATGCCTCTGAGGTGATTTCCTACAGTTCGCGCAGCAGAGAGGCATACCGCTTTTGTCTTAGTTCGCAGTTTAAAATGTACTAAAGTGCTCGTGTCGTGCACGTTTATCAGAAAAACTTCATCAGCAACAATTGATTTTGCAATGACCCGCGCACTAACTGGTTCACCCGGCTTGAATTGTTTATCTTGACGGGCGTAGCCAAAATAAGGTACGACAACGCGCACATAACAGTCCGATGCAGCGTCTATGAGCTGCAAGAGTGAAATTACGTCATCATTAGTGACAGTGCTCTGAATGATGAGTGCCTCATCGTCCAATTCGTCAGCGATACGCAAATAGAGCTCACCATCTGGAAATTTCCTAAACTCAATAAGAGCCAGATCGCACTTTATCTCCCTAGCGACTCTTGACGCAAGCAATTGCGATGATGGACCAGCCAAAATTTTCATTACGCCACCTTCAACTTATTCGTCATTATTTCACCTATAATAATATGTTGAAAAAATTATAAGATCATCATTAATGTGCTGGGTTGGTTGATACTCGTAAATGGGTCAAAAAGGGTTACACGCACTAAACATGAACGCATGTATCGAACTATTAACTCCTTAACCTCTTTTATCCCCACATAATAGCACGTGTACACAGCTTACAGATTATATAAAACTTAAACGTAGAAACGCGACGTGTATTCGGTCCGGAAAAGCGTATAACACGTTTCTCCCCACTACTAAGTGCCTATTTCTATTCTGGCAAGTTGCTTTTCATAACTCGATGGCGCTAAAAGAGGTCGCAGTAAAAATTAGCAGTATCAAATTAGATAAACCTTCATCTAAGGTTGGATCGTGAATGGCATCTTCCCAAAAGGATATAAAGGCTATTGCAACAATCATGTGAATGAACAGTGCAAGAACATAAGAGCATCATATATTTCCTCTCAACAATTCAGATAAGTTGGACTTTTTAAAATGTATTTGCTAACATAAAAATCAAGGACAGATTACATGACCCCAGACAATGACGTCATTATAGGACTTGAGGTACACGTTCAGCTTACTACTAAATCTAAGTTGTTTTGTGGATGTTCGACGAGATATCAGGATTCAGAGCCAAATACCCACACCTGTCCGATCTGCCTCGGTCTGCCAGGGACTCTGCCTGTCACTAATGAACAGGCAGTACTATATGCCGAAAAGGTCGCGGTGTCATTGAACTGCGAAGTGGAACGAACCGAGTTTTATAGAAAAAACTATTATTATCCTGACCTGCCTAAGGGCTTCCAGATAAGCCAATATGACTTCCCACTCGGAATAAATGGATATTTAAACGTTGACACGAATGGCACCGAAAGGAAAATACGGATAAAAAGGGTTCACATGGAGGAAGACCCAGGAAGGCTTGTTTACAAGGGGACGATAGAAAAGGCTCAATATTCACTAATTGATTACAATAGGTGCGGCGTACCCCTACTTGAAATTGTTACGGAACCTGACATCCGGACACCAAAGGAAGCGCGACGGTTTTTGAACAAGGTTAGAAGTATCCTTGAGTACCTCGACGTCTTTGATGGTAACCTTGAAGGCTCACTTAGGGTTGATGCGAATATCTCAATCGCTGGGGGACAGAGAGCAGAGGTCAAAAATATTTCGTCATACAAGGGAGTTGAAAAGGCCCTGTTATTTGAGATAAGCCGCCAAAAAAACCTCCTTCGAAGAGGGATCAAAATAACACAGGAGACGAGACACTTCGACGAGACACGAGGTGTAACGATTTCACTCAGATCAAAAGAACAGGAGCACGACTACAGATACTTCCCCGAACCTGATTTACTTGAGGTTGATCCGCTGTCACTAGCAGAAGAAATTCCGAAAAAAGAAGCAGTTGAACTTCCCGACGCAAAAAGAAAGAGGTTCGTTACGCAGTATGGGATCTCAGACTCTCTTGCAAAAGTCTTAACAGGCTCTAAATCATTAGCTGATTATTTCGAAGCAGTGGCACGTGATGTCGATCCATCACTGGCCTCCACTTGGGTAGCAGACGTTCTGCAAGGGGAGCTAAATTACAGGGGACTAGATGTCGATGCGTTCAAGCCAGGCTACATGGTAGAGATAATAAATAACATATCGAACGGAACCATCACTGAAAAAGCCGCTGTGGAGATAATAAGGACTATCTTGGACAAAGGGGGTGCTCCTTGCGAAATAATAGAGAGGAGAGGGCTCACAAAGATAGACATAGATGAAGTCAGGGACGCTATTAAGCAAGCAATAAGCGAGAACCCTAAAGCAGCTGAAGATTTCCGCCGTGGAAAGGTGGCAGCATTGAATTTCCTCGTAGGACAAGTTATGAAGAAAACGCGTGGGAGAGCTGATCCAAATATCGCAAATCAATTAATCGCGGAGCAGCTTTAATGCATTTAATTATAACTGAAAAGGACCTTGCAGCGAAGAGCTTATCCCATATACTTTCAGGCGGGAGGGCATCGATAGAAAAGGTTGGGAGCGTTAATGTTTATAGATTCGACAATTCAGCGGTTATGGGGCTAAAAGGTCACATTGTTACAGTAGATTTCCCTGAAAAGTACAGCAAGTGGGATGTTAATTTTCACGAGCTCATAAAGGCAGAGTTAACAATCGTTCCGACCAATAAACCCCTTATATCGGCACTAAAAAAAGTTGCCAAAGACTCCGACCTAGTAACTATCGCAACTGATTTCGATAGAGAAGGAGAACTTATCGGCTTCGAAGCGTACAACATAATAAAGTCTGTAAAAGATGTTGGCATCAACAGAGTACGGTTCAGCTCGATGACTCCCAATGAGATAAAAAAAGCTTTTAAATCACCATCCGAGATCGATCGTAATCTTGCCCATTCTGGTGAGGCGAGACAAGAAGTAGACCTCATTTGGGGCGCAGCTCTCACTCGCTATTTAAGTACCACCTCTCGCCGGCTAGGAAAGAATTTTTTATCTGCTGGGAGGGTGCAAAGTCCAACGCTTGCTCTTATTGTCGACAAGGAAAGAGAAATAGGTAAATTTGTCCCCGAGTTATACTGGGAAGTTTACATAGACCTCACCAAAGGCAACTCAAAATTTCAAGCCAAACACGTCAAAGGCAGGTTTATCAATAAAGATGAGGCATCTTCTGTTGTAAGTAAGATACGAACAGAAGCATCTGTCACGAACTTTTCAAAAGGCGTAAAAATCGACAATCCCCCGGCGCCTTTCAACACAACTGAGTTTTTATCAGCGGCTAGCTCTTTGGGAATGGCTGCGAACCGTGCAATGAACATTGCTGAGAGCCTCTACATGGCAGGATGGATAAGCTATCCGCGTACTGATAATACCGTCTATCCGAACAGCCTCGATCTAAGGCTTACAGTAGGGATGTTCAGGAAAGGTGAATTTGCTGAAAATGCTGAAAAACTCTTACAAAAACAGGAACTTATTCCAACGAGAGGGAAAAAGCAGACTACCGACCACCCGCCAATTCACCCTACCTCTAAAGCAACACCACAGGATCTCGATGCCCAGGGTTGGAAGATTTACGAGCTTATTGTCAGAAGATTCTTTGCAACTCTCTCAGACCCAGCATGCTGGTGTATCAAGAAAATAACAGTCGAATCAGGAGGAGAGGCGTTTAAAGCAATTGGACTTGAGCTTGTTACCCATGGGTGGCGGTATCACTATCCATACGTCGCCATAAACGAGAAACATGTCCCAGATTTTAAAAGTGGCGATTGTCTGAAGATACAAAACAAAAAAATCATTGAAAAAGAGACGCAACCCCCTCAACGGTTTGGGCAGGGCCAGCTCATAAAGAAAATGGAAGAGCTCGGTCTGGGTACAAAAAGCACTCGTCACGAAATCTTATATAAGCTGGTGCAAAGAGGGTACGTTCATACAAACCCCCTTCGACCAACCGGTCTCGCCTGCGCAGTGACACGTTCACTCGAGTGCTACGCACCAGCTATAACGAAACCCGACATGACCCGTTTACTCGAAGAAGAGATGGAACATATCGAAGATGGAAAACTCCAAAAAGATTTTGTAGTTAACAGTTCGCGAGACATTTTGGATTCCATATTTTACACCCTTGACGAGAAGGCCAATGAAATACGAGATTCTCTGCTCGAAGGTCTTAAAGAGGACGCGATAGTAGGTGAATGTCCTGAATGTGAGTCAAGTCTTAGTGTTAAGAGGTCAAAAAAAGGAAGCAGATTCATTGGGTGTGGCGGGTATCCTAACTGTACCTTCGCGCTCCCGCTCCCAAAATCAGGACGGCTGGTCGTAACTCACAAGCAGTGCCAAAAGCACAAAATGAGGCTCATTAAAGTTCATAACGGGAAGAGGCTTTGGAACCTTGGGTGCCCTTATTGTAACTACATCGACTGGATCAATAAAACAAAGAAAGTAACCGTATAATTGTCAAACCGGAGCAGACAACAAACGCCGTCGGCACGATACTCAATGCCGTATGGACTTTACAAACCCTTCAATCTTGGCTCTAACATCCAATTCGTGTTCAATTGCCGTACCAGTTACAATGACATCAGCACCGGCTTTTGCTAGGAGTTCTGCTTGTTTTTCGGTCGTAACGCCGCCACCAACAATAAGTTTCGTATCGTCGATGGCATCTTTCACAGCACTCACCATCCTTATTGGCACCGGCTTTGATGCACCTGAGCCCGCCTCAAGGTAAATCCACCGCATTCCTAGATATTTGCCTGCCAGGGCGTAAGCTTCAGCAAGCTTAAACTTATCCGCGGGAATCGGGCGGGCATCACCTACCCATCCCACCGTTCCTCCTGGCTCAATAATTATATATGCCATCGGGAGGGGCTCAATTCCATACCTTTTTACGAAAGGCGCGCCGAGCGCTTGATTTGTTGTCACATACATAACGTTTCTCGAGTTAAGTAGGCTCATAAAGAAGATTGCATCTGCAATTGCGCAAACACCCCCGACATCCGCTGGAAAGAGAATGACGGGGATATCGATATGATTCTTAATTTCGCGCACGGTATAGTCAAGAGTTGGGCCTCCAACACCGACTGATCCTCCAACCATTACCGCAGTAGTGCCACCTTCTGCTGCCATTGTAGCAATTTCAGCTGCTTTTTGAGGCGTTTGAAAATCAGGATCGATTAGAGTGAGATGGATAGTGCCATACTGCCCTATCGCCTCGAGGAGGCGCTGCTCAACTTTCACTTCTTAACCCCTTCGCTCTTTTGACTTAACCCGTAATCGTTTATAACCGCATTTTCTGCATCGCGTTGCTCGTATTGGATTTCGCGCATTGCAGTTCATACATATCTTAACGTTTAATAATCTGCGTTCAGCTTCTGGAAACCTTGCCATTAAATTGACCTCTTTTGCTCTTCAGCCCTACATAGCTTTAAAAACATTTAACTCTTCTGTTCTCCAAAATAGTCGGTGCTTTCACGAAATTCAGTTAGACTGATTATGCCCGTGTAGTTATAGGCTGGGTAATAAAATAGCACCTCAAAAAGACAAAAAATGTGTTGAAAGAGACTTTCGGAGGCAAAATCATTGTAATGAGCTTGCGTAAGCCTCCAATAGCTAGATACCACACTACGTTTTACGACAATCCACGAATTTAAAGCCTTTAATTTCTGAGTTCATTGTTAAGTCCACCACACTACCGAGAGATTGATCCTACTTCATTGCTTGTACTGTTCTTCCGATTTTTTTTGTCTTGTTGTCGGCGACATTAGGTACAACGTCATGATATTGGTTTATGCACTTAGTTATTAGAAAGCTTTACGGAGAGCTTAATGCTATCAAATAGCTCATGAACATACTGATTATAAGTTAATTTTTGACTATTTTCCTTGGATTTCTATTGGGAAATTTTTTAAAGAATTTAGGCTAGATGATGAATTGGATACATCCAGTTTAAATAAATGGAATGGCTTTAAATAGGATCGAAATTACCTATCAATGCTCATTTTCACAATCGCTATTCGGGTATTTTGCATTTTTTTCTGACTTTAGGCATAATCAACGTTGTACAAAAAAGGACAAAAAACACACGTGCGAAAAAGCTGGCATGTTGATCGGATTAATGAGCACAATTGTAATTATTCTTGCCTTGCAGTTACACTAAGCACGATGCCCACAGCAAAAGTGACCGGATTTTCGTCGGTATTGTATGTTTTGTAGCGAGTGTTCAATGATCTGCCCTGTGTCTGTAATCACCTTGACGAAGATATGGGATACCATAGTCACAGCAGGTTCTCGGTGGACACCATGAATAAACGAAGAGATAGTTTAATTTAGAGAGGTCAAGAACAAGTGGTTCCAAACGCGAAAAAGAAAGAGGATGGTCTGCAACTCCTTAAACAAGAGTTTGAGCCGGAAAAACCCTCAGAAGAAGAGCTTGTAGAATCTTAAGTTTTGGATGTCTCATTAAATTATTGTTCGTCTGAGCTTTGATATAGCCTCTGTTAAAGACTTTCTGACTGCTTCTACTGTTTCGTCGTTGAGGGCTTCGATGAGGGGGTCGACGGCGCGGGGGTCGCCGATTTCGCCGAGGGCTGTTGCGGCGCTTTGACGAACGTGCGAATAGCTATCTTTGAGGGCTTCGATGAGGGGGTCGACGGCGCGGATGTTTTTTATCTTCCCGAGAGCGCTTGCCGTCACCCATCGGACAGATGGATCCTCATATTTCAGGGCTTCGATGAGGGCGTCGACGGCGCGGGGGTCGCCGATTTCGCCGAGGGCTGTTGCGGCTTCTTCTCTCACTGACGAGTCCCTATCCTTTAGGGCGTGGATGAGGGGGTCGATGGCTTTTGCGGTTCCTTTTCTGCCGAGGGCTGTTGCGGCGCTTTGACGAACGTGCGAATAGCTATCTTTGAGGGCTTCGATGAGGGGGTCGACGGCGCGGGGGTCGCCGATTTCGCCGAGGGCTGTTGCGGCGCTTTGACGAACGTGCGAATAGCTATCTTTGAGGGCTTCGATGAGGGGGTCGACGGCGCGGGGGTCGCCGATTTCGCCGAGGGCTGTTGCGGCGCTTTGACGAACGTGCGAATAGCTATCTTTGAGGGCTTGAATAAGACGGTCGACGGCTTTTACGGTTCCCAACTCGCCGAGGGCTTCTGCTACCTCCCATCGAACAAATGGGTCTTTGTCTTTAAGGGCTTCGATGAGGGGGTCGACGGCGCGGGGGTCACCGATTTCGCCGAGGGCTTCTGCTACCTCCCATCGAACGGATGAGTGGTTGTCGTTGAGGGCTTCGATGAGGGGGTCGATGGCTTTTATATCTCTTATTTTGGCAAGCGCTCTCGCTGCGTACTGCCGAACGTCTGGATCGGTATCCTTCAGGGCTTCGATGAGGGGGTCGACGGCGCGGGGGTCGCCGATTTCGCCGAGGGCTGTTGCGGCTTCTTCTCGCACTGACGAGTCCTTATCCTTTAGGGCGTGGATGAGGGGGTCGATGGCTTTTGTGATTCCTAACTCGCCGAGGGATTCTGCTGCTGCCCATCGAACGGATGAGTTGTTGTCGTTGAGGGCTCCGATGAGGGGGTCGACGGCGCGGGGGTCGCCGATTTCGCCGAGGGCTCTTACTGCGTACAGTCGAACGTCAGGATCTCGATCGTTGAGAACTTGTATGAGGGGGTCGATGGCTTTTGTGATTCCTAACTCGCCGAGGGATTCTGCTGCTGCCCATCGAACGGATGAGTGGTTGTCGTTGAGGGCTTCGATGAGGGGGTCGATGGCTCTTAGGCTTTTTATCTTGCCGAGAGCTCTCGCAGCATTTGTCCTGACTTGTGGGCTTTCATCTCGCAAAGCATGAATGAGGGGAATTATCGCTGGTTCTCCTATGTTGCCGAGGGCTTCTGTTGCTTCATGTTGGACACTTGAATTTTCATCTCGCAAAGCATAAATAAGGGGAATTACCGCTGGTTCTCCTATGTTGCCGAGGGCTTCTGTTGCTTCACGATGGATACGCCAATCTTTATGTCTCAGAACCTTGATTAGTCCTTTAACATCTCTTCTTTTTTCCATGTTTTCCACATTTAGGACAGATTTATCAAATATTCCCATATTATTCCCTCTTGTGGTGATAGACTACATTATCTAAAACTCTAATTGTACATGTTTAAGCACGATCTACTGTTTATTTTCTTCTTGTTTTAACACTTATAAACTCTACTTTTTATTTTCATTGTTCAATCAACTCAAGCGAGTTTTTCTGTTTTGATCTTTATACACGAGCAATAAATTTAACAATATATTTCGTTATCCTAAATACTCTTTAATGTATCTCAGACAAGGTAGTGCCAGCAGAGTAGCAACAAGGCGATATGCATTAATTTCAGCTTGTAACCACTATCGTAGGAAGTTTAAAAATCATAGTTTACAGAGAGAGAAAAATAAAACTTGGCATTAACTTAAAATCGTTTTCATACAATGCACATTTTCATACAATACATTAAGAGTTCCAAAGATAGTAACAAACGATTGAAGAGGTAGCAGTGTCGTGAAAGATTCTGAAATTTATAACGTCATAAAAGACAGAATCTGTGGGAAGACGATTATCAGAGGGTGCTGGGAGTCAGCAGAGAGATTATTATCCCGGTCAGGGCAGGCAGGTGTAGGAGTCAAGTGCCATTTAATGTGACCGCTCATAAACAGGAGGCCCGTATCGGGCCGGGACGGGAGTTGTATGAGAACGGGTCGCATTCCGAACATAGAACGCGGTTTTAGTATCGTCAAAAATCGCTTTAATTTACTCAGTTGCTCTCTATTGCCCACTTCTAAAATTCGGGTTTTGCCAAAACACAGACCGCGGCCTTTAGCACGCGTTTCTTGTTGCTCGATCATCGCTCGATCGCTACGATGCACGTGTATTCGAAATTAAACGACGTAGATTTGTGTAATGTGCGACAAGGTTGCATTTAGAAACTATAACTCAACATCTCTCTAACGCTGAAGTAACTGTCTTACTATCTTGTTTACCTCGGCGTTGTTAGATGGTACGTAGGTGGCACGGAGTATGTGGGTAATAGTACTTGCTATGCATTCGGCACACACTTTGCCGTCTGGTCCCTTAAGCTCTTTTGTACAGCTCGGGTTAAGTCCATAATAGCACGCTTTAACCGCCATCATCTTCTTTCACTTCTTTTTATTCCTAACTGTTGAAGGAAGAGGACAAATATGTCCACTTGTTGTCGGAAGGAATGCGTTATCCTCACGGCGTAACGTGATATTATTGAAGTGCGCTCCAGCGTTGCTCGTTGCCGTTGGGGCGTATTACCTGGTTAACAGCACTTGTTAAGCGCTCAGCATTAACAGCGTGTGTTAAGCGTTCGGCACATCTTCTGCAATCTGGGTTCAGTAGCGCATTCACGCACCCAAAGTGGAGTCCATAATAACAGGCAGTGTTTTTTATTGCCATAGTTCGTTCTCCTCCTCTGATGACCACATCACACGACAGCGTTATAAGCTTGCGTGACACGGGTTTCGTGTCTGAAACTGTGACAACATTTTGTTGTCTCACATGAGTATTATTGTCACTTACATACAATGTGAAGAATAGAACGTGGGCAGATCATAGCGCGGTGCAGACGATGGCGTGCTAAGATTAGGCAGCTGGTCTCCATCTTTACGAAACTGGTAGGTGAATCGGTTCTCTAGACGGTCGCTATCTACTACATTTAAGGATCTGGTTGCGATGTTTGGCTTATTTATATGTATGTCCTGCGCAGTAATTACGTTAACATCATCCAGGTGATAGCTTGATCGCGCCACAATGTTATTAACAAACGGAAGAGTTTTCAAGGATATCGATACAATATATAAGTTTAATGATAGTATGTGCAGCCAAATATAAGTTGAAGAAATTAGCTTCTAAGTTACCACACATATTTGATGATTTTAATTTGCATATATCCATTATGGGGTTAATCTAGGAGGTGAAAGGTCAAGAACGAAAAGAAGAGGACGGCATTACGGTTCAATGTGACCTGAAGACTAGGCGCGTTTATCCGACACAAATTTCAAAGTAGGAACTGTGAAAGCTCCTGAGCACACAAGTAGGTGAAAATGTAAAGGTAGGAATTATCAACAACCTCTTGTTACTGCTCGGAAACAGTTGCCATTTCAGTAGCATTTCAATGCTACTGAATACAGCTGAAAAATGCTGCTACATCGTAATAGCAGCATCCTCGAAAAAAGAAAAACGCAAATGGCAAACTTAATTTGTAACGAAAATGATATAAAATGTTGTTAAAGCGTTTTATCTGAAAAATGAACGGAGGCAATTATTATTTAAAAGGAACTGTTGGAATGTCGGAAGAAGCACTATGACGTTCATACTTTAACTGTGACTATCAATAATAATCAAAATTATTCTTCTTTCAACATAGGGTGGAGAACGCCTTTCCACTAATTGTTAAATCAGGAAACTAATACAACCTCACAGAGCTTATGTTCACAGTGCCTTTAGACAATAATATTTGCTTTGTCCGATATTTACGTGAATATTGATAAAAGAGCATGAAACGAATTTCCTGGACGTGAAACTATGGATCTCAACCTGATAGCGCAAATTATTGCCGCGGGAGCGCTTAGTATATCCGTGTTAGGAGCGATTCTCGCGAAAGATCTCTTGCGTGCTGCAATTTTTCTAGCTGTGGGAAGCGTGCTGCTTGGAATAATTTTCTTCACATACGTAGCACCTTTTGCAGGTGCTGTCGAAATTAGTGTGGGCGCTGGATTGATAACGGCATTGTTTGTAACTGCAATTTCACTCACTGAGACAGATGTGGAAAATGAGCAACCAGAACTATAAAGAAATAGTAGGATTTAGCTTCGTTCTGCTTTTAGCAATTGTAATCGTGGGGGCCAATCTTGTCATATTACCAAAAGAAGTTAATCTTGGAGTAAGCTTCAGCACCGCGTTGTGGGAATATCGGGGGCTTGACGTTTTGGGACAAGCGCTGATCCTCATCGCGGGTGCTTTTAGCGTCGTAGCGCTCTTGAGAGATGATCGGTCTCATGACTGATATAGTGACAACACATGTTACCTTTGCACTTGTCCTTTTCTTATTAGGGCTTTACTGCGTTCTATCAAAACGAAATCTTATCAAAATAGTGATAGGAATTGAGGTTATGAATAAGGGCGTTGCCCTTAACTTCATTACCGCAGGGTATTACCAGAATAATTTGGGCGTTGCACAGGCGATAGTAGTAACCGTGATCCTTATAGATGCTGTGGTGGTGGCTGTGCTTCTTGCCCTCATTGTAAATGTTTTTAGGCACAACAGGAGCATTTTCGCAGAAGACGTAGCACGATTGAAGGGGTGATGTGATGTTCGACGGCGAAATTGGGATCGGAGTTATTCTTTGTCCCCTCGTGGGAGCATTGCTTGCTCCATTGGCATATGCCATTAGGAAGAAAGCGGTCGCTTGGTTCGCAGTATTTTTTGCTCTGATGACCTGCATCCTCTCTCTTCTACTGCTCACAAACATTCAGAGCGGGGTTTTATTGACATATGACTGGATCCCCTCTATCGGGTTTTCTATTGCCCTCAACCTTGACGCCCTAGGCGTTTACGTAGCAGTAGTTGCAGGCAGCATAGGCTTCCTAGTGGTGCTTTACTCTGTACGGTACATGGAACACGCTGAGATTGAAGGATACAGCCTTCTCAGATATTATGGTCTCACCCTTCTGTTTGTAGGTTCGATGATCGGTCTTGCGCTTTCAGACAGTATCATATTGGTGTACATATTCTGGGAACTTGTGGGATTTTGCTCTTATGCCCTCATTTCCTATTATTACAAGGATCCCAAGGCGCTTAGAGCCGGAACAAAGGCGTTTGTTGTAACGAGGATTGGAGATATAGGACTGTTCATTGCTATTGTTGCGCTCTGGGGAAGCACCCATAGTACAAGCCTCGCGGGAATTGTAAATCTGGCACCGCCGAATAATATGCTCTTAACGATTGCAGGGTTTGGGGTTCTTCTTGCGGCTATTGGCAAATCTGCGCAGTTTCCGCTACACGTGTGGCTTCCGGATGCCATGGAAGCACCAACTACCATAAGTGCTTTAATACACGCGGCGACTATGGTAAATGCGGGAATCTACCTCGTTGCAAGGACTTATCCTCTATTTTCAGTAATACCGTCGTGGCCAATGGCCGTAGTGATTATTGGAACGTTTACAGCGTTGTTCGCAGCAACTATGGCTTTAGTAGAGCCAGATTTGAAAAGGGTGCTTGCATTATCGACGATAAGTCAGCTCGGTTACATGCTCTCAGCTGCTGGTGCGGGTGCTATCCTAGCTCTTGAGTTTCATCTTGTGAGCCACGCCATATTCAAGGGGTTGCTATTCCTTTGTGCAGGTGCAGTAATTCACTCTGTTCATACTAGAAATATGTACGAAATGGGGGGGCTAGCGAAGCACATGAAGATCACGAACGTAACATTCATCGTAGGCATTCTCGCCCTTGTAGGCATTCCCATATTCAACGGTTTCTGGAGTAAGGACCTGGTGCTTGATTCCATATACGGGGCAGGTTACGTGGGTGCGGCTGGGGTACTAATAATCACATCATTCTTAACTGCCGTATACTCTTGGCGGATGTATTATCTCGTGTTTCTCGGGAAGAAAAGGACTCCTCTACAAGCACGTGACCCCCCTTACGAGATGCGCGCTCCCTTAATAATTTTAAGCATTGCCGCGTTAGTATCGTGGATTTTTATTGGTAAATTCTCCGGTGGCCTCGTGTATAGCCTACCACGTTCATATGGGGTTGAACTGTTGACAGCGAGGAGTATGATTGAGATAGTAGTGTTGAAACCTTTAGTCATTATCCCTATAGTTAGCCTTTGTATAATTACGTGGCTTGCTTTTGGCTATAAAGATAGGATGATGCAGTTCTTGAAGGAAGACCGAGGATTCGCAAAAGCATTGAAGCACGGTTACTGGTTTGATGACTTGTATCGTGTAGCGGCGCGGGGTCTTTTCTTTGTTGGAAGAAAAGTGAGCGACACACAGACAGGAGACGTGAACTATAACCTTGCGGGCATTGTGCTGGGGGGGATTGTAGTATTACTGATCCTCCTCTTGGGGAACACGGGATGGTAGTATGGCGCTCGTAGGGAGTATTGTAGTGTTGTATCCCATCCTGATACTTCTTTTAGGAGCCCTCCTCTCCTATGCGCTCGCACACGTTATGAAACGTTCCGCGAACTACGTGTCGGGCGCCGTCGCAGCCTTTGCATCTGCGTGTGCAATTTATGTACTGCTCTCATTGTTTCAACGGGTGACGAATGGTGAGATCCTATCAGTAAGTTTGTTCTCCGGCGGAATACAGTTTGTTTTAAATCCGCTAGCATTATTTCTAAGTCTAGTCGGCACTTCTCTAACTTTTGTTGTATGTATTTACTCCATACGGTATATGGAGGACGCGACAGGTGTAGAGAAGTTTTATGCCCTCCTCTTGCTTATGGCTGTGGGAATCGTTGGTATCGGTCTTGCCCAGGATATTTTCAACATGTATGTGTTTTTTGAGCTGATGACGGTTGCCTCGTTTGCCCTTGTAGCCTTCGAAAAGCAGAGATGGGAACCTGTAGAAGCAGGGACAAAGTATGGTGTGATGAGTGCAGTTGGATCAGTTATTGCACTTTTTGGCATATCTACGATATTTCTCTACGCTGGAACACTTCAGCTTGATAGGATAGGTACAGGGTTAAACGCCATCAGCACCCGAAGCCATCACAACTACTGTCATCGTGGGTGGCAGCCTTATAATAGTAGGCTTCGGCGTAAAAACTGCCATGGTACCGTTCCATACGTGGTTACCTGATGCCCACAGTGCGGCGCCGAGTGGCATAAGTGCTATGCTATCAGGGATAGTAATACAGGCAGGACTCGTTGCACTTATTAAGGCCATACAACCCCTTGCGGTATTGGAGGTCACCTCTTTTGGCTTAACTCTCGCTCTGTTTGCATCCATTTCGATGTTCGTTGGAAATCTTATTGCGCTGAAACAACGTGATCTAAAAAGGATGCTGGCCTACAGCAGCATCGCACAGATGGGCTACATACTTCTTGGATTTGCGTTTGGAATCGGCATAGGCGGTAAAGGAGTTGCGCTGGGGTTCATAGGCGGCCTTTACCTGATCTTGGGACACGCGTTCATGAAAGGCGGCGCGTTTCTCTGTGCAGGAGCCATCATCTACGCAATCGGCACGAGGGACTTTGAGGAGATGAAGGGGATAGGAAGACTCCTCCCTTCAATAGGAGTGCCTTACGCCGTGCTTGCCTTAGCCCTCAGCGGATTGCCCCCAATGGTTGGCTTTGTGAGTGAACTTTTTATATGCACAGCAGGGGTAAATGTTACAGGTTGGGGCCTTGTATTTGTCGTTATACTTCTTATAAATGTAGTGATCTCTGTTGGTTATTATGTTCCGTCCATTAACACGATTGTATTCTCAAAGAAAATGGGCACAAAGGTGTACGACGTGAGATCAGTTCCACCGCTAATGGTGGGGACAATCGTGCTTATGGCAGCAATGACCCTCGTGTTAGGTATCTATCCACAAATTGGAATGGCAATCGTTAAACCTGCTGCAGATTACCTGTTCCACCTTTTTTCTTGAACATAAGCGGATATTAACGATTAAATCAGCTTGGTTGTGAACCAGATAGTGATGTACTCGATGGCGTATCTCACGTCAACGTTGTTATTTATATTATCACGTTCATATATTATATTGGTTAATATGTCTGCTACAGACATAATTTTGAACCCGTTTGTGGTGTTTATTGCATATCTGATATTAGGGCTTATCGTCTACGCAACGGGAAGTTTGCTCGCACCAACGTTAAAAGACATCGGTTGGAAATTAATGCCCTATGCATGCGGTGAGGTAATCCCACTCAAAAAAGTTAGGCCAAACTATAATTTCTATCAGATTACGTATCTGTTTGTAATAGTTCACGTAGGGGCCTTGATGACGTGTACTGCTCTTGGTATTGCCACATATGTTTTACCCATGTTTTACCTTCTGCTCGTGCTGTGTGGCATAGTTATACTTATTGCGAGGTGATACAACGGGTCTTGTTAGTTGGGCGCGGAGTAAATCACCGTGGGTATGCCATTTTAACACGGGGGGCTGTAACGCGTGTGATATTGAAACGGTCGCTGCATTTACGCCAAGATTCGATGTTGAACGATTTGGCGTTCTGTTGAAAGGGAGCCCACGGCATGCAGATGTGCTGGTATGCACCGGTCCTGTTACGAGGCAAACTGAGAAAAGGCTACAGAGAATATACGAACAAATGGCTGAGCCAAAGTTTGTCATTGCCGTGGGTGTCTGTGCATGTTCTGGAAGTGTGTATAAGGGATGTTACAATGTGCGGGGTGGAATCGACACCGTGATACCTGTAGATGTGTACGTTGGGGGCTGCCCGCCTAGGCCGAGCGAAATAATCGATGCGGTAGTCAAGCTTGTTGAAAAAATCCGTGGCGGAACGAAAGTTACGAAAAAGGAACAACACGGAGAGGAAAAGGCTGAAACATGAAAAGTGCACAGATAAAGACGTTAATTGAAAAAAATGTGCCTTGGAGTAGTTGTTGAAGTTTCAAGGGAGCACAGAATCATGGTCTATACGCCCTTTGAAAATTTGCTAGCAACCTTGCAGTTTTTATGCGACCAAGGCGTTACCCATGTGTCAACAATTACGGGAGTCGACAAGATACAGGATAACAGGTTTGAACTTCTTTACCACCTTTACTGGGAACAGAATGAGATAACAGTGCGGATTGAGGTTGATCGTGATAAGCCAATTGTGCCGACGGTGAGCGCGTTACTGCCCGGTGTCGTGGTATATGAAAGGGAAATCCAAGACATGTTTGGTATCCGTGTCACGGATATTCCTGACAGACGACGGCTGCTGCTATGTGATGAATGGCCCGAAGGAGAGTACCCACTCCGCAAGGATTACAACGTGAGAGAGAACGTTACGGATATAAGGGGGATCTGATGGCGTTAGTAAAGATTCCCGTCGGTCCACAGCATCCAGCCTTCAAAGAGCCAATGAGGCTTGACCTAACAGTTGACGGAGAGCTTGTGGTTGATGCAGATGTGATCGTCTCTTATACTCATCGCGGGATAGAAAAAGCTGCGGAATCGAGGAACTACGTCAAGAACCTTTACCTCGTTGAGAGGGTGTGTGGAATTTGTTCGCACAGTCACACGACTTCCTTTTGTCAAGCCGTGGAAGAGATCCTTGACATCGAGGTACCTCCACGTGCTTTATATCTAAGAAGCTTGGTGGGAGAGCTTGAGAGGATACAGAGCCATCTGTTATGGGTGGGAGTTGCAGGACACGAACTTGGATGGGACACATTGCTTATGTATTCGTGGAGAGACAGGGAACGAGTCATGGACATGTTGGAGCTCATTTCTGGTAACAGAGTGAACTTCGCGATGAACACCGTCGGCGGAGTGAGAAGAGATATTAAGAAAGAGCAGCTTCACGACTTGAAAAAAGGATTGGATTTTCTTAAAGAAAGAGCTAATTATTACATACATCTCTTTACTGAGGAGGAGACATTTTTAAAGAGAACGAAAGGCGTTGGATATCTCCCCACTACGCTAGCTAAACGCCTCTGTGCGGTAGGCCCGACTGCCCGGGCGTCAAATATAAATATGGACGTGAGGGCTGATGACCCATACGCTGCCTATGCTGAACTTGAGTTTGATGTGATAACCACCGACACGTGTGATGTGTGGGGGCGAACTAACGTAAAGATTATGGAGATTTTACAGAGTATACGGATATGTAACCAGATACTCGATGACCTTCCAGCAGGTGAGCTCAGGGTAAAGGTTCCGGTTAAGATACCGGAAGGAGAGGCTGTGAGCAGATATGAGGCGCCACGAGGTGAGTTGATTTATTACGTAAAGAGCAACGGCACAGACAAACCTGAGAGGGTTAAAATACGGACCCCAACTCTCGCAAATTGGCTTGTGACGGTGGAAATGCTCAAGGGAGTGTACATTGCAGACGTGCCAATCGTGGTCGACGCCATTGATCCTTGCATAGCCTGTTCTGCACGGATGTTGTCCTGCAATGCGAGAACAACGCCGGTGACTTCTCTAGACTTGACCGCATTGAGGCAGGGTAGGCGAAACGAACAGGTGATGGAATGATCGACGCCGTTCTTGCGGTGTTTTATCTGTGTGTGTTTCCGGGCTTTGTATTTCTAGGCGTGTATGCGCTGCTATGTGAGTGGATAGACAGAAAGGCGTACGCACGGATGCAACATAGGATCGGACCACCGTTATTCCAGCCCCTTGCGGATTTGATTAAACTTTTAGCAAAGGAGGATATAATACCAAAAAATACGGAAAGGTCGCTATTTCAGTACGCTCCCCCTGTTGCTCTTGCAGCAGCCGCAGCACCTATAATCAACATTCCTATATGGGGAACACAGGCACTCTACGCCTTCCAAGGAGACCTCTTAGTGATTTTATATATGCTGAGCGTTCCCACCCTTGCCCTTTTTATAATTGGATGGGCGTCAGGGAGTCTCTACCCCCTTGTTGGATCCATGCGCGCGGTCACGATGCTCTTTAGTTACGAGGTGCCAATGATATTAGCATGTCTCTCCGCGGGTATTCTTTCGGGGTCGTGGAGCACAAGTGATATTACCACTCACATGGCAGCGCACCCCCTTGAGATGCTGGTGCTCATTCCGGGATTCATAGTTGCCTTATTTGCCCTTCAGGCAAAACTCGAGCGCTCCCCCTTTGACATACCGCACGCTGAAACAGAGATTGTGGGAGGGACCTTGACGGAATGTTCAGGCAAAAAACTGGCAGTGATGCGCTTAACAGGAGATATCCTAATGGTGGTGGGGGCTACTCTGTTCGCGGCAATATTCCTCGGAGGCTTTGTCCTACAAAATGGCTCTTTCATTCTTTCCGGTTATGACTTGACTCCTCTCACGAACTTTGTTTTTTACCTGATAAAGACACTGCTTATTGTATTCGTTCTTGCAACAGTAAAAACTCTATTTGCACGCTTGAGAATTGATCAGATGGTCAATTTTTCGTGGAAATACCTCGCTCTTGCTGGCGTCTTCCAGTTGTTTATAGCGCTTGGGTTTGTCAGTGGTGTAAAGGGGGTGGCGTGATGGGACGAGCGGGCATACTTCTACCAGTGCTCTGGAAACACCTCATAAAGAAGCCTTTTACTGTGTTATATCCGTCTGAAAAACTCACTTTGCCTGAAGGGTATAGAGGTATACTTATACACGATAAGGACGCGTGTATTGGGTGCGGGATATGTGCCAAATTCTGCTCTGCAGAGGCTATAGAGCTTGTTGATGACCCAGAACAAAAACCGTTAGGTAACGGAAAAATACGAAAAAACGTTCCTGTCTTTTCCCTTGAACGGTGCATGCGGTGTGGCCAGTGTGAGGAGTCCTGCCCAAAGAACGCTATTAAATTGCAGAAAAAGGTTGGTCTTGTTGTATACCACAAAGAAGATATGACGGTCGAGTAATAATTGCGGTTCTTTTGAGAATTTAGAGCATTATTTACGTTACTGTTGCATTTGGTTTGTGTTGCCAGAAAAAAAGTAAATACCAACGATCAGTGGAGACTGTGTTAAACGCTTCGCAAAACGAGAGCGATCGGTGGATGGAGAAAGTAATGGCATATCTCACGTATAAGATGAGGGTATCAGGATAAGAACAACAACAGGGTGATATGGGAGGTGAGCATACGCAATGAGTCGTTTGAGCCAAGACGCTTGTCGGCCGAACCTGAAGAGGGGGACTGCATTGAGTCGTTGAGCGAGCTGTAAAGATGAGTGCAACCGTTCGAGCGACCTTATGCGGGTGTGGATGGTAGATAGCACGCGCAAGTCCTCTGGGAGAGAGAAGTTGCACGTGAATAGGTCATATCCACACTAAAACGCGTTGAGAAGGATTTCAGTCTGGCGCGGATGAGGTATTCATTGTTCATTGCACAACGTGCAGAGAAGTCGATTTCCACTTTTTAAACCGAAAAATACATCGTTATTCTTGTGGCATATTATATTATACAAAAAAAAATTTTACATTATTAATAATGATTATTGATAAACCAAGTGACGCATAGTATGGACAATAATGTCCAGCAGCTGGTTGAAAAGCTCAGACAGGGCGCGAGTAGATCGGTGTCGAGAACGAGTTTTAAAGGCAGGTGAAAAATCAGCTACAACGAATAAATAAAGT
Organism: Methanobacteriota archaeon; assembly: GCA_963748445.1. Classification (GTDB taxonomy): domain Archaea; phylum Halobacteriota; class Bog-38; order Methanoflorentales; family Methanoflorentaceae; genus DASPRZ01. The sequence goes on from CAVVIU010000003.1 coordinate 66,461, forward strand.
TGAATATACCTCCTCGACGTGGGGGGCAACGTCACGTTTTAAACGAGACCACGGGCTATAGTAAGGAGACTACGATGGAAGCAGAACGATCTGTGTTGCAGCAAATAAGAAGAAGAGAGGTGGAACTAAGCGTCAAAGCGGATGAGGCGAGGAGCGAAGCTGAAAAAATTATTGCGGATGCCAAAAGAACAGCCGCTGAAATTGTGAAAAATGCAGAGGTGGAAGGAATAAAAGCCGCCGATGAGTACTACAAGAAAAGGCTAGCGAGCGTCCTAAACGAGATTGAAAATCTGAAAAAGCTCGGTGAGGAGGAGGTAACCTCTGCACAGATGAAAGGAAAACAACATTTGTCTAAAGCGATAGACAAAATCGTAAAAGTCGTGACCTTGGAGTAGATCGTTATGTTGCAAAAGATGAACAAAATTCAAGTCATAGGACCAAAAAAAGATCTTGACAGCGTAGTTGATGTTCTTATACGATGTTGGAACAGTTCATTTAGAAGATGTCTCCAAAACAATTTCTCCGGGGGACACAATATTGCGACGGATGGAAGTGCAATCAGGAGTAGACATCGCGAACGTGCTCGTAAAGATAGCGGGCATATTTCACACGCTACCCTCGATAGAAGAGAACAAAGTAGCTGAGAGCTCAAGTTTACGAAGAGCTCCGATGGAAAAGTCACGAGGAATTAGTAGAGAGGGCAAATCAGGTTACAGGAGAGCTTGACACAACAACAAGAGAACTTGCAACGCGAAAAAGCGACATAGAATTTACCTTGTCTTCGTTGAGCCCGTTATGAACAAGTTATTGAAAAACTACAGCCGTTAGAGTCTCAACTGCCAATTTTAGAAGGTTTTGAAGTCACTGTAATTCTCATCCAAAGAGATTATAAAGATGTTTTGGAGATCATTAGATCAGCTTTGGCCGAAATTACGCGGAATCAGTTTGAGCTAATGTCCGCAGATGTGGATGAGGCGACGACCGCGGCAGTCACAGTGTTTAACAAAAGATTCTCCGATCAGGTGCACGCATTTATTTGGTCCCAAAACGTAAATGAAGTACGTCTACCAGCTGAATACTTAGGTAAGCCGTTTGACGAAGTGCTGGAGTTAATAAAAGACACGAGAGAGCAACTTACGGCGGAAATGACGACCATAAATGAGGAGTTGGTAGCACTTTCTAAGAATTGGTATCAACGAGCTTGCGGTGCTTAACGAGCGTCCTTACGGCTAGAAGTGAAGAGCTCAGTGCCTTCACGAAATTTGGTCAAACTGATTATACTTTCGTAATATTGGGATGGGTACCAAAAAAGCAACTTAAACGGACTAAAAATGCATTAAAAGAATCATTTGACGGAAAAGTTATTGTAAACGATCTCAAAGTAAGTCCAGAGGAGCTAGATAATGCACCAACGTTTTACGATAATCCACGAATTGTAAAGCCCTTTGAGGCTCTAAGTTCATTGTTAAGTCCACCGCGATACCGAGAGGTTGATCCAACTCCACTGATTGCACTGTTTTTTCCATTTTTCTTTGGTCTTATGGTAGGCGACATTGGATACGGTATATGCATACTAGGTTTTGCGCTGGTAATGAAAGAGTTCTTCTGGAAACGTCATAGCATGCTCAAGCAACTAATGAACATACTAATCATCTGTTCATTTCCCACGATGTTCTTTGGCTATCTATTTGGCGAATTTTTTGGAAACCTCGGGCAAATGATGGGCTGGATACAACCGGCAGTGATCAATGGAATGTCATTGGATAGGATTAACATTATAGTGACCGTTGCTCATATTCACAATTGCCATCGGAGTATTTCACGTATTTTTTGGCCTTGCCCTAGGCACAATAAATGCCGTGACAAGGAAGAATAAAAAACACGTGTGTGAAAAAGTCGGTATGCTAGTTGCCTTAACGAGCATAATCGTAATTATCTTAGCTGTTGTCGAAAAGATACCTACCATGCTTTTAACTCCCGGCATAATCCTGCTTATAGTAGGAATTCCCCTCATTATGTATGGCGGTGGGGTAGCGGGAGCGATAGAAATTATGAGCGCGATCGGAAATATTCTATCGTATGCAAGGTTGATGGCAATAGGTATGGCTTCAGTAGTCTTAGCGCTTGTCGCCAACAAACTAGGGAGCTCGATGGGAGTAGTACTCGTGGGATTTCTGATCGCAGCGATGCTCCATACGTTAAATGTCGCGCTATGTATATTCAGTCCCTCACTACACGCGCTCAGGTTACACATCGTAGAATTTTACACAAAATTTTATGAGGGTGGAGGCAGACAATACGAGCCTTTTAAACGTGGAGAGGCAAAATGAACGTTCATGAACGTGCCCTGCACGTTGCAAGAAACGCAGAAGTCAGAGGTGTTGAGGGGGAAACTAAAAAGGTTGCTGCTAAAATAAATACTGTAAGCAACTGTGAAAGACTGTATAAACAAGTTTACATCATAATAATCGCATAAGTAATGGCAAATCTAACGTTGGTGTCGTTAACCCAGCCACATGCTTGTCGTTACTCTACATAAAACAAGAAGTTGATAAAAAACGAACATAAAATATGGAGTTGATAAAAAAATGGTAGAACCAATGATACCAATCGGTGCCGGAATAGCTTTTGGATTGGGTGCACTCGGCACCGGATTAGCACAATCGAAAATAGGGGCAGCTGGAGCAGGAGTAATTGCAGAAAAACCAGAATTGTTCGGCTTAGCGTTAGTCTTTTTAGCATTGCCTGAAACTTTAGTCATTTTAGGCTTCGTAATAGCAGCAATCATACTTTTCGTTCTAGTTTAATTACACAGCAATGCTTGAAACTTTGGACTTTAAGGAGGCGCTTAATTAATCTCGCTGCAGCGAAGTTGTTCGAGTAATATCTAGGATATATATACATAAGGGTTAATCTCGCTAATAAAGGCAATTATAAATAATCTTAAAGAACGCCGCAAAGGTAGCTGATACAAATGACGTATGAAAATTTGATCACGTCTATGGAAGGTAGCGCTGAAGAGAAAATTAAAGAGATGATGAAAAAAGCGTATAAAGAAGCTGAAGAAACAATAAAACACGCTGAAGTGAGAGCCGAGGCGATTAAAAAGTCGTATTTAGAAAACGTAGCAAAATCTGCAGAAACAGAGACAAATAAACTAAATTACAACGTAAAAGTGGAAACTAAAATGAACGTCATCCGCATAAAGGATGAAATGTTGCAAAAAGCTTTTCTGGAAGCCAAAGGAAAATTGGCAAGTTTTAGAGAACAGAGCGCGTATAAGGATGCATTCAAAAAAATGATCCAGGAGGCTATTGACGAACTAGATGAAAAAGAGGTGCGGTTACACGTTGACAAAAGGGATGAAAGTCTCTGCAAACAGATTTTAGCTGAAATGAACAAAAATTCCGAGATCGAAGCTGATTTAACGTGTGCTGGAGGGTTAAATGCGAGCACAAAGGACGAAAAAGTCATAGTATCCAACACGATCGAATCCAGGTTAGATAAAGCTACAGAACTCTTAAAATTTGAGATTTTTTCCACGCTCTACGGTGATTAAGGTGGAGTATGATTATGTCAACGCGCGAATAAGAGGGATGAAAAGTCGCCTGCTTAGCCGGAAAGAACTAGAGGAATTAGCGGCTAAATTCGACGTTGATGCCATAACTAGTGAGTTAGAGAAGACGCCGTATAGAGCCGAGATAGAAGATGCTAGTGTCAAATACTCCGGCATAGCTTGCGTGGAAGAGGCACTGAGACGGAATTTAGCTAAAACTTTTCGGCTAATTTATAGTTTTGTAAAGGGAGAAGATGCTGAAAAGTTGATCAAAATATTCCTGAACAAGTGGGATATCCAAAACATAAAGACGATCTTGCGGGGGAAAAATATCCACGTGGTCGCACAGGAGATCTTAGAGAGTCTGGCACCGGCAGGGGCACTTGACGAGGCAACGCTCGTTGAGCTAGTGAAACAACCCGATGTGAAGGCTGTGATTGACTTACTTGCAACGTGGAGGATTGAATATTCAAAACCGTTGACACAACATTTTAAGGAATATAGCGAGAGAAAAGATTTGGTTGTTTTAGAATACGCATTAGACAAATTTTACTATAAAAACGCTTTAGACATCGTGAACGGGGACTCGTATGACGAGGGGATCATTCGAGGAATGATCACAACCGAAATAGACGTGACAAATATAAAGAGCGTGTTACGGATAATACGAGACAGAATAGAACTTGAAGATACCCAATATTATCTCATTGACGGGGGAAAAGAGTTAGACAGCGATAAGCTGGTAACACTAATAAAAACGCGGACGATTGAAGGAGTTATCAGGCAATTGGCTGGAACCGCCTATGATTTTCTAGCTAAAGTTCCTGACGAGTACGTCAAAGCAGAAAAAATATCTGCCTTTGAAAAAGAGCTTGATAAATTTCTTTTGCAAAAAGCTCTGAGTATGTTCACTGGAGATCCGTTAAGTATCGCCTTGGTAATTGGATATTTATGGGCCAAGTTCAACGAAATCACAAATATTCGGATAATATCCAGAGGCAAAACAGAGGATGTGTCAGAAGAGGCGTTGATGGGGGAATTAGTGCTTGTATAAGTTCGTCGTTGTTACTGATCCAGATACTGCACCAGGATTTCGGCTAGCTGGAGTGGATGTCCTCGAAGTTTCTAATGTGGAGGAGGCAAAGAAGATAATTCCCTCCCTGCTATTCAAGGATGATACCGGCATTGTCGCTGTTAACGAGGATTTTATGGCGTCACTGGATGAAAAGCTAATGGAGAGAATCGAAAAAACACATCGACCGATAATCATTCCAATACCGTCGAGAACAAGACAGATTGATCGTACAGGTTACGTTGAGAGAATGTTACGCAGGGCGATTGGGTATAACATTGTGGTGAGGAGATAATATGTTAGAAGGAGTGATCTCAAGGATTTCGGGTCCTGTAGTATATGCTCATAAAATGAGAGGGTCCAAATTGTACGATGTAGTGAAAGTCGGTAAGGAACAGTTAAGTGGTGAGCTAATACGACTAGATGGAGAGGAGGCCGTTATTCAAGTTTATGAAGATACATCCGGGCTAACGGTTGGAGAGAAAGTACTAAATACAGGAAACCCGCTGAGCGTCGAGTTAGGTCCAGGGATCATTTCCTCAATATACGATGGGATTCAAAGACCTCTGCCGACGTTGGTGGAAAAAAGTGGAAGTTTCATTTCAAGGGGCATATCTTTGCCCGGATTGGACAGAAAGAGGAAGTGGGAGTTCACTGCTTCGGTGAATAGAGGCGATGAAGTAGAAGCAGGAGATGTTGTAGGAACGGTGAATGAGTATCATATTGAGCATAAAATTATGGTTCCTCCGAACGTGTCCGGGATGGTAACAGAAATAGCAAACGGGGAATTTGCCATAGAGGACAGTGTGTGCGTTTTAGACGATAGTACTGCATTAACAATGTTGCAGAAATGGCCGGTACGCAAAGGAAGACCTTACCGAAAGAAGTTGGACCCCGCTTTACCGTTACTAACTGGACAGCGCGTTTTTGACAGCATCTTTCCAGTGACAAAGGGCGGAACTGCCATGATTCCCGGAGGATTTGGCACGGGAAAAACGGTCGCAGAACAAACGCTCGCAAAGTGGGCAGATGCGCAAATTGTCGTGTACATTGGATGCGGCGAACGAGGCAACGAGATGACTGACGTTCTTACAGAATTCCCCGCGTTAGTTGACCCTCGTACCAAGCTACCCTTGATCGAGAGAACGATTTTGATAGCAAACACGTCAAACATGCCAGTGGCAGCGAGGGAAGCCTCAATTTATACTGGAATCACCATGGCAGAATATTACAGAGACATGGGATACGATGTTGCTTTGATGGCTCGATTCAACGTCAAGATGGGGCGAGGCCCTACGAGAGGTCTCGGGAAGGCTAGAAGAGATGCCTGGAGAGGAGGGATATCCCGCATACCTCGCTACACGATTGGCGGCCTTTTACGAGCGCGCAGGGAGAGTTGTCTGTCTAGGCTCCAATGAAAGAGTTGGATCCATCACGGTAGTAGGTGCTGTGTCGCCTCCAGGAGGGGATTTCTCTGAGCCGATAACTCAAAACACGCTACGAATAGCTGGGACATTCTGGGCTCTAGATACAAGCTTAGCGTATAGAAGGCATTTTCCAGCTATAAACTGGATAAAAAGTTATTCTCTCTATTTAGATGGCATCAAAGACTGGTATATGGAAAACGTCTCGCACGATTGGAGAGAGCTACGAGATAAGACGATGTTTCTCTTGCAAAAGGAAGTTGAATTGCAAGAGATCGTTCAACTAGTAGGTCCTGATGCCCTGCCAGAGGGTGAGAAGGCAATTCTGGAAGTGACGAGAATGATAAGAGAGGACTTCTTGCAACAAAGTGCATTTGACGAAAGTGACTCGTTCTGTCCCCTTGTAAAGCAGTATTGGATGTTAAAAGTAATCTTTACCTTCCACGATGCGATAACCGAGGCGTTGGACAAAGGGATCTCTCTGAAACAAATACTGAGCTTGCCAGTAAAAACAGAAATTGCTCGAATGAAGGAACAAGAAGATGTGGAAACAATTAAAAGCCTTATTAACGAAATCGATCGGAGTGTTGGATCTTTGGAGGTAGCACGATGACGTCCCACAGTTTGCTCACTAAAGAGTATAAGACGATCAACTATGTTTCTGGACCTTTGATATTTGCCGAAAACGTGAAGGGAGTGTCATTTGGAGAAACTGCCAAAATTACCCTCCCCAACGGTGAAGAGCGGACTGGTCAAGTGTTGGATATTTCTCAAGAGCTTGCGGTCATTCAAGTTTTTGAGGGCACCAGCGGGATAGATGACCTCGAGACGCGGGTCAGATTTACCGGGGAACCACCAAAAGTAAATGTCTCGTTTGATATGCTCGGGAGGGTGTTCGATGGCGTTGGCAATACGAGAGATGGTGGCCCGAATATAATTTCGGAAGAAACCGTGGATATAACGGGCACACCAATAAACCCATACGCGCGAGACAAGCCGACCGACTTTATTCAAACTGGCATGTCAGCAATAGATGGATTAAACACCTTGGTTCGGGGACAAAAGCTGCCCATATTTTCAGGTTCTGGTTTGCCGGCAAATAGGCTTGCCGCTCAAATAGCACGGCAGGCGAAAGTATTAGGCGAAGGTGAGAACTTTGCCGTCGTGTTTGCGGCGATGGGCATTACCTTCAAGGACGCATCATTCTTTATGAGAGATTTTGAGCGAACGGGTGCTCTGGAGCGGGTGGTATTCTTCATGAATTTGGCAGACGACCCCACTATAGAGCGAATCGCAACTCCGCGTTGTGCATTATCTGTTGCAGAGTACCTCGCATATACCCAAAATTTACACGTTTTAGTCATCCTCACGGACATGACTAACTATTGCGAGGCTTTAAGAGAGATCTCCACCGCTCGTGAGGAGGTACCAGGCAGAAGAGGCTATCCTGGATATATGTATACCGACCTCGCGTCGATCTATGAACGGGCGGGCAGAATTAAAGGGAAAAGAGGATCCATAACTCAAATTCCGATATTAACGATGCCCGACGATGATATTACGCATCCCGTGCCAGACTTGACTGGTTACATTACTGAGGGGCAGATCGTGTTAAGCAGGGATCTATACCGAAGGGGAGTTGATCCTCCCATCGACGCACTTCCTTGTTTATCTCGATTGATGAATTTGGGCATAGGACCGGAAAAGACAAGAGAAGATCATAGAAATGTGGCAGATCAGCTTTACGCATCGTACGCGTACGGTAGGGATTTGAGAAGGTTAGTTGCAATCGTTGGTGAAGAGGCTTTAACTGAATTAGATAAGAAGTATTTGGAGTTTGCAGACGAATTCGAGCGGCAATTCATCTCGCAAGGTGATGAAGACAGAAGCATTGAAACCACCCTCGGTATAGGCTGGGATCTTTTCTCTATGCTTCCTGAGGAGGAGTTAAAGAGGATACGGTTGGACTACATTCAAAAATATCATCCAGTTCACAAGGGGTGATGAAACACGGAACAAGTCAATCCGACACGAATGGAATTGATCAAAAAAAATGCACAAATAAAGTTAGCAGAGCAGGGAAGAGACCTCTTACGCCAGAAAATGGATGCCCTCATCCAGGAGTTTTTTCACATAATGGTGTCGGTTTCCAAATCACGAGAAGAGCTTGAAACAATAGCCTACGCTGCACAACGCTCTTTGCTCGTTGCTCAAGCAGTTGATGATCCTGTGACTTTGAAATCCGCGTCGTTTGCAACAAAAAGAATTATCTCCCTTGATATTAGGGGAAAAAACATAATGGGGGTTCCCGTTCCGCTCATTGAGAAGAAAAGCGTCACAAAGAGCGTCCTCGAACGAGGCTACAGCATTATAGGAACGAGCGGCAGGATAGATGAAACAGCAGAGAAGTATGAAGCAGAATTGGACTTAGTAATTGGACTTGCAGAGACTGAGACCTCGCTCAGAAGACTTGGAGACGAGATTCAAATGAACAGACGGCGAGTAAATGCCTTAGAACAGGTGCTTATCCCCGAATTAAAGAAACAGGCCAAATACATCAAAATTGCCATAGGAGAGAGGGAGAGGGAAGATTTATTTCGACTGAAGAAAGTAAAAAAGCTCCTCGAACGAAAGAAGAAGGCTGCAAAGAACAAATAGATAAGTGCTTCCATTCGCTCGCGCAAAATTCGATAGTTCATACGGACTGTACTAATCGATAAAATGATCTAGATTTATAACTTCGAAGTTTATTGAGGAGATAAATAGACCGGTTATTCCTTACTTATTAATGTATTGCAGACTTCATCAATCGCTATTTTTTCTGCTTTTTCCTTGTTACTCACTTGCTTCGCAACTTGTATGATTGCTTGCAAATCTCTTCTAGTCAACTTTGTAAAAGAGATATCTTCCCACTCAGCTCGCTTGATGCTAACCCAGGCTTCCCCCAATATGTGTTTGAGGATGTCAATATCTGATGAAGTGAATGACTGCCACTCTGACGACATCTTTCGCCGTATTTTTTCTATTGCAACTTCAACAGCTTTTTCCTTGTGTATTTGAAATAATCGTCTACCTACTTCCTCGTCTTTAACCTCAGGCATAACATTACTTCCTTAGTAGTATGTTAATTACGTTTAAATATCTATTTTTGGAATAAAATCAACTGAATGATTTCACCGTGTAAACTGAACGATTTCACTGGTGTCTGCAACAATGCACCCTAAGTATAATAAAACATTGTGTCATTAGCTTTTTACCTCACCGTCTGCTGAATCATACCTTAGTTCCAAATATGTAGGAGGAGGTCACTAATAGAAAGAAAGGCAAAAGCGGAAGCCAGATCTACATATCGAAATTGTTCAAAAATGTTTAAACATATTCAAACTTGATTTGATCTCGTGTTATGATTCAAGTGCCTGAAAAAAGGTACCAAAACTTCCTTCACCCACCGGCATAATCGCGCTCAATTAAGAGGACCTCCTTAGCATCTTTAGCACGCGAATAATCGAGAAGCGCGTTTGAGTTTAAAGAAATGAATCCCAAGCCCCATTTAAACTTGTTTAAGATCATTTTAGCTTGTTCATTTTTTTCTAGAATGAGAAGTGCAGCCGCAAGGGCTTCAGCCGTAGTTAAGTGGTAGGGCCTTCCATAGTTTATAGGGTTTGCAGCTAATAGATAGGGAAGTCTCCTTCGGTCAGTTGCACTAAATGCCTTAAAGACGTCTCTGGTAATGATCCCACGAGCAGTCAACTGCCGCAAGGTTTTTAGGTTTGTCGTCTGGAGACAACACGGCGCACGAGGAGGGGTCTAATAATAGTGATTTCGGCAATAACCAAGGCTTTGTATGAAGCCGTACGAGGTCAAATTTAGCCAATTTTTTAGACGTGCACTTTTTCGGAGCACACTCGCCTACGTGGTATACGTATAACCTTACCATCACTTCAAGTTAGACGGTATAGACCGGGATTTCAAGAGAATTGAACTTGAAAATGCGTGTAAACCCACACTCTTCGCATACAACGGCTATTTTATAATCGTCAAGATATATCCGGTGGATCACAGATTCTTTACAATTTACGCATCTCGATACCTTTTCGAACTCCCACGGCTCGTATCGTCCACCAAGTGCAATCATCGGTGCGGTATCGGTTCCTTGAATTACGCTCCTTATAACATAGAGACGTGAAGCATTACACGAAGTGCACTCGACGATTGCCTGTTCGTTCTGAATGCTCAAAACTTGAGTTGCAGCGTTGTTGCAATTAAAACAAATTACCGCCTTTTCAAACTTCCACTCGTTAGGTTGTATTCTTGTTGGCATGTTGCCACCAGCTCTCGACAGCATTAGTCATGTACTATAACCTTTTTCATTAATATATACTGTGTAGATAAAAAACAGAGCTCCAAAAATAGATGTATGCGTTTGCATACATCTTTATTAAATAGGTAAAAGAGCTGGTGTCCTAGTAAAATTCCTGTACTGAATTGGATCACTAAAGTGTGCAGAACGATGCAAGTTTATCCGCAACGTCAGCTACAGTCTCGATCGGAAACTCAGTCTTTGGCATTTTAGAAATTGCTTCGTGGAGTTCAATTTTCTGACCTTTTAGCGTGCACTTCATGTAACATGCCCTTCGGAAAAATAGTCATCAACTGCTCGCGCGTTTTTACCGGAAAGGTTACTTTTGCTTTTCTAAGCTCTTCGACTATCTCCACTTTGAAGTCTTCAATTTCTGCAAGTGCGGCGTCTTTACCAAGTTCTTGAACCATATGCTTTTTTGGAAATTCTTCCCCCATTAATATCACCTCAATATAATCGATACAGTTTCATCCGATTATGGAATATAGATATTGTAATTACATTATGAGATAACTATTTAATAATTTTGGAACATTATGCTATGAAAATTTAAGAATTTGACGCCTTTTATCGATAATTACTTGATTAATCCATTTTGTCAGGTATAACAAGCCTAACAATAAACGGTTGGATTTGCTTTAGCACTTAGTCTGCTGTGTAGTCAACCCTATTACATAGCATAAAGTCGCTTCTCGGATGGCATTTTTGCCAATCTGCTTAGTTGTATTATGCAAATTCGCTGTAAATCTGCCCAATTAGTTCTGGAAGAGCTCGTAACACGTCAGCGTACGATATAATGCCAACGATCTCTTGCCCGTTGAAGACTGCAAGATGGCTAACCCTGCCCTTCTGGAACATCTTGGCAGCATATATTATCGGCATCCCTGGAGATACGATCAAAAGTGGTTTGGTCGATACTTCTCCGACGGTTAAACGCCCTATATCCCTTTCGTCTGCAAAAGCATCAACGATGTCCTTCTGCGTTATGATCCCAAAAGGCTCATCTTTTTCAAGTGATGAGACGATAAGTGCATCGATAGAGTTCTCTATCATTTTGCTAGCAGCAGTGAGAAGCGTCATGCTTGGGTCGACCGTTTGAACCCCGTGAGAAATTACATCCCGCACTTTAACTCTCTTTACCATTTTTATCTAATAGAATCTTACATTAATAAGATAAATAAGTTCTACTAAAAGACTTCTTTATTTGAACATTTCATTACAACTTCACGTCACGTGCAGCAATAGCTTTGTAAAAAAACATAATAGGAGGGGTCCTTGCTTGTTGGTACTTATGAAATTGACCCTGAAGAACAGAATAGATATTAAAAATTTAACAAAGCTCGATCAGGATACCTTTTAAGATGAGTAAGACTCACATTAAGATGAACAACTTAGAGCATTACGGAATTAATGATGGTATACTCAATAAAGCATCAAAAACGAGGTATTATAGCGCCATTTAAGCTTGCTTTTAATAAGTTTAAGTAGTCTCAACCTGCTCCGCTTTAATCTTTATCTTCTTTAGTCTAAAGATGTTTTCGCGTTCCATTTCCTCGAGTCGAAATCTTATGAATGCCTCCGCCTCTTTTAGGTCGGGTATCACTCTGAATTCAAGGGCGTTTACTCGACGCTTAATCCGTTCAATTTCCATGAGAAGTCGCTTTACAGTGGTTTCGATCTCAGCCGCACGTATGACTTTGTCCAGCAGTTCTTCATACGCGGCTGCAGCCTCATCAATTGCAGATGACGTCCCTATTATCCCATACCCGCGTTCATCTATGCCCCTACTGACGGCGGTAAAATCTACTTCTGGAACGACTACGCCCATCAAGCTTCTGCTAGTCAGAACTACCTCAGGCTTGTGCTTTAATGCAAAAGCCGCGGAATAGACTTGAATTACCCCCTCTATCATCTTCGCAATGTCGATCTTTTCCTTTGCGGCTCGGTAACTATTCGCAACGTCCATGCTCGCATCTTTGGCCTTTTCAAGGACGTCAAAGAACTCAAGAATGAGCCCATCCCGCTTCATCTTTAACAGGTTGTAACCTGATTCTGACAATCGTATTTTCTTTTTTATTTCTAAGAGTTCCGATCTTGTCGGTTTTACTTCCCTTAAAGCCATTGTTCTCTCCTGCTGAAAACGACGATGTGGTGATGCTGAGTAATCTCTGTTTCTTAATATTGATCTAACACCACATTATGAGGAAGTTGCCGGCACTAGCTCCTCAGCCTTCTTGGCGATGTGTGCCGGATGGTATTTCTCAATCAGCTTTCTATCAATTCTCGTTAATTGCACTTCTGGCAACGTTGCAAGTAGATTCCAGCTTAATTGGAGCGTTTCTTCGATGCTGCGATCCTCTTCGTACCCCTGCCTTACGAATTTGTCCTCAAAGATGTCTGCAAACTCTAAAAACTTTTTGTCGCGCTCTGATAGTGACTCCTTCCCGACTATCGCCACAAGACCACGGAGATCCTTCCCCTCAGCATACCCTGCATAAAGCTGATCAGATACTGCCTTGTGATCTTCACGCGTCTTTCCGACCCCTATACCCGAGTTCATAAGACGCGAGAGCGATGGGAGGACGTTTACTGGTGGATATATGCCCCGTCTGTGCAGTTCACGCGATATCACAAACTGTCCTTCCGTGATATACCCCGTGAGGTCGGGAATTGGATGAGTGATATCGTCACCAGGCATGGTAAGAATCGGGATTTGAGTAATCGAGCCCTTCTTCCCGCGGATTCTTCCAGCTCTTTCGTAGACCGACGCGAGGTCAGTATACATATACCCTGGATAGCCACGCCGTGCCTGGGACCTCCTCCCGGGCAGCACCGATCTGCCGTAATGCTTCACAGTAATTCGTCATGTCCGTGAGTATGACGAGAACGTGCATATCATGTTCGTACGCGAGATATTCAGCCGTTGTGAGCGCAAGTCGGGGGGTGATCAACCGTTCAATAGCTGGATCGTCTGCGAGATTCAAGAACACCACAGCCCGTTCAAGCGCCCCGGTTCTCTCGAAGTCATTCATAAAGTGTTGCGCTTCTTCTGCTGTAATGCCCATGGCTACAAAGATGACCGCGAACGATTCTTCTGCTCCTAATACCTTTGCTTGACGGGCTATCTGAAGCGCTAAGTTGTTATGCGGAAGACCCGATCCAGAAAAGATCGGTAATTTTTGGCCTCTAACCAACGTATTCATACCATCTATCGTAGAAATTCCGGTTTGAATAAATTCTGACGGATTATCTCTTGCATAGGGATTAATCGCCGCGCCAGTTATGTCGAGTCGCTTTTCTGGTATGATTTCTGGACCGCCATCGAGAGGGTCGCCCGACCCTGAAAGTATTCGACCAAGTACTTCTTTCGAGACTGGCATCTTAATGACTTCACCGGTAAACCTTATCTTGGAGTGTCTGTCGATGCCCGCTGTCGTTTCGAAAATTTGAATTGCCACCAACTTTTCAGATGTATCGAGAACTTGTCCTCTTTTTATCGTTCCGTCTGTAAGGATGACGTTGACAAGTTCCATATACCCAACCGGTTCCGTTTTCTCAACGAAAACGAGAGGCCCTGCAATGTGTGTTATCGTTCTATATTCTTTCATGTTCTTCACCCTATGCTAATTCCGCTCGCATGGCCGTTTCAATCTCTTCAAGCTTTGTCTCATATTCCGCTTCAAATTTAATTTTTGACAGGTCTGCTTTTGACGGGATATTTATTATGCCGTCAACGAGTTTGCCCATATTCAGGGCAGTTCTCGCAAGGTCGTCATAGAGTATAATAGCAGATAAGATGTCATGTTGCTTTTGAAGCGCGCAGTACGTATCGACCTCGTGATAGGCATTTTGCTGTAAGAAATATTCTCGGATCATCCGCGCAACCTCAAGGGTTAATTGCTCGTCGTCGGGCAGTGCATCAGACCCCACCAGTTGCACGATTTCCTGAAGTTCACTTTCTTTCTGTAGTATCGTCATGGCCCGCATTCTAAGGTCTTCCCAATCTCCCGCAACGTGATCGACAAACCAATCCGCGAGGGTTTGCGTATAGAGACTATATGAATCGAGCCAATTAATTGAGGGGAAGTGGCGCCGTTGTGAGAGCTTGCTGTCAAGTGCCCAAAATACTTTTACAATCCTGAGCGTGTTTTGGGTTACGGGCTCGGAGAAATCGCCGCCAGGGGGGCTAACAGCACCGATAACGGTGATAGAACCTTCATCACCTCCGAGGGTTTTTACTCGTCCCGATCGCTCATAAAACTCAGAAAGTCTTGCTGCAAGGTAAGGCAGGATACCCCTCTTCTCCTGGCATCTCCTCCAGACGTGAGGAGATCTCACGCATAGCCTCAGCCCACCGCGACGTTGAGTCTGCCATGAGAGAGACATCATACCCCATATCCCGGAAATATTCAGCTATCGTCATGCCGGTATAGACAGACGCCTCACGGGCTGCGACCGGCATATTTGAGGTGTTTGCCACGAGCACCGTTCGATCCATAAGCGGCGCGTTTGTTTGCGGATCTTCGAGCTCCGGGAATTCAGTGAGCACATCAGCCATTTCGTTTCCTCGCTCTCCACAGCCGATATACACAACGATCTGTGTATCCGACCACTTGGCGAGTTGCTGTTGTGTCACCGTCTTTCCAGAACCAAACGGCCCAGGAATAGCTGCCGTTCCTCCTTTCGCCACGGGGAACAACGCATCGAGTATCCGCTGTCCCGTAACGAGAGGGATGTCTGGCATGAGCTTCTCAACTACTGGCCTCGACACTCGAACGGGCCATTCGTGCATGAGTTTCAGCTCTGTTCCATCTTCAAGTGTACAAATTATATCATCAATAGTGTGTTCACCTGATTCTATCGTTTTTATCTTCCCACTTTTCCCAGGTGGAACCATTATCTTGTGTTTTAGATTGGCAGTCTCTTGCACGTACCCGATGGGTTGTCCTTCTCGAACCTCATCGCCAGGCTTTACCTCTAGCACGAAATCCCACTTCTTTGTATGATCAAGTCCAGAAGCAGCAACGCCCCTCTCGATGAAATCACCCAGCTGTAAATTCAATACTGGAAGGGGCCTTTGAATACCATCATAAATTGAACTTAAGAGCCCAGGCCCTAGCTCAACTGACAGTGGCAGCCCGGTGTTCTCAACGGGCTCCCCAGGCCTAAGGCCTGAAGTATCCTCATAAACTTGGATGATGAATTTATCTCGATCGATTTCGATGACCTCGCCCATCAAGCCCTCGTGGCCGACCTTGACCAGATCATACATCTTCGCTTCAATTCCAGTGACAGTAACGACGGGTCCTGCAACCCTGTATATACTTCCCTTTTGTTCTACTTCCACAAGTCAACACCTACAGATCGCTTTATCTTCTCCCTCAAATGGGTGCGCTCCTCTCCCGTTCCGCCAATTGAGATGACGGTGGGTTCTACCGAATCGTCTAGCGCCGCTTGTAATGGCATCGACAGCTTCCCTATGTCGTCGCTATTCATTATCAGTATTCCAATATCACGATCTCTTAAGATCTCTTTAACTTTAGATTCCAAATCTGCATCAGTTGTGATAAAGGTTTTCCGAATGCCGGCTAATAGAAACCCTGTCACAAAATCTGGATTACCAATGACTGCAACATCCACCCAGATCACCTAACAATGTGTTACGTGCGTAAGTCATGTTCTCTACAGCACTATATAATCTCGAATCGTTTCCTCTGAAAGTTTTGCCTCTTTGCCGCGCACGATAGCCCTGATGTTTTCCAACTCAACATATTTGCTCAGCATATACCCTAATATCGGTAATATTGATATTGGATAAAATCTCGCAATTCTCCAGACGTAATCAGCTAAGAATTTGTCAAGCCTCGTTTCTATCACGTGAAGCGACTCCATTCGCTCCGTAACGACATCAGAGATGGCAGACCAATATCGGCAGCTCTTCAACTTGCTTACAAATTCTTCAAAGGAAGCGTTTGCCATCTCTTTTAGATCTTTATCAGTAAAGACAAGACCATCAGGTATGACGTAGTCGAGCGCTCGAGGACCTGAAATCCCCGCTCTTTTTAGCCTGAACAGCGTTTTTACATTGACGATGTCAATTTCCATCTTGATATATCTCAAAAAAAATGAAAAACCAGTCGCTTTAGATATGGCTTCAATCAGTCTTTTATAATAGAACTTGTGTAACTCGTCTTCTAGCTTCATCAAGGATTCTTTGAAATCGATACCCTTGACTACATCGTAATAAATTGTGCCTTTTAGGGCCGCTATCACCTCTCCCATATCCGTCTTTCTTACTAAGCCCCGTAGGAAATCAATTGACAGTTCACCAGATGGAATAAGCACTCTAAGTATTTCATCATCGGAGGCTCCGTAAGACTTACCTCGCAAGATAGTCTTGATATTCCATACGTCCCAACGTCTGAGATATTCGACAATTAGGTCGTGGGGCTCGCCCATCGTCATTTCCATAAGTTTTGTGAAAGTTCTTGCGAGATTTAGGTGAAGGGCGAATTCGACCAAATCTATGCCCGTATATCTTCTTGCAAGCTCGTCAACTTCTTGTTTGTACTCCGATTCCTCAATAAAGCGCGTTATTTCAGAAAGGTCCATTGCAAGCAATTTCTTGTAGGTATCACTCGGGAAGAGCTTGATCCTCATAGCGTGAACACGTGCCGTGCCATAGGCATATCGAGCCTTCGCGTATGAGGATGTGCGTTTTCCCTTGACGTATGTCGCTTCCATTGAACCCTCATTCAAATAAAACTTCTGAGACTCTCTTAATGGAGGTCTCCCGCATACTATCAAGTAGAGAGTCGAAGGTGAGGTCGCGCATAACGGTGCCGTCTTCATTTTCCAGCAAAACGCCCCCAGCACAGGTTATGTTGCCTCCATATTCTAAAGGAGTGATTCTTCGCACTATAGGCTCGTCTTGTTTGTTTGAAAACACGCGCTTAAATTCCGTTTGTGATTCCAGAAGACGTTTAATTATGTTCTCGCGTTCTGACTCGGGGAGTGCCGACAACGTGTCCTTTGCTTTATCGTATGTCTCGTCAAGGATCTCCTTCTGGGTATTAAGTATCGATCGTTTCACGTCTAGATGAGTGCTTGATATCTCCCTGCGTCTCCTGCGTTCTATTTGCTCTGCAGTTTGCTCCCGTCTCTCCGCTAAGAGCTGACGTGCCGAATTTTCAGCTTCAGCTATCACAGCATTAGCTTCATCTATCCCATCTTGCACTATTCGATTCGCTTCGTCCTTGCCTTTTGCAAGGACATCCCCAACTACTACCTCCAAGCCCATAAGTCATCGTTTATAATGATGGCATGGTTACGAAGAGCAATATCAGTGCAACAACAAGCCCGAAAATTACTATGGACTCGGGGATAACAGTCATTACCAATCCCCTACCGAAGAAACCTTCGTCCTCTGCCATAACTCCTATAGCCGCTGAGCCGATGACTTGCTCTCCTAAGGCGGCTGCCAATCCTGTTATCGATACTGCTATAGCGGCACTAAGTGCTATCATTCCTGCTCCAATTGGATCTACCATTTACTTTTCCTCCGTATATTTTCGTTTATAACCAAATGGTTTGTATTTAATTCCGCCTCCACGATAAAATTTCGTGAAGAATTCAACGTAGTGCAATCTCAAAGCCTGCAATCCAGAATCGAGGATTCCTAATGCTGTATTGACGGCGTGCCCCACAATTAACAGTGCAACCCCGAAAATGATGAAAAAGCCTCCCTTAGAGAAGAACAGTGCATCTGAAAGCTTATTTACTGCAAGGGCTATGCCTGCTGAAGAGATACCTATTGATAATATTCGCGAATATGACAGCACGTTGGATAGAAGGGAAGGGAGCTCAGCAACGCCGATAACACCTTCACCCATGATCAATAAAACGAAGCCAACAACTGCTAACACCAAACCCATCAACAGCCCAATTGATAAGCTAATCCGTGTTCCGTGTGTAAGAGGCGGCAAAATGAGCGCGATTACCACCACCCCTCCCCAGAGCATGAACAGCCAACTCATCTTCGCAAATACCGCATGCTTGAGACCGTGTTGGGAGTACTCGTTCTTGAATCCCAAAACGTACCCAAATGACAAGTGCAATATTCCAATTATGAGTGTCGCCAGTAGTAGAACCAACACGTTGTCAAACCTAGGTAGCGCCGGATATTGAACAAAACTTAAAAGTCCTCGATGCCCAAAGAGCTCTACGCCAAAAAACTCATTATAAATGAAGCCAAATACTATCGACAAGAAGCCGGCGTAGAGCCCTATGCCCGCCAACGCTCGAAGGCCCTTAGACTTTATCACCCGGCTCACTAAAACAGCAATGGCGACAACCACGAGCCCGTAACCAATATCGCCCAGCATTAATGCAAAGAAGAAGGGGTACCAAAAGAATATAATAGTCGTAGGATCAATTTCATTGTATTTCGGGAGTGAAAATGCCCGTATCAAAACTTCGTACGGTTTTGTCGGGAGTGGATTCTCGAGGGCTATGGGAACTTTTTCCGCTTCGACAGCTTCAGATTTATCAACAGCTACTACGACGTGGCCATTTGTCGAGTGCTTAATGTCTCTCTCTAAATTATCAAGGTCCTTTGTAGGAACCCAGCCTTCAACGATAAATGCGTTTTTCGTCGTCGCAAATCTTAGTGGGGCTTCAGCTTTTTGTGTCTCTATCGAGAGATACTCGTTCAACGCTAAGACATCAGTGATGTGCTTCTTCTGTAAGCGTTCTAGATCCTTTTCAAGCTCTTCCCGTTCAGATTCGAGCTCGAGTCTTTTCGCATCAAGCTCCAACAGCAGGTCTTTCGGGGCGCCCGTTAGTTCCGGTATGGGAATCGCCGCGAAGTTCTGCTCTTGTAAGGCTGAAAGAACTTCCGCTTCGAACTCCTTCGGAACAAACAGCGCAATAACTTGACCTCGGCTGTACGGAGCACTTTCTAAGTGATAGGAGTTGGTTATTTCATCGATCGCTACGTGACCTCTGATAAGACCTACCAGAACCGCTAGTGATTCATAACCACCATACATTTCAAGCGGTATGTCAAAGTTTTTAAAGGGGTCAAGCTGCTTTTTCTTGTCATCGATGTCCTTAATCTTGGCATCAACGTCATTAACCTTTTGCGTGACCTTTGAGACCTCGAAATTAAGATGCTCAATTATTTCGTCAATCGTGGTTTCTATTGACGTTACCGCAATTTTATCAGGAACTTCCTCCTTACCTTTAATTTTCAAGTAACTAGCGATGGACCTCAGTGATATTGCACGCTCAGAGAGGCTTGAAGCTTTGGAGAGAGGTTTGCCAATTTTAAAATCGTCACTTTCCTCAACAAAATCAGTGATATGCACCACGTCGTGCGCGTGCATAACTTTGATAGTAGCATCCATGTGGTCATTGGATCCTGCGATGATGACTTTGGTCATATCTTCAGGTTTAAGCATGGCTTGCCCTCTTAAATTCCTCTATGATATATGAAAGAGCTTCACCCTCTTTACCCTTGGCTCTCTTTTTTATTTCAAAAATCTCCTTATCGCCGTTATTGAGAATATCCCGCTTGATCTGAGCAATTGCTGCGTCAGCAGAGGCGTTCATCTCATCTTCGATTCTTTTCGCCTCTTTTTTTGCGTCATCGGCGATTTCCAAAGACTTCCGCTTGGCATCCTCTATCATTTGTTGCTTTTGGGTCTGTGCGTCATCGATCATCCGCTGGACTTCAGCTTCAGCATCTTTGATCTCTTGCAATATCTGAAGTTTCATTTGATCAAACCCACCCCATATAATAAAAGAGATTATATTTAAAGCTTTAGCATATATATTTAAAACGCCGAATATAATAGTAAAGTTTTAAGATGCTTAACAGTTTAGGTTTTTAAATAATCATCGGCGTAAATTTCTTTGTTGAGCAACACGTTACACGTTTTTATAGTGTCCATCAACTCTGTATCTTCAGTATTTATTATCGCCGAGGATAGGCCCGCACCCATCAACATTGCTAAGAAGCTTCGCTCTATCAATCGGGGGTTCTTCGTATTGTGTGAGATGTTATTGAGCCCGATGGTAGTTTTTAAAACTGAAACTGGACTCGTAAGCAAGCCAATCCGCCGTACGGCTTCCACTACTATTGGCGCTTGATCTTGCGCCGAACTCACCGGCAGACACACCGGATCTACGTAGACCTTCTCAAGATCAATTCCGTACTCGCAAGCACTTGCGACAAGTGTTGCGGCGCGCTCGCATCGGTTATCCACATCACCGAGGATGCCTTTCTCATCCATCGTCATGCAAATAATCTCAGAATCGTGCTCAGCAGCTAACGGAAAGAGGGCAGCCATCTTCTCTTGTTCCGCGGGAATAGAATTCACCATGGACTTACCGTTAACCTTTTCAATGCCCGCTTTCATTGCATCTATCTTGTTCGTATCGATGGAAAGAGTCACATCGACAACGTCCTGCACGGCGGTCACCAGCCACTTCATAGCGTCAACTGCATCATCCCTGCCTGGTCCAACATTTAGATCGATTATGTGCGCCCCTGCGTCAATTTGCCTTTGCGCCATGGTTTGGATGGTTTTTGTATCCCGTATGTCGATAATGGCCCCCACAGATTTTGAATACCCATTAATATTGCCGCCTATAATTATCATGCAATTCTCCATCGCTCCGGTGCTTTTAATAGAAGTGCCTTTTTACTTTAACGCCAGCACCTGACAGCTCATAACTCCACAGTACCTCGCAACCTATATATAAAAAAATATAGTATATAAAGTCACGTTACTTCTGTATACCGTGAGAGGATTTAGGCCATTTGACGAAAGAATTTAAAGTTGTTTTTAAGCCTGATAACAAGACTGTCAAAGTTGGGCGAGGCACTACCGTACTTGATGCGGCCACGAGTTCTGATATCTACATCGATAGCATATGCGGGGGCAGAGGCAAGTGCGGTAAATGTAAGGTCATAATCGATGGGAACGTCCACGCTGACGCGACAGACCTATTAAGCGCTGAGGAAACGGCGCGAGGCTACTATTTAGCGTGTTTGGCTCGAGTGGCGGGAAATTTAACAGTTACCATCCCAAAAGAGAGCAGAGTGGAATCGCACCAAATATTGATGAAAAGCGAGATAGTTCCGTTACCCGCCATAGAGCCGCCCTTGATGAAAATTTCACTCTCACTCAGCCCACCATCGTTAACTGATTACATGAGCGATCTCGACAGAGTTACGAGAGCGTTGCGCAATCTCGGTATAGAAAATGTGACCATAGGACTGCCAACGCTTAAAAAGCTTAGCAGAATTCTGAGGGAGAACGAATGGAATGTGATTGTGACACTCATGGACCTCTGGGATCGACAGGAGATAATAGACATTGGTCCCACTTCAGATGATGACTTAAGTGGAGTGGCAATTGATATAGGCACCACGACGATCGTCGTAGAGTTAGTAGATTTAAAAAGCGGCACCGTCATTGACTCACGATCCGATTATAATAAACAAGTTGTTTACGGTGAGGATGTTCTTTCACGGATATTGTACACCGAGGAACATAAAGACGGCATTCATAAACTTACCACTACCGTCAGATATGCCATAAATGACTTGATACGAGAACTTGTTATAGACAACAAGATGCGATACGAAAAAATTTGCCGCGCGGTGATTTCAGGCAATACCGTTATGACGCACTTGTTTTATGGATTAGATCCGAAATATATACGCCACGAGCCGTACATACCGGTTATGTCGTTCGTTCCACAGATGAAAGCAGTAAAGCTTGGACTAAGCGTAAATCCGAACGCCTACATTTATGCGCTTCCTTGTAGGAGTAGCTACGTGGGCGGCGATGTCACAGCTGACGTGATTGCTTCTGGAATGAGCGACAGAAAGGAGATTTCACTTTTAATCGATGTCGGTACGAACGGGGAACTAGTGCTCGGAAATGAGAGCTTCCTTGTATCGTGTTCGTGTTCGGCGGGTCCGGCCTTTGAAGGAGGCGAGGTCGAGTTTGGCACGCGGGCGATGTACGGCGCTATAGAGCGGATTTGGATTGACGACAATAAAGTGCACTACTCAACTATCGGAAACGTTAGGCCGAAAGGCATTTGCGGATCGGGACTTATTGAATTAGTAGCTGAACTATTTAGCAATGGCGTTATCGATAGAGTGGGAAAAATACAACCGGATAAAAATAACATCAGAATTCAAGCGGGCAGTAGCGGCAGCCAATTCGTTGTGGCATTTAAGGGCGAGACGGCCATTAACAAAGATATCGTGATAACTGATGTTGACATTCAAAATATACTGAGGACGAAGGCCGCCGTTTATGCGAGCTCTAACGTATTGTTAAAGACTTTTGGATATAAATTTACCGACTTAACCGACGTATTTATTGCCGGCAGTTTTGGCAACTACCTCGATATCAAAAAAGCCATAACGATCGGGTTGCTGCCCGATCTTCCCCTTGACGTCTTCAAATTCATAGGCAATGGCGCTCTCGGAGGAGCGAGAATGGTATTACTATCGAAGAGCATGCAAGATAAAGCGGAAGAAGTTGTCGCAAATATGACACACATTGAGTTGAGTGTCAATAGCATGTTCTTTAAAGAGTTTACCTCTGCACTCTTTATCCCTCACACCGAAATCGATCAGTTTCCCAGCATTGTAGGAAGAGTTTATACGTAGCTTTTTAATTAACAAGCTTGAAGGTCTAACAACAACGTATTAGTCCAAGCAAAAAGGGGCGGAGATACTCCTTTTATGTAGTTGTCAGATGCATGAGTTACTCCGTGCTAAAAAACGGCACGGAGACAAAACGAAACGGGAGGGCCAAATGCCAACGATTGCAATAACAGGTAAAGGCGGGACAGGAAAAACGACATTTGCGGCACTTCTTATTAAATATTTGAGCACACAGAGCAGTAACATTTTAGCGGTGGATGCGGATCCTAATTCAAATTTGAACGAACGATTGGGACTCAGTGTTGAACAAACAATCGGACACTTGCGAGAAGATCTCCTCAAAGAGTCCCTTCCTGCCGGCGTGCCCAAAAATGAACTGATCGAGTATCAAATTCGCTTAGCTCTCATTGAAGGAGATATGTTTGATCTCATCGTTATGGGACGACCTGAAGGACCCGGATGTTACTGCTATATCAACAGTGTGTTAAGAGACGTCATCGACAGGCTCTCAAACAGCTATGACTATGTTGTCATCGATAATGAAGCGGGCATGGAGCACCTGTCGAGGCGAACAACAAGAGATGTCGACGCGCTTTTCATTATGAGCGACGTGACAAAGCTCGGCATCATCACCGCGAGTCGAATTCAAAAACTGTCTGAGGACCTAAATATCACCATAGGGAAAACGTATCTTGTATTAAATGAGCTGCGGGATGGCATACCTGATAGCATTAAAGGTCAAATAGTGCAGGAGGGACTCAACCTCATTGGTGTCATTCCCGTAGACAATCTAATTGAAAATTATGCTATCCAGGGGAGATCTTTGTTAGAGCTTCCCGGCGATTCAGCTGCATTTAAAGCCGTCATAGAAATAGCGAAGCAATCGATAATATCGTGATTGCATTACCCTTTCGCCATCTCCCTCAGATACTTCGGCAACGCCGACGAGTCTTTAGTCCCCACTAAGACATCCCACCCCGTAAGGTCCGCAAGTTTCATCTTCATCATCGCGATCATGCCCGGAATTATAAGCTTCCGGTGATCCACCTTCTCTGCAACCTTATAGTCATCTAGCGCTTGTGCTATTTTCTCTGGGGTGAACTTATCAGCTGCAAACGCCGTCATCACAGACAAGCCTTCTGTGTCTATAACAAGTAGATACGATGGGACTTTGCTTGCTTCAATATCGCTTGCTACTGTAAAATACGTTAGGGAGAAGTTTGACGTCACGATGACCGGTGAATTCCTATTTGGTTTCCCTATTTCATATAGACCTGGATTGACCTGTATAAGTGCTTGCGGATCTGTATAGATGTTTGTCCTCAACGTAGTAAGCGGGTATAACCGCGCAGGATCAATGTCGCTCAAGATGATTAGAGATGCGTATTTCATCGTCCCTATCGACGCCTTTATAGCTTGGGTTTCGATATCTGTGCCGTTGTCTAAATTTAACATTACCGGATAGCCCAGTGGTCGGAATAATTTCTTAACGCTGAGCCGTCGTAATATGGTGAGCCATTCAAGAGCTTCACGCAATTTCTTGTTGCCAAGGTTCAAATCTAAAACGATGTCCTCTACACCTTCGCTTTGTGCCATTTCCGATAATGATATGAGCTCATCGATATCATCAGAATAAATCGCAAGCGGGCACGCGTACTGTCGCGAGAGCTTAGCCATGGCGGTGCAAGTATCTGCAGTGCCGGCGTAAATTAACGGTTTTGCTTTCGAAACGAGCTTTAAGCCCTCTTCGATGGTCTGAGGGTCGTCGCTGATCAGCACTAACGGCAAACCGCTGTTATCCTTCACGAGATTGACCGCTTCTGAAAACCGCTTTTCGTCACTTGTAGATTTGATTGCTATCAAATCAACTCCTGAAATGATGCCGATCCTCTCGAATTTCATCACATCGAGTTGTTTAGCCTTTTTAACGATTGCATCATTATCGAGGGCATCTTCGATTACCACGGCGTACGCCGTCTGGTTAAAAAACTTCTTCTCGTGCCTGAAAAGCTCGGTTTCACCCCCAGTATCGAAGTCGCCTACCGTCACAGTGCGCATAGGTGGCAACGATGAGCTCTCCAGCTGCTGCAACACTTCCGGCGATACATAAGGGCACTTCGTGAGTTCTGTCTGCTTGTTGGCTAGCATCATAGCAAATGCTAAACACGTAGGAACGCCACATTCGCCGCAGTTCTTTTTAGCTAATAACTTGAATATATCCAAGGCTGTCATTGGCATTGACTATCACCCTACCAATTCATCCACAGCTTTCCTCGTAATCGCCACAGACTTAGGATGTCTCAGTATTAAAGCGTTCGCCCCAGCCAATAAAGCTGCAAGCGCAGAAGCTACTTCCCAAAAGATGGCCCTTTGTTTCTCATCGCCGAGCTTTTCGTCCACGCGATATGCTTCTTTAGCGCTCCAGGCAACCGTTATGTCAGTGATCATGGGCGATTGTAGCATTCTATCGCCCATCAGACCCGCGAGTTTAATCCGCTCCATAGCTGAGTACGCGTATTCAACCCCGAATCCGATTCCTGCCATAAGAGGGTCGATAACGATGTCATCGAGTTTTACGCCAAACTCGGTCAGCATGATATTGAGCTGTTTTGCAATATTAATATCGATATTTGAAAAAGAGACAACTGCGTGGCCATTTGCTGTGGCAGCTACTGCTATCGACTTATAACTGTCTTGTTCTGCCCTTGAAAGCAAACATCTCTCTCCCTTCGCAGCTTCCCCACAGAGTTCCATAACTCGCGCATCTTTCTCATAATCGCCACTTCCATGAATAACAAGCGGCGCTTTGACCTGCGCAAGCATCGTTGAGACGAGAGCAGCAGCATCTTCAGCGCTGACGTTTTCTTCCTCAGGATTGGTGCTCAATAACTTCAAACAGATGAAATCTGCGCCATAGGTGCTAACGCACGTTTGCGCCCACGCAACGGGATCCCTGATCACATCACCAAAATCGTCCACGATTATCTGAGGATAGTCATCACCAATTCTATCGACGACCTCCATTCCGATAGCCGGCGTTGCCACGTTGCCTTCGAAAGACATGAACGGTAGGGTTGTCTCCCCCCCTAAAACGATTTTCTTATCTCTCGTTCCCCCTTCTTCCTCAGTCGCCCCAAGAATAACCTCTTTTATCTTGCCAGTCCAACTCTCTTTTGGAATTGCTACCATTGCACGTTACCCCACTTAACACATCTGCAAACGTTTAAAACATGCCCATAGGCGGCATGGCCAATGCAGGGTGATTTACCTTTGCCATGTATTCCATCAATTCACCTGCATCCGTCGTAATAGTTTCGTCTGCGATTTTGTCCACCAAGTCAGGCAGCCCCATCTCCTTTGCCCTCTTCTCAAGATCTTCCCTTAGTGCTTCTTTCAATTCTTTCGGCATCCAAACAACTCGGGCTAGCCCGCCATCGGCGCGGATAAACTTCTTACTAGTGATGAACTGCCTTCCAATGCCGATGAACCCGGGTGTTTGATTGCCGCCGCCAACTGACCCTGCAAGGGTGGAGAACTTCATCCCGATGGGAGTCATACCAATGTACTCCCTGTTCACGACTATCACGCCCTGTAAGTCACTGCTAATCGCCACAATACACTCGAAACACCCGCACGACGTTTGTGGATCCTCCATCATGGTGTACTGGTTCATCCTTTCAATGTGGCCGTGGGTGAGCTCCCTCACCGCGTTATTGACGTTTGGCCACTGGCCCTTCAGCTCATCGACAACATCTCCTTTCTCAACTGGCTTATTTGGTCCATTTGGATCAATACTATATCCAGCAGCCGCGTCAAGCCAGTTTAGTGCCCCGCACAATCCAAGCCGCTCTGGAGATATAATGCACACGTGACTCGGAGCGAAGCTCTGACACAACGTACATGCGTAGAATTCATCAACGCTCTCATCGGTCAGCCCAGCAATCCTCCTGTCCCGCTCAGCATAGGACTCAATGGCCTCCGGTAGGTGTTCTTCTACCGCCTTCTCATCGGTAATGATCGTGACTTGTATCCTGCTGATAATGCCCCCGAGCTCTTCCTTCATCTTATTATAAAGGATGCCACCAAAGTGTTTGAAATGTAACCCGCTTGCCACGCTGCTCTTGCTTAATCTCACCCAGAGCAAGTTTCTCTGGCCTGTATGCCACGCACCTTCTGCATAGTTGATGAATTGGTGGATGCGTCGTTCAACGACTGGTTCGAACTCCTTCTTCATGTTCTTTCCATACACTTCGACAAGAATCCCAAGTGCGGACGCACTGCCCTCCTCCATCTCATCGACGTCTTTGCCAATGAGCGTGATCTGACCATCCTTGACCTCATCAACATCGCGGATTTTTACAAGCTCAAATACCTTTGTCTTTGTCGGGCCCCCACATTCGACGTAGGTTTGCGGCTTCCGCACGGTTTCTCCCTCAAAAGCGAGACCATATGCCACAGGCAACGAGACCTCTCCGAACCTCACCTTCATATTTCGTATCTCTATCGCGTGTGCAACGATTTGATTGTAATCCTTTTCCACTTCGTATTTGCCAGGTATTTCCTCCACATCTTGATCGGTGATCGTCGGTGACCCATTGAACAACACGGCAAACTCAATCGCCACCTTAATGTCATCGATTGGACCTAGTTGGACAACAACCACTTTTGGCCGTTTTGCAAGATAATTATATAGCCCCTCCCTGTCTCCCGGCTTGATGTTGCCAAAGGTCAACGCAGCGCGGATTGCAAAGCTTAAACCGTGAATCGCTTGCGTGAACTCGCCCACGCAGAATAGTAGTCTGTCGAGTCCTTTGTGCTCACCAATCTCAATGCCCGCCTCTTTGATCTGCTGTATCGTGTCAAAGGTAGGGATAATGAGCATACCCTTGCTTTGGCAGTCTCTGATGATCTTCGCTAGCAGTTTTGGGTCCTTTGCCTTCCCCGCTAACACTAGAACGCCCGGTATAGTGTCATCGACAAATGAGATGCCCAACTTTCTCAAAACTTCATCGCCGATGAAACCGGTGTAAGGAGTTCTCGCATATGGATCATGAGTATCAATATACTTGAGAGCTTCAACGATTTCTGCAGCGACCATTGTCGCTTCCCCAGACGCCACAGCGTTATCGAACGTGTACTCTTCCCGTATCTTTCCTCTTACCTCACCGAGCAACCGCGGCAGTTGCCCAAGTTTCGTAACCTGTTGACCGGTCCATGCGGTGATACACGGCAGATAATAGCCCGTATTCGGATAGCCAATCTCCTTATTATTACCATACTCTCGTAGTGCCTTGCTCAACAGGTGATCTGCGTATCCCGTCGCTATGATGGCGCCCTCAATTGCCTTCTTGTATAACGCTTCTTGCGAGAGTATGGGTGCTTTCTCACCCGCTATTGCACCATTCCAGTACGTGACAGGAGCTTCGAGTTCACTGTGCGCGTTTAGCTTCCATCTCCGATATTGTACAACATTCACCAGTTTCTGTGCTGCGAGTGTGGGATCAGGCTCGAAGATAAAGTGGCCGCCATAAACGTCCTTAGCGGTTGCCTGTGCGACTTCATCCGCGAGGGGACTCCCCTTTATGAAAGGATAGACCCCAACGTGGGTCGGCCATCCAGTCGCTACGCACCACGTGCCAATCGTCACCGCTTTTTCGCTCATCGCTTCGGGAGCGCTCGCGACAATAGGGAGATCCTGTATGTCGATGGTCATCACCTGCGCGAGTTCGCTGATGAAGTTCTCGACTCGTGAGTTGTCCACGCATGACCCCATGTGGAGTATTAGCGGCAGTGATCCGCCAATTGTCTTCTGACCCACTTCTTTAAGGAACGTCTTGAGTGACTCCCCCGCATATTCATCTACCGCCTCCGGCGTCAGCAAACCGTGCTTTGCAAGAGATTGAGCGGCACAACCAGTTACGAGTGTCAGTATGTTGTTCTTGACTAGTTCTTTTGCAATTGTTAAATGACACAAGTCGTGCTGAGCTTTGGCAGGATTGTTGCATCCAGCAATAAGCGCTATCCCTTGAATCTCGCCGCTTAGAATCTTGTCTGCGAGATATTGAAGGGGTTCTTTTTCGTTAAAGTTGCTCAGCAGTGCCTTTATATATTCGAGACTAAATCCCGCAACCACCTTGCTCGTAATGGCAGGTATGGAAATCCTGCTTGGATCCCTGTTCTTGTACGCTTCAATGGCTATTCGAACAATCTCTCTGGCGCCTTCACGCGCCGCTGCTTCGTTGAAC
Organism: Methanobacteriota archaeon; assembly: GCA_963748445.1. Taxonomy (GTDB): domain Archaea; phylum Halobacteriota; class Bog-38; order Methanoflorentales; family Methanoflorentaceae; genus DASPRZ01. The sequence continues at coordinate 95,812 of CAVVIU010000003.1, forward strand.
TCGATGTGGGTATCGCCAGGTATACGGGTGATAGGCATTGTCGATATGAGCTTTGTGTGGAAACATTGCGTCCAGAATCCTACCGACGGCGCAATGCATTGATAATCGATCACCATTGCGTCGACGACTCCCGTCATAATTGCCAATTCCTGACTTGCGAAATTTGTTATGATCGGTATACCTCTCCTCATCAGCAGTTCATTGGCGGTGCAACACATACCGACGATGTTGATGCTCTGTGCGCCTGAAGCAACTGCCTCACCTTGTAGCTCATCTGCGGCGTCGCATATCACTTCACTGAGAATAGGATTGTGCCCATGTACACAGATATTTACGCACTCCTCTTTTAATGCACCAAGATTAGCCTCTGACACTACCATTTGAGGGACGCCGAACAGCACATCGGAGAGGTTCGAGCTGATATTTTCGCCTGCTAAGTCTCCAAGCGAGCACTTAATACCACCAAATATCAGCGGCACGGGATCAGCGTCACATCCCATATGAGTTCTGTGCATGACTTCCGTTATTCCTTTGTCAATATTAGTTGCAATGACATCATTTGTGTCGAGAAGTTTTAACCTCTTTTCAGGGAGCATGATCTTCAGCCAATTGCACGCCTCGTCATCTTGCCGTGAGAAGTCCTCCAACGCACTATTTGCAACTGCCACAGCAAGCTCATTCACGCTCTTGCCACTATCAACGCCTAGCTTTATTGCAAGAGCTCGTAACTTCGCCTCATCTTTGATCCCATAGTCGGGCGCTTTGCCCTCCCCAACACCTTTAAGCGCGTACGCTAGATGCCTCCCGTGGTCGGAGTGGGCAGCACAGCCGCCAGCGATCATCCTTATCAAGTTTCTAGCTACAATTGTGTAGTCTTTTGCCCCACAGATACCTCGTTGCGGCTCTTTTCCAAACGGATTGATGCGACAAGGCCCCTGCAGGCAGATTCTGCAACACAGCCCTGATTCACCGAAGCCGCACTGCGGCTGCGCCGAATCGGCCCTGTCCCACATCGTTTCCATATTGTCCCGTTCGGCAATCGGAAGCATCGTGATCGCCGCGGGATCTACTGTAGTAACCTTTTTAGAACCCACTATGTTACGCCTCTTGTCCATATACTAACGCACCACACTTACACGCTGTTATGCATGACAGCTCTGCTGCCCCATTACAAAGATCACATTTCACCGCTTTATTATCCCATAACTGTATAGCCCCAAATGGACACGCCTCGATGCATTTAGAGCAGCCGGTGCATTTCTCTTGTCTAATCGTCACCGTGCCATCTTCACCCTTTGTTATCGCTACTGATTCACAAGCTTCTATGCATTTAGGCTTTTTACAATGCAAACACCTTGCAAGATGTAATTTTCCATCTTTGTAGCCAATCGTGAGCCTTGATGCCGGGGGTGGACACTCTGCCATTGCTGTATTAATATCATTAGACGAGCTGTGATACAGTGCGCACGCTAACTCACACGATTTGCATGCTAAACAGTTTTTTGGGATAAATCTAGCGATCAACATAAGCAGCGGCGTACCATCTTCCGTTTTTCTTATACTTATATAACCTCTCGCTGAGCGAGTGTAGCTCTATGACAGAAGGTCCATCTCTGGCATAAAGAGTAATCACTTGCGATGTGCTTCCAAAAAAGCGGACTGTATTGTGCACATTTAGCAATATAAAAGCAAGTCGTTTGTTGCATTCTGCTACCTTCGAAATAGCGAGATTTGGACAGAACGAGAGAATTTAGTTACCTACATTATTTTATATGGCAGTCGTTGTATATATGTATATGGTCGCAAAAGAAGGAAGGAGATCCTTGTGATAAACGGGAGCGTGTTCAACAGCTAATGACTCACATAAAAGTTCGACTGTTTGCAAATATCAGGGAGATTGTGGGAGAGCGTGAACTTTTTTTAGACTCGACCACGGTAAACGGTGTGTTAGATACGCTCACCTCTATGAAACCCGAATTACGAGATGTGCTCTTTGAAGATGGTGCCTTGCGCCCATATATGACGGTATTGCTCAACGGACGGAATATCAATGAGATTGACGGGGTAAAGTCAGCCCTTTCAGAGGGCGATGAAGTGGCAATATTCCCCCCTGTGTCAGGTGGCTAAACATCGCTTAGATCGATCTGCCGATCTGTTAATTGTTCCAGCGACGTTTCAAGTTCTTCATATTCTTTCAATATGGCCCGACCGAAAGCAGTCAACTTCGCACCGCCCCCTTCTTTTCCCCCTCTTGTACGTTCAACAAGCGATCTTCCGAGTCGTTCTTCTACGGTCGTGATGCGCTCTAATGCATAACGATAGGACATCGTCAACTCACGCGATGCAGCACTTACAGAGCCCAAACGATCGATTGCAGCAAGCAGTTTCATCGTCCCTAGGCCAAATACGTATTCCCCGTTAGCATCAACAAACCACAGCTTGAGCTTTGGTCTTATTTTCATGCTGATAACATATAATATAGGACATGCGCTCTTAATAATAACGATGAAATTCACGTCAAGAACTCCATTTCACGAAGCGTTAACAATGTTCCTTAGTCGTGTGACCCCAATTTCTCAGACAGAAAATGTTTCCATCAGAAACGCGGCTGGTCGCGTGCTTGCATGCCACATAATTGCCGATAGAGATGTTCCCAACTATCGAAGGGCAGCTATGGACGGATATGCCGTACGAGCAGACGACACGATCGGGGCAAGCGAGCGTTCTCCCGTTGTATTAGAGATCAGTCGGGAAGTTGAACCTAATACAGCGAAGAGGGTCCACACCGGTTCCCGGATGCCTGACGGAGCCGACGCAGTTGTGATGGTGGAAGACACTGAGCTATTAGAAGCGGCAGTCGAAATCAGAGCGCAAGTTCACCCATTCAAAAATGTGGGAGCGAAAGGAGAAGACGTGCGAAGCGGGGAAGTGGTTCTTAACGAGGGACATCGCCTGAGAGCAGCAGATATTGGATTACTTGCGTCGCTTGAAGTTAACAGCGTTGACGTCTATCGACAGCCTGAAATAGCCATCATCCCAACTGGGGAAGAATTGGTAACCAGCAGACCCTCAGAAGGCGAGATGGTTGAGACCAACGGTCTTATGAACTCGCTTCTTGTAGCGCAGTGGGGTGCACACTCTCGGTATCGAAGTATCGTGACTGATGCTGCCGAGCTTATTGAAGATGCTATTTTACGAGATATTGACGCAGATCTAATAGTTACAACGGGTGGAACCTCAGTGGGCATACGAGATCTCGTTCCCACTGTGGTGCAGAAACTGGGGACAGTTTTAGTTCACGGAATTGCGATAAGCCCTGGAATGCCTACGGCACTCGGAGTAATAAGCGAAACGCCTGTAGCCTGTCTACCAGGTTTTCCAGTTGCTTGTCTTGTCGCCTCAACGGCGTTTGTAAAGCCTGCTGTCTACCGTCTCGGTCACATATCAAAATCGTTTGAACGGACTGTGAGGGCAAAACTAGAGAGAAAAATTGTCGGAAAAACGGGCTCACGAACGTACGCGCGAGTTGCGCTTAACAATGATACAGCGGTGCCTGTGATGATATCGGGCTCAGGAATACTAAGCTCTATGGCCAAAGCGGATGGCTTTGTGATCATACCTGAGAATGTAGAAGGCTACAACAAGGGGGAGTCGGTAGAAGTTGTCTTGTTTGACTGAACGTTGACCGTCGTGAACTTACAAAACGAAAATGGAAGATAGAAAAGAGTTCAGGGAACTGGTATCGGTAGAACAAGCACAAGATATTATTAGTAGGCTCACGATACGGCGTGAGGTTGAAAAAATCCCCATTGAGGCGGCCTTTGGAAGAACGCTTGCGTATGACGTTATTTCATCAATTGACGTACCTCCATTTGATAGAGCAGCTATGGATGGGTTTGCCCTGATCGCCAGCGATACGTATGCAGCGAATGAGTCGGACCCTGTCACGTTGAAGCACATAGGTTCGCTTCCGGCTGGAGTGTTTCCCGTTCACGAAGTCAAACGTCACGACGCGATGGAGATATCCACTGGTGCAATGATGCCGCAAGGCGCCGACGCTGAGGTTATGATCGAAAACGTCGACGTACGTGGAGATGACGTTGTAGTCAGAAAGGCTGTTACTATTCATGAGAATGTCATTTCAGCTGGCTCAGACGTGATGGCAGGAGAGCTCGTGCTGAGAAAAAGTACTCTTCTCACAGAACGAGAGATAGGAGTTCTCGCTACAATCGGCCTAAGAGACGTAGCGGTTTACAAAAAGCCAAAAGTTGGACTACTCTCAACAGGAAACGAGATCCTGACTCCTGGCGAGCAGATGGTCCCGGGAAAGGTCTACGACGTCAATACTTACTCACTTGGAGCTGCAGTTAAGTCAAGTGGAGGAGATCCAGTTTACTACGGCGTTGTGGAAGACGACCTCACGAAAATCGAGAACACTATACAAAGCGCCATCACGTCGTGTGATATCGTCATTTCATCGGGAAGTACATCAGCAGGGCGCGGTGATGTCGTGTACAAGATCGCTGAACGTGGAAAGCTGCTCGCTCACGGCGTCAGCATAAAGCCAGGAAAACCCCTTATCATTGCAGAAATTGATGGGAAGCCATTTTTCGGTTTGCCAGGATATCCTGTGTCGGCCCTTATGGTCTACTACGTCTTTATCGATCCTTTTATACGAGGCAGGACAAAATCAGTGCGAAAGGTAACGTCAAAGCTGGCAATTGAGATCCATTCAGAACCAAGGTATCACCTGATACCGGTGAACCTCGTAAGAGGCAAAGCGTATCCAATCGAGAAGAGCTCAGACGCAATAACAACACTTCTTTCAGACGGATTCATCGAGATACCAGCACACGTAGAGATCGTCAGCGAGGGAGAAGAAGTTTCTGTCTCGCTGTTTGGAGAGCTTGAAGCGACTGATCTCATGTTTATCGGCAGCCACGATATCGGGCTTGACATTCTGTTTGGGATGATCGCAGATGCGGCACCTCACGTGAAAGTCGTGAATGTCGGGTCCCAAGGCGGTCTTGTTGCTATTAGAAAAGGAATCGCCGATGTAGCAGGAATTCACTTGCTCAGCGAATCAGGAGAGTATAATGTACCCTTTTTAGCCCAATATGGTCTACGAAAGATAGCACTTGTCAAAGGGTATCTGAGGGAACAGGGCATTATCACCAAAAAAGGCACGACAGTCGCGCTCGACGATCTGCCTGAAAAACGTTTGATAAATAGGAATAAGGGCTCAGGCACGCGTGTGCTACTGGATATGGAGTTAAAACAGATTGCGGCAAAGAGAGAGAGTCCCATTTTTTGACTTGATCTCATCAATTAAGGGTTATACCTATGAGGCGAGAACGCACAGCGCTGTTGCATCCGCAGTGAAGTTTGGAAAGGCAGATGTGGGCATAGGCATTAGACCTGTTGCAGAATTAAATGGGTTGGAATTTCATCCGATTACAGAGGAACAATACGATTTTGTAATACCTCAAGATCGGCTAACTGAAAATGCCATAAAGAAGTTCCTTGACTCCTTGCGGTCAAACGAGTTTGCACAGTCGCTGCCTGCGGGAATACGGACTTACGAGCGAACGGGTGAGGTTATCCTATTTGACTGATCGAATCACTTTCGACGATCAGTTTGTGTAACTGAGATACCTAAGCAAGATTTTTATCTAGTAAGATGTTATATCAAAATACTACGTCAGGGGTAGTAGGGTAGCCTGGTCTATCCTCGAGCGTTTGGGACGCTTGGACGGCAGTTCGAATCTGCCCTACCCCAACCATTTCTTGCCAACGCAGTATAGTAGTCTAGTTAGAATAAAGATCAGGAATACCTAAGGTGGGCTCGTAGCCTAGTCAGGATAGGGCACCGGCCTCCTAAGCCGGCGGTCGAGGGTTCAAATCCCTCCGGGTCCGCTCATATATTACTTCTTGGTTAATGTTGGACAGAAGTTTCAATTCATGTGTAATAGCTTTAAATTATTTACGTATTTAGTATCCAGATGTCGTGCTTCGGATTTGAATACGATATATTTTAAGAATCTTAGCACCATAGCTTCTCAATAGTCTAGTTTTTGCGCTTGAATTCAATATAAATGCAAGTTTAACGGCGAATTGCCCTCTCGTTTTCCCCTTACGACTGTAAGAAGAAACGTAGGGACTATTCGAAAAAGTGTATCAGCCAACAACATAATGAACCGCTTATGTTCTAAGTATCCATTCATTATACGCAACGATTGGCGCACACAAACTACAAGATCAGCGATCAGATTGTAGAAAGGTGACATATTGACTCAACGCTAGGTCACTATCACTTATATGTAGTGCCGAAATATGGGAGCATACGTCTGCTAAATTCTTGTTTTACGTCAATACGAGAATCTGCCCTCTATACTGCTTCACGGTTTGGCCTGGTTTACATGATCAAACTGAAAATGAGTGAGACACTATCCCAATTTGCGATCTTATTTTTTCTCTTGATCCATAGGGCAATTGACTAATACAAGCACGGGAGATGGTAATTTCGCGAATTATTTAAGCCAAATATTTAATATTTTCCTAAAAACATTTATCCAAATACTTAATATTCTCAAAAACATTTATAATCAATGCAAAACTATCAAAACAAAATATCGAGTTAGTGATGCTCCAATGCTTATATTTGGATCCAGAAAAATGATGTTTTGTAGTATGATCAAATTAAACAAATTAAAGGAGGTAAAAAATGAATAAGAAATTGCTTTCAGCATTCCTGGTGGCAATAATATCTCTTACAATCTTTGGCATTAGTTCAGCAGCGGCTCAAGTTCAGCCGTCTAACTGCATCTCTGCAGTGCCGGCAAATGGAGCGACAAATGTCGCACTAAACGCGCCGTTGTCGGTGACCTTCAACAGACCGATACAGGTTCCAAACGTCGGCGGTGTGCCAACAGGCATAACCCTGTCCTACTATGCTGGCGGAATGGCGCAAGATCAAGCGATAACGGTTGAAGTGCTGAAAGACCCGAACACAGTCATGATTATACCAGCGAACATCCTAATACCCAACACTCAATACACGCTGACTATTGAGAAGAACGGCGTTCTTGACGTGAATAACAACCAGCTACCAGCTCCGTGCGTCTATAAGTTCGTAACGGCGAAGTGTGCAGGACCGTCTGATTTCCATTACACGGGCACGAATGCGCGTACCAGGATACACGTCGTACCTGATGTGGGGCTTCCAAAACGACGGAGCTTGTGATGCGTGGGTCGGACCGTGGGGCAGAGTGTACACGGCAGACGGAAAGTTTGACCAACAGGTCATTGCGAACTGGTACTTCCCGACTGGCAATGGACAACAAGCAACGGTCCCAACCATGGGTCTCGGCTGGGGCAAAGTGAACGCAATGAGCACAACGACGTTCGTCACGCCTGGTGTTATCAACAAGGAAGATCGCTACGTCGTATCGTGGGCGAAAGTGTGGGACGAGTTCTCAGGAAAGTTCTTGCCAGAGCTTGGTCCATTCGTAGTACATATATAACGTCGGATGAAACCCTCCCTGGCTATTATTCATTCAGTTAAATTAGCTTAAGATAAAAAAAGTCAAAGTTACAAAGAAGGGTTAGTGGACCCTTCTTCTACCTCTTTTTTCTGTCTAATTTTTGTCGTGACTGTGAGATTTTTTCGACGTAGTCTACGTGTTCTTACCTGTTCTTTACATAAAAGATGTATCTGTCATCACCCCGAACTTAGGAAGTAATCCACTAGTAAAATATAGCGAATCTAAGCGAATCTATTAGTTAGTACTTGAATCCATTAGTAAAAGTATACTACCTGTGCGGTCTACGAAACGCTTTATTACGCAAAACGACGTCAACAGTCAAATCCCTTCAAGTCCGTTCACATATTATTTCTCGCTTAATGCTGGACAGAAGTCTCGAATGATGTGTGATGGCTTTAAATTATTTACAGGTTTGGTATCAGATTTAGTATCCAGACGTTGTACTTCGGATTTTGACACGCTATATTTTCAAGAATCTTACACCAAAGCTTCTCACTAGTCTAATTTTGCACGTGAATTCAACATAAACGTAACTTAAGAGCGAATTCACCTCTCGTTTTCCCCTTATGACTTAAAAAAACGTATGGACTAAACGAAAAAGTGCATCTGTTAACAGTATAATGAAGCGCTCTTGTTCTAAGTATTCATTTTTATACGCAACGATTGGCGACGCAAACTACAAGATTAGCAATCAGATTGTAGAAAGGTGACATGTTGACTCAACGCAGGTCACGATTACCAGCATGTAGTCCTGAAATATAGGAGCGTACCCTCTGCTAAATTCTTGTTTTACGTCAATACGAGAATCTGCCCTCTATAATGCATCACGGTGTGGCATGGTTTAAATGATCAAACTGAAAATGAGTGAAACACAGCCCCTAATTTGCGGTCTCATTTTTTCTTTTGATCCGGAGGGGCAATTAGTTAATACGAGCAAGGGAGATGGCAATCTCCCAAGTTTTTAAGCCAAATAGTTAGTATTCTCAAGAAATTTATGAATCCAATGCAAAACTATCAAAACAAAATAGCGAGTGAGTGATACCCCGATGGAGTGATACCTCGATGTTTACATTTTGATCCACACAAAAATGATGTTTTGCAGTATGGTCAAATGAAAGGAGGTAAGAAATGAATGAGAAATTGCTTTCAGCATTCCTAGTGGCAATAATATCTCTTTCAATCTTTGGCATTAGTTCAGCAGCGGCTCAAGTTCAGCCGTCTAACTGCACCTCTGCGGTGCCGGCAAATGGAGCGACAAATGTCGCACTAAACGCGCCGTTGGCGCTGACTTTCAACAGACCAATACAGGTTCCAAACAACGGCGGTTGTTTCAGACGTCTAAATGTCCCCCATTTTTCTCTTTAATCGGGAGAAAAATATATTTATATAGTTATCACGAAGTGAATAGATTGAGTAAGCACCATTATAGTCGTAAGAGGCGACCCACAATAAAAGTCCAGCAACTGCTGACGCGTCTCTCTGTGTATGTGTGTGCTGTAAAGGTGATTACCCCGCATAAGAGCGTAATAGTCTGGATGAAAGTGTGAGATAGTGGTAATAAGAGGTATGTGAGGTGAAAAAAATGAAAAGGCAAATTGTAATAGCAATGGCAATAGTGTTCATAATATTGTTCGTAGGAACAACGTTCTTGTTCGTAGCAACAACTCCCGCTGCGGCGCTTGTAGGCGCTCTCAGGCCAGGCATAGGCGTCGGAATGCCCGGAAGTGGTGTCGGCGTCCGTCCAGGTATAGGCGTTGGTGCTCCAGGCCTCGGCTGGCATAGAGGCTTAGGATAGGCGTCGGTGTGCCAGTCGTAGTCCCAGTCCCAGTCGTAGTCCCAGTCCCAGTCCCAGTGGTCGTTGTTTAATGAAGTAGTGATAACAAGCAACTTCGCTAGCTTTAGTCAAGACGTGCCATCTTGCGAGTGATGAGGCAGCGATAACAGCGAGAGGGCACCACACATTTCTTACGCGTTAAAAAGTCAACTATCGATGGGCGGTCGTTGCACGGCGCATTGGTAAAAAATTCGCCCGTTTTTCTTTTTTTCCAAAATACGCAAGTACAGTTACATTAATTACATAACACGGCATAACCGCACAAAGATCTGCCCACCCATTCACGGGTGATGACGCGATGGCAAATGATCGAACCGCTGCACCTCGACGATGCCCTCTCTAACGCCATCGATACCCTGAACGTCTCCATATCAATGAGGGGATAGGTGCCCGATCACCGTCGTGTGGTGTAGGCACCTAATAACTCATTTGAAGTCACGCCCCTGTGGCACAGAGCCTTACGACAGCTGCCTCAACAGTTAACTCACTCACGACAGTCACTAGTCCCTCAAGAGCCACGCTGTGGCCTCTTTCTCATGGTCGATGTACGGTTCACCCGCGACGTCTATGGCGGCTCCATCAAGGCTGCTTGTAGTCGAAGGCGGCTTGTAGTCAATGGCGGCTTGTAGTCAATGGCGGCTTGTAGTCAATGGCGGCTTGTAGTCAATGGCGGCTTGTAGTCAATGGCGGCTTGTAGTCAATGGTGGCTTGTAGTCAATGGCGGCTTGTAGTCAGGTGAGACCGGTGACCTGCTGTCGCGGCCGACGGCAGTGGCCCGCTTCCACCCCGCTGAAGAGACCGGGCTGCGTCTTAATCTCAGTCTGTCCCGCCTGCTCCGTATCAATGCAGAGAGTGAGCGTACCGAGAGCGCTCCGGGTCTGCGGATCTTGGCCCGTCTTACTAAATTCCGCAGTGAAGAAGTGCCGACCTGTACGGATTTCGACGTTCGAGGCGACTCGTTGAATGTCTTCCCCAAGCCAGTTGTAGACGTAGTGGAGCTTCTTATCTTTTATAAACAGACTATGACCCCCTATAGCATGACTTTGAGCGAAGAGGACCCCTTCCGCATCGATCGTGTCACGACAACGCCTGCGGCGAGAGTGTACGAACGACCGCGGATACTGACTGCCACTAATTCGAGCACCTCTGCGGCATGTGGATAGTAGACGTAGCGACTTCGTGGCTTAGATACGGGCATATTTTCGTAAAATATTTATATAATCCAACCCAAACGTAGCAAAAACAAAATATCGATTGAGTATCAATCCAATGGTTGCATTAGGACCCAGACACACCCGAGAATTTGCAGTAATCCATTAGTAAAATATTAGCGAATCCATTAGTAAAATATTTATATCATCTACTGTAAGCATTATTAAACAAAACATAGAATGAGCGTTTACTAGTGGCCCAAGGACCAACCGCCTCAGTGATTCTGTAGCACTGAAGCTCTGTTATACTATCATTTTCAGTTATTCACTAATACAAATATGGCTCACAAATATGGCTCTAAAAATGATGTTTTGTAGTATGATCAAATTAAAGGAGGTAAAAAATGAATAAGAAATTGCTTTCAGCATTCCTGGTGGCAATAATATCTCTTACAATCTTTGGCATTAGTTCAGCAGCGGCTGTAGCAACCCCTGCATCAGTTGTATGGTCAAATACCTATGGTGGCCAAACAGGCGACGCAGGCTTCCATGTTACAGCAACTAGTGACGGCGGGTATATTGCTGTCGGTACGACAGACCTCGTTCGCTGACTCGCCTAATTTACTTGACGTTTTCGTAGTAAAGACAAATGCCGATGGTAACACAGTATGGATGCAAACCTATCATCCCGACAGCGTTCTCCACACATGGAATGTCGGAATGGACATCAAGCAGACTAGTGACGGCGGGTATATCATAGGGGCACTAACATCACCACAACTCATTCCTATTGATGTTTCAGCCTTATTTTCGTTAACCCCCGTAGCCATAACAACGACCGATGCCTATCTCATCAAGACTGATAACCAAGGGGCAGTCCAGTGGCAACAAACGTACAACTTAGGCAAGTTTGATGCGCCCATGGCAGTCGCACAGGTTCCAGATGGCTATATCGCCGTTGGTGTAACTTCATCCATAACCAACTCCTTAGATGCCTTCGCACTGAAGGTCAACAATGCAGGAGTTGTTCAGGCCACAAGATCGTATGGCACGCCAACCACGCAAGATGGGTTGTATTCAGTTGCGCTCACAGGAGACGGTGGCGCTGTAGCGACCGGCTACACGCAGACTGCTACAGGTAATCTTGCAGTTATGGTTGCCAAGATGGATACGGGACTAAACGCAATGTGGGTAAACACATACGGAGTGACCGGTAAAAACAACGTCGGCCGTTCCATTGCAGTAACAAGCGATAATGGTTACATCGTAGGCGGTACAGCCTTCGACAACAACGCGGCAGTCAGCACGACTGCAAATGACATGCTGTTACTCAAGATCAATCCCAACGGAACTCAAGCATGGCTGAGGACGTTCGCAGGCCCAGGTGATGACCGCGGATTTTCAGCTCAGCAGACACGGGATGGCGGCTACGTCATTGCTGGAACAACCGAAGCACCTGAATCTCAGAGGTTTGACGGATACATAGTCAAGACCGACAGAAACGGTGAAGAGTCCTGGGAGAAGATTGTTGGTGGAACCAAATTCGACCAACTGTACTGGATCCAGCAGACGAATGACGGCAGTTATATCGCAGTAGGTGCACGAAACAACCCGGTGCAAGCAGTCACTAACAGTCCGTTCAAGATGCCACTGAACATGTGGATGATCAAACTAACAGAAGGCGACACAGTTCAGCCGTTTAACTGCATCTCTGCGGTGCCAGCAAATGGAGCGACAAATGTCGCACTAAACGCGCCGTTGTCGGTGACCTTCAACAGACCAATACAGGTTCCAAATGTCGGCGGTGTGCCAACTGGGATAGTCCTTTCCTACTATGCCGCAGGAGTGTCGCAAGATCAAGCGATAACAGTTGAAGTGCTGAAAGACCCGACCACAGTCTCGATTATACCAGCAAACACCCTAATACCCGGCACTCAATATACGCTGACTATTTTGAAGAACGGCGTTCTTGACGTGAATAACAACCAACTACCAGCTCCATGCGTCTATAAGTTCGTAACAGCGAAAATGTGCAGGACCGTCTGATGTCAGATACACGGGCACGATGCGCGTACCAGGATACATGTCTTACTTGATGTGGTCCTTCCAAAACGATGGAGCTTGTGATGCGTGGGTCGGACCGTGGGGTAAAGTCTACATGGCAGACGGAAAGTTTGACCAACAGGTCACTGCGAACTGGTACTTCCCGGTTGACAATGGACAACAAGCAACGGTCACAACCATGGGTCTCGGCTGGGGCAAAGTGAATCCAATGAGCGCGACAACGTTCGTCACGCCAGGTGTTATGCACAAAGAAGACCGCTACGTCGTTTCGTGGGCGAAAGTGTGGGATGACTTCTCAGGAAAGTTCATGCCACAGATTGGTCCAAAGGTAGCTGTAATATAAAAAAGTTAAAGTTAGAAAGAGGGGTAAACAATCCCTTCTTTTACCTTATTTTTCTGTCATAATTTTTGTCGGGAGTTTATACAATCCTTCGCGACGTTTTCTACGCGTGCTTACACATTCTTCCTTTGAGGGGATATAACAACTCAATCAGTCTGTTTCTTCACTCCAACCTAATACGAGAAGTAAAGGGTTAGTTTTTCCCCTCACGTGGTGTATAATTACTCAAACGTTCGACGCAGTTAATACGCGTACTTCATGCGCCTACTTAAACGGGCGATACCACCAGTTCCACGGGGTGTGACACCGCGGGTCATCTGTTCTCCCGTTTATTGCCGAGGGGGTCACGCTGGGGTCGTCCCATGGCAGCCGCTCTTCGTCCGGATCCGTGTAGTCGTAGAGAGTGGTGGTAAAGTAGATGAGGTGTGTCCGTTCATCTCCTACCACTTTAAAGCCGTGCCAGTAGTGGCCGGGTACCCGTACTATCTGTGGGACGTCCCCTGTTGCGATGATCTCGGTGAGCTCTTTCGTTTGATCGTTGTAGGCGCAGAGCTGTAGTGCTCCCGCTAGTACGATGAAGTAGTCCGTCTGCCCCCGTACGTGCCGGTGCCACGCCCGTATCGTTTGCGGGTAGGTGATGGAGAAGTTGGATTGCTGAATGTCGTCGGGGAGCCAGTCTTGCCTGAGGATTTCGGTGAAGAAGCCGCGTTCGTCGGCGTGTGTGGTGAGGGGGATAATGGTAATTCCGGTGAGCATGGTTATTGTGAGTGGTGTGGTGGTGTTGCCATTTAATTGTTGTCATTGGTGGCGTGGGAGGGGGAGGGGCGTGAGGGGTGCTCAGAAAATTTATCAATATCAGATTACGAAATTACGACATTTATTAAAAGAATTATAAACGCCACAATGATAAAGGTAATCGCGGAAGTAAATTTCATTACGCTGATGGCCCTGCTCACTGTAGATTTAGTTATAACACCATCGCTATCCCCTATTGCGTAACTTCCCTGCTTGACAAACTTAACTCCAAGCCCCCCAGCGAAAAGAGAAATAGTGAGACCTGAATTAATTGCTTCTTTTTTTCTAGAGTCTCTCTTCAAGATCCTCAAAGCTTGAGAACACGCTTGTTTACCCACTGTACAATAAAATCCTAAAAGCATGAGGAGGAGAGCAATGCGTGTAGGAAGATAGTTTGCAACGTCATCGAGTCGCGCAGAAAAGGCTCCGGCTGCTTCTCGGTGATCCTTGTACCCAAGCATCGAATCAAGGGTATTTACGACTCGATAAAACACTGCGCCGGCAATTCCAAATACTGCAAAAAATAAAAGCGGCGCTACCACACTGTCAACCGAATTTTCAGCAATAGATTCGCATATCCCCGATAGTACCTGTTCCTGCGTTAACGCCGATCTATCGCGACTTACTAGCGACCGCATGTGAAACCTGGCTTGTTCAACGTTGCTGTAAGCAAGTTCTGACACATACACCGCCTCTCTTTTCAGCATCGCTATAGCAAAAGAGCACTTCAAGACGTATGCACTCACTACTACGTACACCAAAAGGTAAATCAGATTACCCTTCATAAGATTGAATCCAGCGATTTGAAAAAGTATTGTGGGAATTGTAAAAAGGGACGATCGTAAACATCGCCACAAGTGTGCCTTTGATTCTCTGTTGCCTCGTGCTGCCTGAATAGAGCCTCGGTTCAAATAAGGATATAACCTTGCCCATCCAGACTACTGGATGTAACGGAGCCGGAGGTTCGCCGATAAAGGCATCAATCACTAAAGCGAACAAGAGGACTGACAACTGCAGCACGAAAAAATCAATCATGTTACAACCCCCTCAGCTTGTCCTTCATCGATTTTCTACAACAACAACTTTCAGATCTGCGTTTTTTTAGTGTCAGGAGGGCTAGGTTCATGTCTGCAGAATCGGCTCTCATCTTCCAAGCAGAGTTGTTTCGAGTTTATTGTGGTCTGCGACAACCCAAGAGTTTGTTCCGTGATGCCGTGAACTCAGTGGTGTAAAACTGCTTTTTGTCGATAGAAATTTTTTTACAATCTATTTTGCTGTTGATTCACCTAAAACTGCTAACCGCCCTTGTTTTCTCTCTAAGATGAACGGTATTAATTTAGGCGCAAGACAAGTAAGATCACAACTTAGGGGTGCACACATTCACTCGAGCTTGACCGGATGTATAAATCCCCCTCTTATCATTAAATCCGCAAGCACGATAGCGACCATAGACTCAGCGACCGGGACTACCCTTGGTAGAATACACGGATCGTGTCGCCCTCCGACCGTCAGTTCAACCGCCTCTTTCGTTTTTAAGTTTACCGACTTTTGAGGCTTTGCAATAGAAGACGTTGGCTTTACTGCCACGCGGCAGATTATTGGTTGACCTGTAGATATGCCACCGAGAATGCCTCCTGCCCTATTTGATGTCATCATAACTCTCCCGGCATTCATTGCAAATGGGTCGTTCATTTGACTCCCGGTGAGCCTTACGGCCCCAAATCCGGCACCTATCTCAACACCTTTTACCGCCCCTATGCTCATCAGGGCCTTTCCAAGTTCAGCATCAAGCTTATCAAATACTGGCTCTCCTACTCCTGCAGGCACATTAAACGCAACAACCTCAGCGACCCCTCCAACACTCTCGCCAACCATTTTTGCGCGCTTTATGCACTCCTCCATCTGAGCTGACGCATCTGGATCACAGCATTTTACGATACTCATTTTAGCCGCCTGTAAGTCTTCGGGTGTTTCAAAGGTATAGTTCGACTTGATCCCATGGATTTCTGCGACATGCCCAAGCACCCTTACGCCGAAGTGTTCGAGCAGCTTCTTTGCTATTGCTCCAGCGGCAACTCTACCTACGGTCTCGCGTGCAGATGATCTCCCACCTCCCCTATGATCCCTGTGTCCATATTTTACGGAATAGGTATAATCTGCGTGCCCAGGTCGAGGTACGTATTTTATGGGCTCATAGGTGCTAGGATCTATATCCTCATTTCGTACGACCATCGAAATTGGAGTTCCAAGCGTCTTTCCTTCAAAAACACCAGATAAAATATCTACAATATCACTCTCAGCGCGTGGGGTGGTTACCTCGCTTTGACCAGGGCGCCTTATGTCAAGCTCTTTTTGGATATACTCCCTAGTTATTGTAAGCCCTGATGGACAACCATCCACAATTGTCCCCACTGCCGCTCCGTGGCTCTCGCCCCAGGTTGTCACCCTGAACATTTTTCCGTACGTGTTCATGTTTACACAACAGCAACGTCAACGCGCTTCGTTCATAGTCATTCAAAAGTTACTAGGTTCAATATTTGCGCCAAGAGCGAACAGATCATCGAAAAAGTCGGGATAGGAGACGCTAACTGACTCTGTAGTATCAATCTGTGTTTCTCCCTCTGATGCAAGTCCCGCTACAGCTAAGTGCCATGACAATTCTATGGTCGTTATACCCGTGGAGTCTCGTCCCCACAGGTTTCGTTCCTTTTATAACGAGGGACTCCTCAGTTTCCCTGATGTCAACGCCCATCTTTCTCAGTTCTGTTGTCATCGCAAGTAATCTATCTGTCTCCTTGTACCGCAGATGTGATACGTTAAAAATTTCAGTTGTCCCTTTCGCAAAGGCGCCAAGCACGGCAAGGATTGGAACAAGATCTGGAACGTCGCTTGCATTGATTTTTATACCAATAAGTTCTGCACCATCTACAGTGACTTCATCGTTTCTCCATTCGATGCTTGCTCCCATTTCCTTTAAGATGTCTACAATCCTCTCGTCACCTTGCTTAGACCGTGTGAGGTTACTTACCGTTAATGTTGAGTTCGTTATGGCAGCAGCAGCCAAATGGAATGAAGCAGACGAGAAGTCTCCGGGTACATAATAATCTATATCCGCATATTCTTGGGCGCCAGCAATCATGAATTCTTGGAAGTCTGTAATTACATTTATTCTGGCGTTTTTGAGAAGTTCAAGTGATATTTCTACGTAAGGCCGTGATCTTATATTGTGAACGTTAAGCGTGGTATCATTTTGGCAAAGGGGACACGCTATCAAAAGTGCCGATATGAATTGAGAGCTTATAGGACTGGTTATGTTAGAACGTCCGCCAGTGAGCGCTCCTCTTACCACAATTGGTGCAGCTCCGTTTTCCTTTGATGATACAACATGTGCACCAAGATCATTGAGTGTATTGATGAGCGGCGTGTTTGGTCTTTTTCTCAAACTTGAATCCCCTGTAAGAATGCTCATCCCATCGATAAGAGAGCACACGGCTATCATAAAGCGAAGCGTCGTGCCTGAGTTCGCACAGTCGATAACATCTTCCGGTACTTCTGGTTTACCTCCCACCCCTTCAACAATGAATTCATCTCCTACTTTGGTGATAGAAGCGCCTATAGACTCACAAGCTCTAACTGTAGCGCAAGTATCATTTGAAATTAACGGCTTGAGTACCTCTCGAGTTTTTAGAGAGGCTTGCCATAATAATTGCGCGATGTGTATAGCTCTTAGACGGAGGAGCATCGACCCGACCTTTAATCTTTGAGCTTGATATCTTAACGTTCATATCACATGAGTGATAAATTCCAATTTATATAAACGTGGTGACCATGCTGCATAGACTTGAGAGCGAAATAGAAATGCTTGAAAGGGATTTAGAGGTGCTAAACGCCGTCGTCATAAATGAGCCCATAGGAATATCAAAGTTATCAGAGATGACGGGGCATTCCAAATACAAAGTACGTTACTCCCTAAGGATACTTGAGCACGATGGACTCATAGAACCGTCATCTTATGGAGCCGTCACCACAAACCAGATTTCAGAGTTTTTAAAAGATTACAAGAATGTACTCGACAGATCACTGAAGAAACTGGAAGAAGTAAAAACTAACTATAAGCGGCAAACCAAATGATCAAAATATATTCAAGACGTAAAGCAAGTGAGTATTTTCGAATTTGTCACGTTTTGGTCATCCACGTAGCTATTTAATCCCACTACCTTAAAGCTTAAGTAAAAAAAGCTTATATTAAAAAGTTGTTCAGCTGCTAGCCGCCATAACTCAGTTGGTAGAGTGCGTGGCTGTTAACCACGATGTCACAGGTTCGAGCCCTGTTGGCGGCGTTTTAGGGCCTGTAGCTTAGCCAGGTCAGAGCGCCCGGCTCATAACCGGGCGGTCACCGGTTCAAATCCGGTCAGGCCCACCAACATTTATAATGATGTTACTATTTATCCAGCTGTGGTGCGTAATTCACAGTATCCTTTCGTGCATAGCGGGACAGTAAGAACCATAGTTAATCCAACTCACTAAGCAGTAACAAAAGCTCCCAGTGAAGGGATATCAAAGGTTATTTTGCCTGATGGGTCTCTATAAATACTTGAATACATTAATTTTTATGTAACATGAAAGAGTCATCGTAGCCTGTGGAGATTAAAAAAAATGTCGGTTTCAAAGACATATATAGCGTAAAGGTTACTCCTTCTTAGTGTCGACAAAACCTATAAACGAATAGATTACTTTAATAGTTGTGGTAAGATTGAAATTTGCGAGGGTAGTCAGGAACACAGAGGAGGTTGTAACTGAACAAGAACTAAAAAGCTTCTGGAAACAGATGAGCCAATTAAGGCTTATGCTGGCTACGAACCGAGCGGTGACTTACATTTAGGGCACCTATTGACGGTTAATAAGCTTATAGACCTTCAATCAGTGGGAGTTAAGGTGAAAGTGCTCCTGGCTGAGGATGCTTTTTTGAATGAAAAAGGTACCATGGAACAAATTAACGAACGGGCAGAACAATACAAAAAATCTTTTTTTGCACTCGGTCTAGACAAGGACACGAAATTCTTATTTGGGACTGACTATCAACTTGATGCAGACTATACTCAAATTGTGCTTAAAATGGCGAGAGATACAACCCTCAACAGAGCACGCAGGAGCATGGATGAGGTCTCGAGAAATGCTGAGGATCCAGTAGTTTCTCAGATGATCTATCCGCTGATGCAGGCCGCAGACATCGGATATATGGAGCTTGATATTGCCGTAGGCGGGATAGACCAGAGAAAAATCCATATGTTAGCACGTGAAGAACTCCCTAGATTGGGGTTTAAAGCGCCCGTATGCCTACATACGCCGATACTCCTTGGACTTGACGGAAAAACAAAATGTCGTCTTCCAAGGGTAACTTCCTCTCGGTTGACGATGATGCTAAATCGATAGAGAGAAAGATAACAGCCAGTTACTGTCCTGCAAAAGTGATAGAAGACAACCCGGTCTTACAGTTATATGAATACGATATTTTTCCAAAGTTTGAGGCGGCAGAAATAAAAAGATCTCAAAAATATGGCGGAGACGTTACTTACGATGACTTATCAAGGCTCA
Organism: Methanobacteriota archaeon; assembly: GCA_963748445.1. GTDB lineage: Archaea > Halobacteriota > Bog-38 > Methanoflorentales > Methanoflorentaceae > DASPRZ01. Next base: position 115,135 of record CAVVIU010000003.1, read on the forward strand.
AACATGACTATGCAAGCGGTAAGTCGACCCTCTTGACCTTAAAAATGGGGCGATACGCTATATAAATAGGATAATGGAGCCGTTACGGGTTGTTTTAAATAAGGATTAAGCGCCATTATATCTCGTGATTTTAATGGTGCACAGCAATAACGATGCTAAAAAATGAGGTGTTTTTCTGATAAATGAAGAAGAGGTAACTAAAGTAAGGTTACCGAGAGAAAATGAGAATGAAATTTTGGGCATCGTTGAAGCGTTGCTTGGCGCAAACCACGTTAGCGTTCGCTGTCTTGACGGAAAGACGAAAATGGGAAGAATCCCGGGCAAGATGAAAGCGAGTCTGGGTTAGTGTGGGCGATGTGATCATAATTAAACTTGGAGCTTTCAAGACGATAAAGGAGATGTCGTCTGGCGCTACCAAGGATCGCAGGTCGAGTGGCTGAAAAGAAAGGGCTATTTATAGCCTCATTCATAAACATGCGGCTAAGTGTTTTTAGTATCATAAAACAGAAGATTGCGTGACAGTTCGATTGTAAAGGGACCATAATTGATAGAGAGAAAATTGAAGCGCATAGATAAGGAAGTCGATAAGCTCAGAATTCGAAGAAAAGATGCAAACGAGTTCAAGGTACGTGAAGAAGTTTTTGACGTTCCTACCCTTAAAGCTCTATATTACCTTTCAAACCATGACATCATTGAGGCATTAGGTGGGGTGATATCAACGGGCAAGGAGGCAAATGTCTTCCACGCACTAGGCCCTTCTCAAACGGAGCTTGCTGTAAAGATATATAGAATTCAAACCAGTGATTTCAAGGCCATGCAGGACTACATTATAGGAGATCCTAGATTTCAGAGCATCCGCCGAACCAAAAAAGATATAGTATTCGCGTGGACAAAAAAGGAGTTTAGAAATCTTATGAGGGCAGGTAAAGCGAGAGTGAGAGTGCCCGCGCCAATAGACTATGAGCGAAACATCCTCGTTATGGAGTTTATGGGTCACGCAGGGATCCCGTTTCCACTTTTAAAAAGCGCGGTCAATGAAATTGATGACATCGAAGCAGTTTATAATGTTACAATCGAATATATGAAGAGGCTCTATGCGAGGGCAGATCTGATTCATGCTGATCTCAGTGAGTACAACATACTATACGATCGCCGGAACGGTCCAGTTTTTATAGACATGGGGCAGTCAGTAACACTCGATCACCCGAACGCTGAAGAATTTCTACAACGAGACCTCAAAAACATAATCAATTTCTTTTCAGAAAATGGAGTTTGTGCGTCTTTTGATAAGACCTTAAAGGAGATAAAGGATGAGAGAGAACATAAAGGCCCCGCGTGATAGAATTGGAGTTATAATAGGAATTAATGGAAGTACCAAGAGCGAAATTGAAAAAAGAGGGGAAGTTACGATTGATATTGACAGTGAAGAGGGAGTAGTCATAATCGAAAGCGACTCGATTAACGCCCTTCGAGCAGTTGACGTTGTCAAAGCGATGGCGCGAGGCTTTAGTCCCGAAAGGGCTTATAGACTATTTGATGATGAGATGGTCATGCTCGATATACTAGATCTTTCTAAGAGGGTAGGTACACCAAAAGAGTTGAAGAGGATCATGGGGCGCATAATTGGAAAAGATGGAAAGACGAGGGAGCTCATCGAGAGTCTTACGGGCTCATTCATCTCAGTCTACGGGAAAACGGTAAGTGTGATAGGCTATCCTGAACAAACGCAGATTGTACGAAAAGCGATTGAGATGCTCGTAGAAGGTGCACCTCACGGCACTGTGTATGGCTTCCTTGAGAAGAAGAAAAGAGAGCTAAAGAGAGCCGAAATGGATTACTATCTGTGATCGAATGGGTGCACGGAAAGAAGAATTCATACACCGCACGGTGGCGATGCTAAAGGAAGCTGAGACAAGTCTTCCGGCTGACGTCAAAGCCGCACTAGAAAATCCGTTAAATGCTGAGACTAATGAGCGCGCGCGAGAGCAGATAAGAGCTATACTTGAAAACGTGAATTTCGCAGGCCACAAAGGACTTCCTATCTGTCAAGATACCGGCATCCCTGTATTTTACGTTCACATTGGGAGGTCGGCGAACATTGATTTTGACATAAAAGAGGCCTTGGATGTTGCTGTACAAAAGGCAACTGAGTTAATACCATTGAGAAAAAATGCAGTAAATCCGTTAACGAGAGAGGCTCAGAGCAGACCCTTACTCGATGTAATTTATGAACTTATTGAAGGAGATCGTATCGTGGTCGACCTTCTCGTCAAGGGTGCGGGATCAGAAAATGCGAGCGTCCTGAAGATGCTTCGCCCTTCAGATGATCTAAGAAAGTTCGTGCTTGAAACGATAGTTGAAGCAGGTGGAAAGCCGTGTCCTCCAATAATTGTGGGCATAGGAGTAGGGAGCACGTTCAATGGATGCGCTTGGCTAGCAAAAAAAACTCTTTTTCAAAGTCTAAGCAAAGAGCACACTTCAATTGAAGAGGAACTCTTAAAGGACATAAACTCGCTGGGCATAGGACCTATGGGGCTAGGGGGCGATACTACAGCACTCAAGGTTTTCGTTGAAGTAGCCGATTGTCATACTGCATCTCTTCCCGTTGCGGTGAACATTCAGTGTTGGGCTCACAGAAGAGCATCATTTGAGATGAAGTGGTGACCTCCGTATGTCTGCCGAGAAACGTTTCATTCGTGCGGCTTGCGATGTGCCAGTCAGGCTTAAAACTCCTATTAAAATAAGCGATATTAAAAAGCTGCAAGTTGGAGACGTAACATCTATAAGCGGTGAGATTTACACAGCTCGCGACAGAGCACATATTAAAATTCGACAGAATCGGAATCATCTCCCGTTCAATTTAGCGGGAGCCTGCATATACCACTCTGGCCCTATCATTATAAAATCAAACGAAAAATACAAAGTTGTTGCGGCAGGTCCAACGACGAGCGCGAGGATGAATGAATACATCCCTGACGTTGTAAAACTCGGCGCGCGGGCTATCATCGGAAAAGGTGGGTTGTCGGACCAAGCAGTTGATATTATGGAAGGGCGGTGCCTATACCTCGCCTTCACGGGCGGGTGTGGAGCTTTAGCGCAGCGCAGAATCGTTGATGTCTTACAGATTTACTATCCAGAATTAGGAGAAACAGAAGCAGTCTGGAAATTGAAAGTTGAAAACTTTGGACCTCTTATAGTCGCAATAGATTCTTATCGACATAGTTTGTACAAAGAAGTTGAAACTTATTCAAACCGCAGGTTGCATGAGCTCGTGCGGGAGACTTCTACAAGCTGTAGGTAACCGCTTTGTTAGAGCTGCTTAACCAAATAGTAGTCATAAATAAGTGAGTAAATTATGGCATTGACTTCTTCCGGCTGTAACTGCTTCTTTTAGTCTTGTAAGTCTCAACCATAGATTCGAGCCACTTTGCTCGTTCTTGCCGCTTAACTTCTGAAGTTTCTTTGTGCCACTCTTCAATTTTTTTGTCTAGAGCATCTCGGTCTATAGTCACCATATCGGCGGCAACCCTCAAGCGTAGATCATCAACCGAAAATACCGGAATTTCAGCTTCAAAGAGTCTTTTCTGTGCAGTGTGCGACAGTTCATTTTTAACTATTATAGCTTTCACCTTTTTTTCAGCAAGCATGTCTACAGCACCAATGCCGCCTCCACTGGCATCCTCAAAAAGGACTATCCTGTCAAAGAGGCCAAACTGTTCATCCGCAAGTTGAATAGAGTCCTTATTAAATGATTTTAAGACGCTAATCGCTTTTAGAGGCGCTTCTATCTCCATTGAACTTATCTTCTTCAGCGTTTTAATGCGCCTTTGTAGATCTTTATTTATTCTCTTATTTTTACCAAACTCCTCGGACAGGCGTTTAATTTCTTTATCCCGCAGGTACTATCTCTTTGCTCATCTTGAGGCGTTTTGCCTCCTTTGACTTCAAAAAGTCAATCTTCTCAGTTAATTTTACGATATTTTGCTGATCTTCAACGATAGTTTGCTTGAGTTCTTTAACATAACTTACGAGCCGAGTTATCTGCTCATCTTGTCTTTTAATAATTAGGCGATAGAACGAGACGTCAGGTTGTTGCTGAAGGCCCCCAGCTGGCGATGTTACTTCTAACCCTTCCTCTTCAACCTCAGCAAATGGTTTTTTTAGCAATCCAACGGCAGATTCGAGGGAATGACCTTTAAGTATTCACACCTGAAGCTCATCTAGATCTACTTCTTCTGGGGCTTTTTTTTCAATTTGCTCAAGTTTATTCTTGTAACTCCTATAGGCATCTCGTCCAGCTGCGAGCGCATCTCGTTCGTGGTCATTTGAGTGCGCAATATTCCTGGTATCTTTAATCTTCTGTTCGATTGATAACGACGTGGAGGGAGCGTGTAAAATCAGCATTAAATGCCCGTTTTATTTTTTCTACTGTCGCAGGAGGAGGATATTTATCAGTAGCTACGATGATCGGACGACCAGTCTCGACCATTACTTCTATAATATCAGAAATCGAAAATGATCGAGCGCTAACTGTTCTTATTACATTACCTTTCAAGTCTAAAACGGCCACGGCCGTCGTTGTGCCGGGGTCTATTCCTACTATAGTGTATGACCGCCTCGGCGCAACGTAACGCTTAAGCTTCGTAGAAGAAGTGTTGATTTGTTCGTACCTCCATAAAATAATACATTATTATGCCATATAAAATTTAAACTTCGGTTGAAATTAAGGTTCTCGCTCAACTTTATGCAGTAGTGATATAGCTAAAAACATTCTCAAAATTTCTTCTGATCCCAAATTTTCTTCTGAAAAATGACAAAATGTTGCTCACATCTCTTGTTAAAAGCTCTTCCGAATTCGGATGCGAAACATAAACGTATTGAGGCCAATCTATTATTGTTACTGTTCCATCAGCGGTTATCATCACATTATACTCGCTTAAATCGGAATGAATTATTTTTTGTTCATAAGCAGACTTGATTTGGATGAATATCAGATCTAAAAAATATTCCGGATCCTTGAGGTCGACCTTCACCAGATCTATGCCGTTGACTAACCCCATAACAACTATATGCCTGTTATAGTCTATTGGCTCCGGTACCGACACTATCGGATAAAGTTCGTTTAATGCCCGAAACTCCCGCTCGGCTGCGAGTTTTGAGGCAAGAAGCCACGAATACGTGGTCTCGATCAAAAAGGTGACCTCGTGTACGCTTTACGTGTTTAAACGTCAGACCCTCTCGGTGCAATTTAACTGCTACTTCTCTCTCATCCCTTTTAGCGCCGTAAATATCCGATTCTTTTCCAACGCCTATTCTGGATCCTGAGCGCAGATAGCGTTACGTTTAACTAGCGTATTCACTGCAAGCGCATCATAGCCAGTAAAGGTTAATTTATACCCAGTGTAATGAGTGATCTTGCGCTGCACCATCTTAAACTTTGATACGCGTTTAAGCCGATAGTTAACTTCATCTTTCGGAAGCCTGCTATATTTCGGAATCTCTTCAACAGGTTACCCAGTCAAAATAACGCATCCCCACTTCCACAGCTCCTATTACTCTGAAGTCATAATCTTGGAGATCCTTAAAATTCTGGGCTACATCTTCCAACACTTTGCCATCCCTCGTAGAATGCCACATTTAGGGTTGCGACCCGACGTCCTGCTTGAAAGCCGAGGAGGAATCATCTCCAAGCGATTTAATATGCGTAGGTGTCATGATATAAACACAAATGAGATGCCATAAGTGTAACGCTAATGCTGTAATATTGCGGAAGTATTCAGGACTACACCTCTGCAAACGACATTTCTTTGAAGATGTTAGAGAAAAATTAAAAGACGTGTCCGAAGATATTATGTAGAAGGAACGTTAGCAGTTGCACTTAGTGGTGGAAAAGACAGTGCTACAGCACTGTATGTCTTAAGCGAAATATACCAAAGATCTGCTGTAGAACTCGTAGCTATTACTGTTGATGAAGGTATCGCAGGATATCGGGATAAAGCTATGGAGTCCGCAGCTATGCTCGTTACAGAACTTGGAGTAAGATGGGAGGTAACCTCCTTCCAAAAGGAGTTTGACGTTCGGATCGATCAGATAAGAGAGAGACCCTAGCGTACTGCGGGATCTTTCGGAGATCCCTTCTAAATAGGATGGCTAAAAAGGTCGGCGCAACTAAGCTTGCAACTGGTCACAATTTAGATGACGAGGCGCAAACAGTTCTTATGAACTATCTCAGAGGAGATATCGACAGGCTCTTGAGGCTTGAACAGAGTGTCAAAGAGGGACTGATACCAAGAATGAAGCCTCTAAGAGATGTTCCAGAAAAGGAAGTTCCTTTGTATGCGATTCTAAAAGGGTTGCCTATTGATTTAAATGAGTGTGAGTTCTCGTTGGACCATTCAGGGCTGAAGTTAGGGACATGCTGAACGATTTTCAGTACCGACACCCGGGCACGAAGTTACTCTCTCATACACGGTTTAAACAGAATTTCGGGTCTCGTAAAGAGAGAGCCTTTTGAACTGAGGCAATGCAAGAAATGCGGTGAACCATCAGTCAATGAATTCTGTCAGACCTGTAAAGCATTAATAAAGCTCGGAAAGGCGGTGACCTAACTTAACTACGGAGTATGTCACAAACAAACACAAACTTGCTCACACTTATCACTATTTGGGATAGGTTTGGATACAGCGTTTCAGTCTTTAATGAATTCTGTCAATCCCCTTAAAGCCAAAATCATAGTTGGTACTGCTTAAGTGACCAAGTGGTATTTTTTCCAAGCTATCGACCGATTTTTTATAAGATTCAGGTACCTCGATTTTCACTGGGCCTAAAACTTAGGGCTCTGCACCCCGGTCATTATCGCCATAACCCTAACACGGCCTTCAAACTCCTTCTGTACCTCTACCCCCCAGATGACGTTAGCACGCTGATCAAGCTCAAATGTAAGGGCATTTGCAATCTCTTCAGCTTCTTTAAGCGTTAAGTCGGGACCACCCCGTGATATGAATTAAGGGCACCTTTTGCACCTCGACAATCAACGTCCAGGAGCGGGTGGTTGAACGCCTGCTCGAACCACATCTCGAGCTTTATCCTGGCTCTTCGACTCTCCGACGAGCATCGCTGCAACTCCCCCACTGTTCATAACAGTTCTAACATCAGCATAATCGAGATTTATTAAAGATGGTTGAGTGATAGTTTCAGCTATTCCTTTCACGGTTTCAGCTATAAGTTGGTCCATAACGGAAAACGCGTGAGCGATCGGGAGATTGGGGACATAGTCAAGCAAGCGGTTATTATCAAGTTACAATCACTGTATCTGTCGCCTTTCGAAGCTCTTCAAGTCCCTCTTCGGCTTTCATGATACGGGCTCGTTCGACATCAAAAGGAGAAGATACCATAGCTATAACGATTGCGCCGTGAGCCTTGAGCAATTTCAGCTACGACAGGAGCGGCACCGGTACCCGTGCCCCCTCCCATCCCCGCCGTAATAAACACCATGTCTGAATCCTTTAACAGATCTTCAATGGTCTTCCTTGCGAGCTCTGTTGCCCTCCTTCCGATATCCGGAAACCCGCCGGCGCCGAGCCCCTTTGTGATTGACTTTCCAACCAAGACCTTTTTATCGGCCTCTATCATATCGAGGTGTTGCTTATCGGTATTAAGCGCGATGGTTTCTGCACCGTCCACACCTATATTATACAGCCTATTTATTGTGTTATTGCCAGCGCCGCCGCAACCAACTATGGTGATCTTAGGCGTGCCGAACTCCTCGATATCTTCATCAACCAAATACCGCTTATGTTGTTCCAGTTCGGAACGTTTTAATGCTTCTTGTATGATGCTCTGCAACTTCATCCCTTCTCCTAAATTAAGTAGTGTGCTTTTCTATCCTGTTAAATACTTTATCATAATGAGCGTTAACAAGATCCCGAATAGCTGCTCTTATTGCTTCACTTTTTGAGGGATATTCCCCTGCAACTACGAGCTTATCAATGATTTCAAGCTGCTGTTTTGGGAGCCTGAGCGTTATTCGTTCCATGATAATCATCTTGCGTGCCTGAATTGTAAGATATTGATTCACACAAAACTGCCAAAAAGCATGAGACTTTCTTTAAGCTAGACATAAGTCCGATTCCTGTCTGACACTCCAAAAGATGGAAGGGATTATTAATCTTGCGTTATTGTTTTATTATAATATTGATTGAATTTATACAAAAAGATGCTTAGCTTCACTGGTTGAACATAAACCGTTAAAACTAAAAATTCTGTGATTTTAACAGTTTTTTAACCCTAAGAGATGCAGCTATTATTAATGAAAACGACGATGATTGATGCTATTAGCAGTGAAAACCGCATAGAAAGTAATAAGTACATTCGCCATAGATATTGAGGTTGCCCGCCTTAACTTAGCCTGGCAGAGTGGTCGGCTGTAGACCGACTTGTCCCCCGTTCAAATCGGGGAGGCGGGATCTAGATTTATATGCTGCCCCCAGTAGCTCAGCCTGGGAGAGCGCCAGACTGAAGATCTGGTTGTCCCCGGTTCAAATCCGGGCTGGGGCACCTAGCTTTTTTTGTATGTTTATGAGCAAGACGACAATACTTAAAGTGGAGCTGATGTGATATCCTAGCCTATTCCGCAATTGTCTGGCTGAATGAGTCTAGGCATTGATAAAGATTTTATTTACTGTTCCAAACTAACGCTCGGTCTGATGATTTACCACGGCCTCTAACGAGTTATTTTGAATTGATGTTACCCTAATATATGTAAAAGTTAAAAGCTCCTTAAACGCTACGATGGTCATATGCCAACTGTAAGTCAATTCATATCTATTTCCAAGCGGCCTAACGTTTAAAAAGTGTATTTTAAGATTTAGCAAGTTCTATAGCTGGGGCTCATTGCACTGAACACATCGCTGAGAGCGTTCCCGTTACACTTTTTAAACCATCTGCACTCCTACCGCTTGCCCGCGCATTTGGAATCAAGCAACTAAATCCCTGCTTCTGCCTGCACGCTATTGCCTACAGCTAAATTTATCGGGGTGAGATAATTCGCTGGCTATAGATATTTGACATTAATTAGCCTAATTCTGGTGAATAAATAAGAGGAACGGTGAATTTTTATCGCGGACATCGCGTGAACAATCGGATACTTCTCAATTAAAAAAAAATCAAACTGCAAGATTGTGAAAAAGATTAAAATCGACCGAGAGGTATGAAGCACTTGATGACAGTCTCTTAAATGCTGGTCATGTGTGAATATCTTTTTCCACTGCGAATTATCGTTAGAACTTCAATCAAGTGAGCAGACCGAAACGGCACCAGCGATTTTCGAAGTTAGTTGCAATATTATTACCTGCCTATATAAAAAACGCCGAGACAGTATTATAAGTAAAGTAGTTTTAATACATTTATTACGCTATAGGTTGCTCGAATCTAGGATTCCTAAGCATTATTCTTAACCTCGTAACAAACAGAATTGGTAAATTTAATTCAATATAAGCTAAAACAAGTGATATTTTGACACGTATCGAACATTTAAAAACAATAAAACTTAAGATAGCAGAATTATATGATGACGATACCATATCTATTTTTGAGAAGACCTTTTCAAATAAGCTCGGCATTATTTATGTTGAAATAGACAAGAATAAAGGTACGGCCGTGGTATCCTATGATGATACGAAAATGTCACTCTTTGATATTAATGAAGCTGTAACTAAACTGAGATTTAAAGTTGAGGGTATACTATACCTCAGTTAAGTTAATCAGCCAAATCCCTCAAGATTGACTTATATAGAAAATACTGAATTTTTCGAGTGTAAACTATGTTAGCAATGCAAATCTAAAGAGTTCAGTTCTAACACGATAACACGATTCGATAACCTTCACATGACTTTTATTAACAAGAGATTTAGATATTACTTATAAGCGTTTTGTTTTTTAATCCATTGAGTATCGGAACCGTTACTCATAACTTATATATTACATAAATGAAGATAATGCAGTAGTTGATGCTTGCGCTGGTAGTGTAGTGGTCATCACTGAGGCTTGCCAAGCCTCAAACCCGGGTTCGAATCCCGGCTAGCGCATCTGTGTTTCTTTCCCGAGGTAGCCAAGTGGACTACGGCGCCAGCCTGGAGTTTTGAACCCGGTAGCTGGTGAGGCTTTTGCCTCGCAAGGGTTCAAATCCCTTCCTCGGCGCTGTTACTTAGTGCGATTAAGTACCCAACTTTCTGATAACTATATAATACTCATTTTTTCCGGATGTTGTTGCGTGGAGTACCTCAAACCCCATACCTATGAGCTTTTTACATAGTCTATTGATTTGCTTATCTCCAGGCTTCATTTTTAACCTATAAAACCGTCCCCCTCTATAAGAACACCCTTTGACTGCCCAAGCACATTAAATGCCTCATCTGGTGGTAGTGTGCCTCATCTGGTGGTGGTGTTGTTATATCATTTAATATCACATCAACGCATTGTTAAAACTCTTTTTTAAAATCAAAAGAGAATCCATCTTCATAAATAACTTTAACGCTGCCCTTTAATGCTTCTTCGATTGAATCGAGGCGTGACCGGAACTCTATGCTAAATTCCATGCCATAAACCTCTTTGCAATTTTAAGATGCACAAAGAAGAAGGCCCCATACCTGATCCAATATCTAAAACCACGTCGCCACGTTTTATGACGTTAACTCTTTCAGTAATTTTTTTAATGTCCAATACCTCACAGGTTTGTTAGCGCGATGAGAGTACCACTTTATCTTTAAATTTTGAGTTGAGTGCCGACTTCGATTTTAGTTTCTCGGTTTACGCGTGCTAACCCATTCTTTACGCCCCGTTTCCCCATTGTCGAGATTTAATGGAACCCTTTTCAACAAGATAACTGTCCGATCTCATGGAATTACATAAGACTTTTATGTTATACCTTTGTAAAAGCTATAGGACAAAAAGCTGCGAGCATATGTGGGGCGAAATTTTAGCAAAATTTGAAAAATATCCGGCCCAAGAAAAGGTTGCAAAGGTTTTACTAGACCACGGATTCCAAGTCAACGAGAATGGACTAGTCATTTCTGGTATTATAAAGATACCGCACAGGCAAATTGCAAAAGAGGCCAAGGTTGACTGGAGAGCGGTCGATCAAACCACTCAGACGATCCTAAAGGATGATCTGTTGCGAAATTTTTTCAGCAACCTAAAGTCCTTCGTTTTTCTACGTGATGTGGCTCCACTTTTAGGATTAGGTGTCGTCATCATCACCCCGCTTGATGCGTCACGTGGCAGGGATAATCGAGGAAGTTTCTCAGGCGATAGCTGGATGCGGAATACGCATTAGACAAGCTGTCTCTGACGATCCATATTTTATTGACGACCCCAAGTTGACCATAATCTGCGACACAAAAGTTCCTGGCGATCTAATAGACATCCTGTTAAAACTACGGAGTGTAAAAAGCGTAACGATCTATTAAAAATTTTTGGGCTACCGGAATTCCTTTGTCTAAATCAAGTCATAGAGCCTATTTTGGATTGACCAAATCCATTTTACTCTTAGCCATTATTCAAAGAACCCCTTACACATCCCAAATCTGACTTTAGATACGGTCCGATGTCCGATATAATTCCCGGGGCATCTGTCCCTTTTTTACAAATTATTGAATGTTCTAAAATCCCGAGTTTCTCTATTCGAATGGTATCCCTTAGATGGCCCGTCCTCTTGAGCACTGATCTAATCTGCCCCCTAGTAGCTCCATTTACAATTACCCGATCGGTTCCCTTTTTCCACTTCCAAAATGTATCAATCTGCTTTTTAGTAAATTCCACCTCTCTGATGCCTGTAACTCTCACTTCGACGGGCAATTGTTCCACAAAACCAAACCTTGAAGCTATCTGTTTGGGCGTGCCTGCGCCGAAGTGCTTAAGATTGCCTTTGAGTACAAAAGCAAATTTAAGCCCTACATCCACTTTAATAGAGTGTTCATCAATGTCTGCTAGTCTCGCGGTAATGATATCCCCTATATTCAATTTGTGCGGAGAACCATAAATGCTTACTAAATAATTAGCCGCAAATTCCTCGTCCTTGCCGGTGAGGGTTACTTTCATCCATTTATGTGAGTCAACAGTTATGTTAACATCAAGATATTTCAGCTTGTTTTTTAACGTCGCTTGAAAAGCTTTATTCGCTTTTTCAATGTCGCCATAACCCCTTTCCATTAAAGTAACAGCGCGCATATTTTAATAATTTTTTAATGGAGGCATATCGCTTATCTTCTTGAGTGCTATTATTTTCTCCCCCTTAACTTATGCAATCACAAAAACTTCTTGATGCAGTCGCATAATTCTGTCGATGGATGGATGCCCGTCAAGTTTGCGACGGAAATTTTCAACAGCATAGTCTATAGTTATTCGACGTGTATTTTCAATAAGATTGTCGACAGCGGCAACTATTTTTTCTTCGATGCTTTCAGGCACGTAATGTCCCGGAGGGAACCCCAACTTTTGAGCTTCATCATCAGTTATGCCAGCTCCTACGTGCCGCTCAGCAATTCGAACCAGACGCTCATCAATGTCATAACTACACAAGATCTGCCCACCAACCACGCCGTGGTCGATTCCCGCAGTTTGGCACCGCCCTATATCATGCAAAAGCGCTCCGATTCTGACCAGTTCTAAATCTGCCCCATTATGGAGCCTAGCAACTTCAACAGCATAATCTGAGACTGCTTTTAGATGGGCTATTATCGGTGCACTACATCTGCTTTGTAGTAACAAAGAGCACGCTTCTTTATAAGAAGGGAACTTACTCAAAGGCGATTCTAAGTTCCCTAATCTTTCGCTCAAGCACATCAACTACAACCGAGTTATCTTGATGATCTAAGCTCATGTTACATACGGGACACAGAAATCCATAATCACTTGCCATATCAAATAAATAGCGGCCACATTTGTTTTCGCAAGTGTAACTCACATTTTGCAACTCAAAACCTGCCTTTGTTTCTAGCCTATTGATAAACTTTTTGGCTTCCTCATCAAGGTTACGCTCGACATCACTAAAGTCAACTTTCCATATATAGGTAAGCCATCCGCTATCTCTATCCCGCTCGCGTCGATACCAGGCAAGTCGATTCTCATACAAAACATAGAGTGTTCTTCTTACCGTGTTTAAATTAACACCCGTTTTTTCGGCTATTTTCTCGTCTGTTAATTCACCAATCGGCACTTTTTCTATCATTTCCAGCCCTTCGTCCCCGACGAGGTTTCTAAGGTATCCGTTTACTGCTATGTCTTGTACCATCACATTATATTTAGTAGCTAAAACAACTTAAACTTACTGCACGTAGCCATTACCGTATAAGTGCCAACGACATCAGAGCGCAAGCAAACACCTAAGCACTATAAACTCTTTTTGCAGCTTCAATTCGCCTCACTGCAACGTTAAATGCGACATCCCTTGACTTACCATATCCGATCGCAGAAATAACAGGTTTCCCTCTTTGTATATGAGTTCCTTTACAAGGGATGTCCATATAAAAAGGCTGGGAAAGTTTCTTTGTTATCTCAAAGTCGTGCTCTGCAAAATAAATAATTCTTGCAGCAAATCTACGCGACTCAATCTTCGGTATCAACTCGCCATGGCACGCTTTAACGTGTGCATCAAACATGTTGATGCCGAGTGCCCCCTCCACTGTGTCAAGCGTACCCTGAAATCTCGGGTTTATTTCAATAACAACTGGCCCATCTGGTCCTATTACAAAATCTATGCCATTCGATCCGATTAACCCAAAATCAATAGCTATCGATTCAGAAACTGCTTCAATTTCCTGCGCATACGCCGACTTTAGCGGAGTAATGCTCCCGCAAAAGCTAAAACGCTTCATCGGGCCTAAATACCGTAACCCTAACAACTGCTCATTGACCGTTAAGGTGGTAGCCTGATTTCCCGTCGAAAGGATGGATGAGCTTGCATCTAGTCCCCTGATGTACTCTTCTATAACAAATTCATGCCACTCATTTTCGTGAAAAGAGTCAACAACGTCGTTTAACTTGGTGGAGTTGTTAACCACAGTATTCCTGAATCCTCCCGCTCCGCTTTGCGGCTTTATCATCACCGGATATGTGATGTTATCATCAAGCCCGAAATGCTTCGGAACTCTATACCCCAAGCTTTCTAGTTTATCTCTTAGCGTCTTCTTATTGCTGACTAAATTTGCCACCTTTGGGTCATTTCCAAGGGTCTTTGGAATTTCGAGGGTTTCAAACCCTGAGGCTAAAATTGCACTATCATATTCTATACCCTCAATAGCACTTTTCACGCTGCCATAATCTAAATCCGTGAGAAAGCCCGTGAACTCCTCCTTAATTGTCAAGGTTCGATCCCCACACTTTATAAGGTCGCAGTCGAGAAAGTGACTCAGAGACGTTACGTTATACCCGGCTCGCTTTGCAGAACATATTACATGTCGTGAGTTATAGCCGATTATAAGAACCTTTTTACCGTCGGATTGACTCATCATAGACGTTGTTTCCTGTTCATTCAAACGTTATTGCTCCCTTGCCCTTAAGGTTTCCCGCAATCCGCGTCTTTCCTCCAAAATCCTTATTCAGCTCTCGTCCTCCGTGCAGCCAATCGAGAAGTATACCAAGTGCTGCTACTTCTGAGTGCGGTTGATTTGTTACGCCCACATTGTAATCTGCAAGATCATATAACTCCGACGGAACCTTCTCAGCGCCTACAACCACCATAAGTTTGTTCACATCGATCTTACCTATTACATCAGGCAGGTTTTTACCATACATGGTGAGATGGAGTATCTTTCCGCCTTCTGCTCGCCATCTTTTAATTTCCTGTCTCCAATCGATACAGTCAGCCACCCAGAAGCTACCTCCCCACCTGTTCACTATGTCTTGAATGTTATTTACTACCGACTTATCGGATCCTGCGAGTAGCATACCCTCAGCCCCAAACGCTCGAGCAGTAAGTCCTACGTGAGTCGTTATCCTTTTGTCCCTATAAATTCTATGTCCAATCCTCAAAATTACTATTGTCATTTAACTTTCCGTTCACGATTGTTGTTAGGCCTTGCACGAGACATCAATTACCTTATTTATTCATACACTTATTAAACACTAGGCAGAGTTTAACTCGAAAGTTCAATACTTTACAAATCTAAAAATCTTTTGACGTATAAAAAAGACAATCTCCGCGCACTGTGGAAGATAAACGAAAACAGATATATTACAAGTGAACAATTTTTAAGCTGTTCTATAAAACAAGCGGGGGTTGCCAAGCCAGGTCAACGGCGATAGGTTCAGGGCCTATTCTCATAGGAGTTCGTGCGTTCAAATCGCACCCCCCGCATAACTCCTATTATAGAATCTTACACTTTAGTGTAGAGTGCCGAAGATAATAAGGGCACGGTCTAATTCCTATACGTTTAACACTTGCAGCTCATTCGCGTGAGAATTGTAAATTGACTACGTCTTGCCGAGCTCTGCCACTACTAGACTTATAACATAAAGACATTTGTGTAGCTCGGAGCTTCGGAGAAATAGATAAAAGGTTGTTTCGAATAATTTGCTGCCACCGTAACAAGAGTGCTAAAGTACTCTTTCACGAACAACTTCACGACAAAGAGTGGCCAGTGGATTGTGCACATCAACTCCTCACCTCAAGTGCGCTTGAGAGTTCGGTCACCTACAGTGGTGCGCCAAGTTAAAATCATGCCACGTGGTACGACTCAATCAAGCTCAGATTCCCTATCTCCCAGTACATCCTCTTCAGTTACATAATCATCTTTTATGTAAACGTTAATGCCCATTTTTTTTGCAATTGCGTCTATCGTATCCACATCATCGTCCGATACAAGAAATTGCTGAAGATCTTCATTTGGATGCTCAAAGCGTATACCATTTTCGACTAGTTCAGCTTCAAGTTCGGCTGCTTTTAAAGTGTAGAATATCCTCACGATGCCTTCCCCCCTTTTTGTCAGTAAATTTAACTTATCTATTTTTGGTGATATCTCACGTGATAGTTAATTCATGTTGTTATGCGACAGTAGTATAAATTTAAGTAGGTAATTTTATTCCGAATGAATCTGAGATTTAGGTAGTGTATTATGGGAAACGAAGGGTGCTGAACTGGTCCGGTCAAAAGTGTCCTACCGACTGAAGTGTCAACAGCGACTACACTAAGAAGACCCAGTAGTTGTCAGAGCAACGCCCAATTAAACGAGGATTTGAACTATATTTATGAACATTTTTGCGGAAAAGCTTCTTGTTTTAGAATGACGTCCGATAGAGACGAGCAGACACACCCACTCCTATTAGTGAGTTTGTGCCACTCTTAGTGTTTGTAGAGGAGGATTGACTATGACAAGTGAAGGTGATGCCTCACCCGCCGATCTGATAAAGAAGCATTGCGTGCCTTGCGAAATGGGTACACAGCCGTTCGACCTTGAGACTATAAACGGACTTTTACCGATGGTACCCGGGTGGAAGGTAGAAGACACAAAAATGATCAAGAGAGCGTTGAGGTTCAAGGACTTTGTGGAAGCGATGAAATTTGTGAATGAAGTCGCAAATATCGCCGAATCCGAAGGACATCATCCGGACATTTTCATCTCATATAATTATGTAAGAATTACGCTGATGACGCACAACATAAGCGGTTTGTCAGAGAACGATTTTATCATGGCAGCAAAGATCAACGAGTTGTATACTAAAAAATTCGCTGGCTAACTTTTTTGATGAATAGAGAAAAGAAAGAATACATGATTTTAGATATGAGTGAGGCTAAACTGCAGAAGAGCGTTGAGGCAAAACGATGGCACTCTTTAAGATGCCTGTAACAAATGAAGATGGAAGAGGAATAGCCGCTTGTGAAGGTTTCGCTTACAGAACAGAGGATATGCTTTAGCACAAAACGTGGGATGGGCCCGAGGCGATTTGAACGCCTGACCTCACGGTTATCAGCCGTGCGCATACTCTCCATACCAAAATAACTGTCGGGATGGATTCGAACCTGGCTAAGCTACGGGCCCTTAACTTAAATGCGTCTTATAAGGCACTCCCTTATAGGTCAATTTAATATATAATAATTCTCATCTCTTGAAACGATAGAAATAGTTACAGATGTGTTCGCTGTGTAAATCGCACTGGTTTACTTAAGACTATTCAAAAAGTAAAGCAAGACTTATATCCACTAATAATCAATCAGATAAAAGTAATTGCTTCTGAAGCCTCGTTGAAGCATGTAACAAAATGCGTTGTTACTCAATAATTTAATACCTAAAGGGCCGGTAGATCAGGGGTAGATCACTACCTTGGCATGGTAGAGGCCTCGGGTTCAATTCCCGACCGGTCCATTTCTTAGTGTATTACTTTAAGTCAAGGAAAAATCAGTGCCGACCGCCTGCAAAGAGACGATTGCTGCGCATAATAAACCTGTATTATCCTATCCCATCCGTCACAGGCAACATTTATCACTGCTCTAATTTGACCGAAGCCAACTAGTGGCAAACTCGCAAATATTTCCGTTCAACATAGACAATGCGCTCATATCGTACCTCGGCGATTATGTGTGGCAATCATTATGACAAGGCTGGAGACTCTGATTCTACGAGCACTGCGACTATCATCATCATAGTGCAGTGCAGCTATCATCAGTGCAGTGCACAAACGTTTATAAATTGGAGTGAAACTTACTTTTAGATGCACATCAAATGTCCTACGTGTAGCAGCAACTATTGTATCGCATCACCAGATCAGGTTATTGCAGCCTCTGACACTTTGTATCAAAAATGTGATAAGTGCATTAATGTAATTCTAGATAAGACTGCTGCTCTCGATCTTTCTAACATTAAGTACAATGACATGTACTGTGACAAATGCGGTAAAAGACCGTTAGATGCCTGTAATGGCCCATATTCTTGCATTGTCCTGTGAAGATCAGAAACGTCCAAACATCACCTTACGGGAAGTCGGTGCGCCACTGTTATGCCCAGGTGTCCGTACATATTCAGTCCCTGTATTAGGGCCTAACAATCTCATCGTTTTAACCATGCAACAACAAATTCCCGCCGCCGCGCACAGAATAGTCGATGAGGTGGCTGAAGTTAAGGGAGTCATACAAAGAGCAGATGAACGAATTATAGGACTTGTTGATTCGAATATACCACCTTACACGTGTGATGTCAGTGCAGGCTGCGACATGCGGGCAGACCTGATCACTTCAGCTTACGGACAGCTTCTCATTTACAAGAGCCAATCAAAAGTCCACATAGAGCACGACAACGCTATAAAGATGCTCAAACTGGGGTCTCTGCCTATAGAGGATTCAGTCGTGCTCGATGGCCTCGCAGGTCCTGGAACCCTTGGACTTATGACCGTGCTCATGGGAGCCTCAAAGGTGATATTAAATGATGCGTGGCTACCTTTCATAAAAAATGCGTACTTAAATCTTCGCGTTAACAAGAATAGTCTGGGGATAACATCCATCAAAAGGGCACACTTTGATGGATTGAAAGAAGTAGCAACAACGCCAAATCTGATAAGTAAAGCCAAAACAGCGGAGTGTGAAATAGAGCTCTATCATGGCGATTTAAGGAAGTTCGAAGATATCGCCATGAAAGCTGATATAGTGTTAATAGATGCGTTTCCGGGAAGCGAATATCGATGGATCTCGACGATTGAAAAAGTAAAGCGCGCTACAAAGGGGGGTGTCTATTTAATTTAGTGCACCCTTTTTGCGCGGTGGGTATTTACTCGTTTAGAATCACGTTAACGTCGGTTTTACGAGGCCTTAGCGACTCAACATGTACAAAAATCTATTAACTTTAGGCTCACCCGGAACGTGTGCGATTTTGTTACTGTTTACTATTTGTTTAACGAAACTTATGCATCACACCCTTTCGGGGGCGACTAGAAAGAATAGATAGTCTTTTAAAAATCATACAAATAATTCCGATGCTGATTTCCCTGGGCAAGTCTATTTTCTGCGCTTGAGTTCTTTTTATTTGATGATAGGCCTCTGTTTGATTATTGAACGTTTCTATGCCGAGTTAATCCCTTCGAATCTGAGAAAAAACGTTAGTCAGTCATTCAATATTCGACTAAAATAGCGTTGATTTAGACGCTGTTATATGCCGTATGCAAAAAGTGATTTGCATATTTGCTGATGAGCACGTCGTAAATTCACGTCACCCCGACTACTTGCATAAGTTGATAAGTATTAAGCTCTGGTAATTACGTAACACTACTTCGTATAACAAAGGTATCACACGCGGTTGGATAATGCTATCAATAATTCTTGGCACAAGGCCTGAAATAATCAAAATGTCGCCAGTGATTAGCGAATGTGAAAAGCAACAAATTGACTTTTTTATTTTACACACAGGTCAACATTATTCTTATGAGATGGATAAAATTTTTTTTGAAGAATTAGAACTCCCAGGAGCTAAATATAATCTAGACATAGGATCAGGATCACACGCAGAACAAACTGGTAAGATGCTGATAGAGATAGAACGAATTTTGACAGAAGAGAAGCCAAACACCATTCTGGTGGAAGGAGATACAAATACAGTGCTCGCAGGCGCTCTCAGTTGCCACTAAATTAGGCATGAACGTAGGGCATGTTGAAGCCGGTTTAAGGAGCTTTGACAGAAATATGCCCGAAGAGATTAACCGGGTGCTCACCGACCACGTTTCGGACTATCTGTTTGCACCTACCGAGACGGCGAAGCAAAACTTGGAAAAAGAGGGAATAGCTGAGAGTAAAATCTTTGTTACTGGGAACACGATTGTAGATGCCGTTTACCGCAATAGTGAAATTGCTAACGAAAAAGCAAAAATTGTCGAAACGTCGTGGCTGAAAAAAGGAGAATATTTTCTTGCGACGGCTCATCGACAAGAGAACGTCGATGTCAAGGAGAGGCTTCAGGGAATTATGAAAGGGCTAGAATTACTATATAATGAGTTTTCAATTCCAATTATATTTCCAATACATCCGAGAACTCACAAGAAGATTGAACATTTTGACGTAAGCTTAAAAGGCGTCACGCCTATAGATCCTGTTGGCTTTCTTGATTTCTTATGGCTTGAAAGAAACGCAAAGCTTGTTTTAACAGATTCTGGAGGTGTACAAGAGGAGGCGTGTATATTAAGAGTGCCGTGTGTAACGTTGAGAGATAACACGGAGAGGCCAGAAACTATTGACGTTGGATCCAATGTGCTCGCTGGCGCTAACCCCATCGATATAGTTAAAGGCGCAAAGTTGATGCTTAATAAGGAACGCAATTGGAGAAACCCGTTCGGGGATGGCAGTGCTGGGACGAAAGTTATAGAAATACTTAAAAGAGAGTTACAAAGCTCTAACGCTTCGATTTTATAATTAAAACTTGTGCTTAAACGAACGGTTTCAGTGGTGAACAAAAGGGGAAAGGAGAAGGAGAAAGGAAGGAGAAAGAGTATTCCTGTTGCTGACGATCGATAAAATACTACCGCATTTAGAATATTCGTCGGGTCCACGGTACTGTTACCGTTAAAGAAAACAAACAAATAAGCGATTACCATACGCTTTTTACAAGGTGCATGCATTTCGTCTCTACTAGTTCCTTCGAGGCAATGATTTTTCTTAAAAGCACGTTTACGTGGATCGCGGAATTCCAATTGAGTTAATAGCACTCCGGCGACAGCGAGAGAGACAAAGAAATCACTGTATTTTGTAGGATGCTAAAATTAATAGCTAGACGAAGCGACTTACATTTCATTAGTCAACATAAAACTGAAAAAATTCGGCACACAGGTACTAACTTATCTCAAATCGATTAAAAATCTTGACAAACATAAAAACAATCGGAGAGATTTCGTATGATAAAAAGTCCAGATTAAGTTTTCTTTTTTATAATGATCGCGCTTTCGATATTTCTTAAAGTTAGGGGAAGAACAAAAAGTGCTTAGGTTGAAGAGTTTCTTTTCGGAGAATGGCGGGCATTTTAAACTTTGTATCAATTTAAGTTCATTAAATATTACAAGGTTACTAAAAGAATTATGACCGTCTTTCATTAAGGACGCTTTTAAAAATTTGTAAGAAGTTAGTAGACGCTTCCTCCCACGTAAACTTTTTTGCCTGTTCAACGCTTTTCTTGCTCATATGTGTTTTTAGCTCCATATCCTGCAAAACCGTTAGTATTGCTTGTGCTATTTCGTATATACTATAAGGATCAACGAGAATCGCCGCATCTCCAACAATTTCTGGTAAAGGAGATACGTTAGATACGATAACTGGACAGCCTGCTGCCATTGCCTCTAACACTGGCAGGCCAAAACCTTCATAAAGTGATGGATAAATGAAAACGTCAACAGATGTGTACAATGATAAGAGTTCTTCGTCTGATAGATACCCACTTAACGTGATCTTTATACCCTCGTTTCGCTCCTTAATTTCTTGAAGGATTGACTCAAATTCTCTTACATGTGTGCGAGACTTGCCCACAATCATTAACTCCGCATTTGGATTTCGCTTGTGAACAATTTCAAAGGCTTTTATTAATCGAATATGGTTCTTTCGAGGCGCAATATCAGAAACGATTAATACCTTATTACTCCCGAAACGGCTGCGCGGTGTTTTTGAATTGGTGAACGATCCATGATATACCACGTCTATTTTGTCCGCTGGAATATGCCAAAACTTTACTGCATCCATCTTTGTGGCTTGCGAAACTGCAATATATTTGTTAGGTATTCCTAAAAAGTATTTTTTGTAAGCATTCAATACTCTGATCATTCTTTCAGAACCTTCAGCATCGTCTGGATACACATAGGGAATAAAATCGTGGACCACTTGAACTACCTTCCTAGGTAGAAAATTAAATTTTATTAACAGAAAGATAAAATATAATCCTCCAATAGGTATCTTGAAAAACAAATTACTGGAAGGTAATGAAAAAAGAAGAATAATATCATTTTCTTTATATAGCTTGACTAGGCTCAAAAAATTATAAAATACTCGCAACATATTAGAGAAATTTATTGGTCTCATTAAAACTTGCAGAGACTGTACGGAAATTTTTTTATTTTTTACTACTATTTCGCTAATAAAATCCTCACCACAAGGCGCTACGATTGAAATTTTATTTATTTCACTAGAATCACAAAACGTTTTTAGCAATTCCTCAGCAACTCTCGGAATTCCATCCTTCTTCTGCGGAAATGGAGCGAATACAGCAATGTTCATAGTCAAGATATCAATTTATCTTAGAAGCGTTTAATGGTCCAACAATTAATTAAATTTTCAACGCCTACCTAGCAAATTTTTTTCAATAGTGTTGTATGGTCTTTGTAAAGTCAACTTTTCCATATAGATACTCGCAAACTAGTGAATTTATAAAGCTCGATACATTTTTACTCGTTGGAGGGGCTTTTAGCTATATTAGTCATTATCCTGGCGTAGCTGTGGTTGATTTCGCGCTAACGATCACAATTAACTTGCAAAGTATCATCCTTATTTTGATGTAGTTTTTAAATATTTAGTATGAGATAGTGAACAGATGTGTGACATACTACTCAACCAACGCGCCATTTGACGTCGTATTAACAAAGTGTGGACAGTGTGAGAAGCATTGCCACTGAAAAATCATTACAATGATATGCTGATCATCCATTATCGTCCAATAAAACTCAAAAAATGTATCGGTTTATTCTTAGGTTACAACTCTTGTCTTTAAGTATTCAATGAGCGCATCTTTTAAACTCTCGTTTTCTAACCCAAAATCTATAATCGCTTTTATATACCCGAGTTTGTCTCCCGCGTCATATCGCGTTCCCTCGAACTTATACGCATAGGCACAGTCACTATTCATTATGTTTTAATTGAGTCACTTAACTGTAGCTCGTTGCCTGTCCCCAGACCGCTGCCGGTATAACGGCTTTTTTAATCATTCTACGACTCCGAATTAACTTTAACCATAAATATCAGCTTTATAACAAATAATAAATATTGAAGCGACTCAAGGTTATATGCCTTTGTTTTTGGGCTACCCGAAGTGGTGAAGGTCAGTTGAAAATAGCACAGGTCTGTATCAGATATTTGGCACCTGGAGGGGCAGAAACCCATATACAGAAGATATCTGAGGCGCTTGTAAATCGTGGGCACGAAGTGACAGTATATACGACTGCCCTTAAAACAGAAATTCCATGGCAATATTTTGAAACGTGGCAACCTGAAAGCTATGTTAATGGGGTCAGAGTAATAAGATTTCCTATTAGGAGGCATGTTTTACCATATATCCACTTTCCTGCGATCCCAGGCCTAATTAAAGCTATCTACAACTCGGATGCGGATGTAGTTCATGCTCATTCTCACAGATACTATCAAATTTTTGCTTGTGCTGCAGCTAAGCTCAAACGAGGGAAAAAAAATGGCAAATACCAGATGCCTTTAGTGGTAACGCCGCATTACCACCCGCCATCAAAACACAACTCCTTCGTACAAAAATTTCTTATGAATTTCGAAGACCTCGTTTTTTCACGGAGAGTATATAGAGTTGTTGACACGATAATAATCGTAACTGATAGAGAGAAGCAATTTATAAAGGGATTTGTCCCCCTTTCAAAGTGCGTGACGGTGCCAAACGGCATAGATATAGAAGATTGGACTCCGATTCCTGATGGTTCTATATTTAGAAATCGGTATAAACTTAGCGGTGAAGATAAAATAATTCTATATACAGGAAGACTTGCAGAGAATAAAGGTTTAAACTATCTAATAGACGCTTCAACTGCGGTGATTCATGAACATCCCGAAGCCAAATTTATCATGGTGGGAGAAGACTGGGGAATATTAAAAGAGCTAAAGAAAGAGATATGGGCAAATGACCTTGATGATTACTTTATATTTACGGGTCACATCAACGATTACGACCTATTCAAGTCAGCTTATTCAGCAGCAGATGTGTTTGTATTACCAAGTGAATGGGAGGCATTTGGGATAGTACTCCTTGAAGCCATGGCCTGCGGCACGCCAGTAGTTGCCTCAAATGTGGGAGGGGTTCCGTATGTCGTGGGAGATGACGGAAGGATATTTGAATATGGAGATGTTACCGCTCTTGCAAGGAATATTATTGAAGTACTGAATGACGTAGGTTCAGAGAGGGCGAAAAGCATAAAGGGTCGAAAAAGGGTTACTGATAACTTCACGTGGGATAAAGTGGTCGATGCTTTAGAAAATGTTTATTATGGCTTAGTTGATGAGTGATATAGAGTAATAATTTACAAGCTTAAGATATTGAGCACATAACTACTGTTAGTTTAACAGAGGAGTAATTCCTTACAGAAATATATTGTCCCTTCATTGGCGCCTAACGATAATGAACTTAAAGGATGCAGAAGGTGAGCCAAATATCCATTAAAAGAGGGATTAAAAATAGTGTTTTTCTTTTCCTTGGTGACGCTACTTCAGCTTTAATATCTTTCTTCTTTTTTATCTACATCGCGAGGGTGCTTCCGGTTTCGGAATTTGGTTCATATATCACTATTATCTCTTTTGTCTCACTTTTCGCAATTTTTACGGATTTTGGGATAAATACAGTCATCATTCGTGAAGGAGCAAAGGAACCTGAGCGCACGCATCATTTAATCTCTAGCACAATGGGGTTAGAGATACTTCTGTCGGTTGGGTCAATAGTACTTCTTACAGTATGCACGTTTTTCACCCCTTATTCATATGATGTAAAGTTGCTAATTGTGTTGACCTCTTCAATTCTGCTTATGGGAGGACTAGGCGGCTTGTTCCGCTCAGTTTTTAACATATATCAGGATATGAAATATATTTCACTCTACAAGATCGTCGAACGCATTGTATTCGTAGTTTTTTCAGTCATTCTTATAACCTTGGGATTTGGGATAGTTGGTATCATATATGCCACGATCATCGGCGCTTTTGTGAACATGCTGCTGAGTTTCATTAAAAGCCGGCAAATTCATTATTATAAGCTAAATTTCCAACCAATTTTTGATAGGAGCATCGTTGGTCCAGCTGTATGGTTTGGACTGGCAGCACTCCTTGGAACCATATGGCAGAAGATGGATACTATCATGATATCGCTTCTGCTTGATATGCGATCTGTTGGGCTCTATACACCCGCTGTCAATTTTGTTGGAATAGGAGATATGGCAGTTGTTGCGGTAACTGGTGCATTTTTTCCGGTGGTTTCACGAGCTGTCCATCAGAGGGGAATCACAAAAAAAGAACTCTTTAGATATGTGTCATACTTTACAATAGCAGGAATTGTTATTACGGTGGTTACCTTTGCATTTGGTGGTCAATTTATTTACTATACGGTCGGCCCAAAGTTTATGGAATCAGTTGATTTCTTAAACGTCCTCATCGTGGGATTTGCGATTGGTCTTATAGCCGTTCCTACAGCTCTGCTACTTGATGCTACAAACAACCAAAAGGTACACGTTCTAAACGCAACCTACATGTCAGTTGCAAATTTCGGACTTAACTTGTACCTCATACCAATTATAGGAGCTATAGGAGCGGCATATTCCACAAGTATTTCGCGGGGGCTTGGGACCGTACTTGGCATTCCTATTGCACTGTACTTTTTAAAAAGGTCAAACCATTTATAGAGATGCAAGCATGGGCGAACGTGGCAGTGATAACAGTGCGTAATATGAAAAACTCTACTAATCTTAAGAACTATGAGAGTTTTCAAGATTGTATTACTGAAGAGTACGCCACTTCTCAATTCAACTAATTGAATGACTAGTATATTATGGCATATCTCTCAGTATGGCTTAAGATTGCTTGTATCCTGCTTCTAAGTGAGATTATCACGCTGTTAAGATTATATGTCTGGCGTGGAGAACTAAGTATTATTGGAGTTGCTTTAGCAGAAGCATTGTGATGAATTGCTGGGTCAGTACTTCTCAACTTTGTGGTAAGTTACCGCAGAGACCTATCCTTGATAAATTAGAAGTAAATGGTGACATGGAAGAAAGAGACGTATAGAACATACGAGCGGTTTTAAAGAACGGAGGAATAGATGTTTTGCGAGTGGATTATTGCATTACGCACTTTCATATCGCGCCCTGCAGGAATTGCTAAGACGGAATAAAAAAATCTCCACTTTATACAGTTTTGGGATTCATTCCATGGTGCGTTGATCTTGCATATCTGAGGGGTCTTAACAAGACTAAACTTGATGAGTATTGAGAGGGCATTCGCCTCCCTCGACACGAGTGATACGAACGATAGGACTGTTCAGATACGCAATATACCACAGAGAGAAGATTATTTCAAGCATAAGATCCTAGTATAAATTGTAAAGTCGAATGAAAAAAGAGAGAAATTAAGTACTAAATTTGCATTTTATGCTATATACTTACCTGAATAAGTTGTCGCTTTTTGAAATAATGCTTAGAGGCAGCGATTATAAACACACCTAGGGTTGATTCAAAACACCATGACAAATTTAGCCGCATTTTCTCTTTCGATTCCATATCAAGATCAGATTTATCGTGCTATAGAGAGCGCTTCTGGCTTCATACTGAATGTGATAGATCATTACGATTATAGCGGTATCTTCATTGGGATGGGCATTGAGAGCATCGGTATCCCCTTACCAAGTGAGCTGATAATGCCCTACGGCGGCTATCTCGCTTACATTGGGCACTTAAATTTTATAACGGTTGTACTAATCGGAACTTTAGCTTGCCTTGCAGGGTCGCTTGTAACGTATGGAGTAAGTTATTATGGTGGCGCGCCGCTTTTTGAGAAATACGGCAGATACATGGGAATACGGAAAGAGAGAACTTGACGCAGCGCAACGTTGGTTCGATAAATATGGCCAAGCCACCGTCTTCTTCAGCAGGATGATCCCGGGGATACGTGCATACAGTTCAATACCAGCTGGGATTTTTAAGATGGATATTAAAAAGTTTTCGATTTACACGTTTCTGGGGTCGTTGCCATGGAATTTTGGGCTTGCTTACAGTGGCGTGTACCTCGGCGCAAATTGGAGAGCCATTGAATCTTCATATAATCACGCCACGACAGTGATACTCGCTTTGTTAGTAGAGTACTACAATATTCTTGTTGTACAAATATAAAATTAAAAAGGTTAAGACTTTGACTGAGCAAGACGGTCACCT
The DNA here is from genome assembly GCA_963748445.1 of Methanobacteriota archaeon. Taxonomy (GTDB): domain Archaea; phylum Halobacteriota; class Bog-38; order Methanoflorentales; family Methanoflorentaceae; genus DASPRZ01. The sequence goes on from CAVVIU010000003.1 coordinate 142,285, forward strand.
ATAGCAAATGAACTCTGAAAAATTAAAAATGTTATAATAAAACAAAGAGCACTTTTGGGATGAGAATCAAGGTTCTTTACCCGTCGTAAACTTAGCACTGATGTTTCATCGTCCTGTCAATAGTTGTTGTGTGTCAGTTAATGACTCCATTTTCCATGCTTTTTTACAGAACTTTCCAAAGACATACAGTGATGATCGTTAAAATTTCACTTGGAATACTGTTAAATCGGGAGATTCCTATTACAAGATAAGATCCAATAACAATTGTCTGAGAGAGATCGGCTAAGCCTGTCATTCACAACAAGACTGAACTATTATTGCAAAATTTACACAATGATCAGTTTTATAATCATCTGGAACTGTGTGGATACAGTTATTATCAATTAAAGACATACAAGTACTCGTCAATTTTACTAGAAGTTCAAGAATTCCTAGTGTTATATCATGCTGAGAGGACGTCTTAGAGGTATTATAATTGAAAACCATATCAGAGAAAATTCTATCAACGCGCAGCGGAGCTGACGCTACTAGCGGAGATATTGTCGCGGTGCGTGTTGATCTCGTCTTTGCCCATGATGGCACACTTCCATTGGCAATTCAGCAGCTTGGAGATCTTAAGATCAAGTATCCTGAAAAGGTAGCAGCAATCTGCGATCACGCATCGCCTTCACCATCAGAAAAGATCTCAAACGTCCAAATAATGATGCGAAAGTTTGCAAGATCGTATGGTATAGACTTATACGAAAACGGCGATGGTATTTGCCATCAAATCGTGCTTGAAAAATATGCTGCTCCTTGGAAGATAATAGTCGGTGGAGACAGTCATACATGTACGCACGGAGCTCTAGGGGCATTTGCGACGGGAATGGGCTCAACTGATATTGCGGCTGCCATGGCCTACGGGAAGACGTGGTTTAGAGTACCAGAATCAATAAAAGTAGAAGTCTCAGGGATATTGCCGGAAAAGATCCACTCTAAGGATGTATTTTTAGAACTTATTGGCAAGATTACCGCTGATGGTGCTACTTACAAGGCGATGGAGTTTCTTGGAACTGGAATAAAAAAAATGAGCGTTGAGTCACGGGCAACCCTTACAAACATGGCCGTTGAAGCTGGCGCGAAAGTTGGACTGTGCCCGGCAGATGAAAAAGTTAGGGCGTATCTCCAGCAGCATGGGCGTGGGGGCGAGTTTGCGCCACTTTACGCAGATGATGCCGCAAATTACGAGAGTGAGGTTCACATAAAGGCAGAAGACGTCGTGCCCATGATAGCAAAGCCGCACAAGGTCGACAATGTTGCCCCAGTTACAGATCTCGAAGGGGGGGAGATAGACCAAGTCTGTCTTGGCTCATGTACAAATGGAAGAATTGAAGACTTAAGAGCAGCAGCCCAGATACTGAGAGGATATAAGAGCAAGGTAAGGCTCGTAGTATACCCCGCAAGCCGTGAAGTGCTTATGAGGGCTATAGACGAGGGCATAATCCAAACGCTATTAAGCGCAGGAGCTGCGGTATGTCCGCCAGGGTGTGGGTTTTGCATAGGGAGAACTGTAGCTCTCGGCAACGGAGAAGTTGCACTTTCAACCCAAAATAGAAACTTTAAGGGAAGGATGGGCAACGACAACGCATTTATTTATCTTTCTAGCCCGTCAACTGCAGCTGCAAGTGCAATTACGGGCAGGATAACTGATCCAAGAAATTTTGAAGAGCAACGTTGAACAATGCGCATATAAGAGTGGAATGTATGACGTGCATCGAAGCTGAAGTGATAAGAGTATTCCCCAGAGATACAAACACCGATGAGATAATTGCTGGGAAGTATAAGTACGACGAGTTAGATATAAATAAGCTTGCCGTTCACTCATTCGAATCAATAGATTCAAATTTTTATGCAGACACTAAGAAATTGAACGCATCCATCATAGTAGCTGGGGCTAATTTTGGCTGTGGATCATCGAGGGAACAGGCCCCACAAGTTTTAAAGGCTTGTGGCATCTCTTGCATTCTCGCCGAATCATTTGCAAGGATTTTTTATAGAAATGGCTATAACATAGGTCTGCCGCTAATCGAATGCACGGATATATCAAAGAGCGTTTCTCAAGCAGATAGACTGAAAGTCGATTTTGATAACGGCACTATACTAAATCTTACTACGCGTGAAATCTACTCGTTTAAACGTATACCGATCTTTATGCAGGAACTCCTTAAAGCTGGTGGGCTTATGAATTATCTGAGAAGCTACGGCGGATACACTGACTGATGAACTTATGCGTGTAATCCATTTTAGCTTCATTTGACGTATTTGTGAAATGGGAGATGACGATGAAAAAGGTAGCTGTTATCATGGGTGATGGCGTAGGTCCTGAGCTCGTGAAAGCGATGATGCGAGTTGTCAATGCAACTGGCGCGGCGCTCAATATGGTAGCGTGTGACGCTGGAACTGATTGGTATGAAACTCATGGAGGAGAGACCTTACTACCAGAAGAAACATGGGACGTCATAAGTTCGACAGAAGCGTGTTTCAAAGGTCCAACAACCACGCCAGGTGGACCGAGATCTCCAAGCAGTGTTTCGGTGACGCTTAGACAACGGCTAAACTTGTATGCGAACGTTCGCCCGATCAAGACGTTCCCTAACACCCCAAAACCTCTCGGAGACGTTGACTTCGTATGTGTAAGGGAGGCGACTGAAGGGATGTATTTCGGGAGTGAAGTTCAACTTTCTGATGATATGTTCATAGCATTCAGAAAAATCACAAAGTCTGCAAGCAAAAAAGTGGCAAAGTTCGCATTTGAAGAAGCAAATAGGAGGGGTTGGAAGACCGTTGTGGCGATACACAAAAGCAACATACTTAAGCAAACCGATGGGGCGTTTCTTGACGCTATAAGAGAGGTGGGCGATGAGTACCCTCATGTAGAGATTTGGGAATACCACATCGACAATATCGCGCAACAGCTTATTAAAAACCCCCGGATATTCAATCAATCGATTCTGCTTTCGACGAATCTTTTCATGGACATTTTGAGCGAGGAGTGCGCTGCACTTGTGGGGAGCATTGGTATGATTTACTCAGCTAATATTGGCGATGACTACGCGATGTTTGAACCAGCACATGGCTCTGCTCCTAAGTACAAAGGACTTAATAAGGTAAATCCGACAGCTACTATACTGGCTGGAGCTTGGATGCTAAGTTACCTCGGCTACACTGAAGAGTCAAAGCTAATCTTCGATGCAGTTAAAGCAACAATTGCAAAGGAAAAAACAACGTACGATCTTGGAGGTACTCTTAAGACGACTGAAATGACTGACTGCATTGTAAATAAACTTGAGAAGAGCTAACGTCATAAAAATAACCTTAAAATGAGAGATGCAGTACCACGTACTGCCCGCTAAATATTCGTTTCTTCCTTCTGAGTGCAGCGCTTGCACTTGCTTCTTCCCTGGTCTAAAATCTCCCTATTTTTTATGCATTCTGTGAGTTCTTTAGATTTCCCGCCACTTGTGAATACCTTAACGGGCTTCATATGAGTGCAGTCAAACTCTTTTACGAGTTCTGCAATAGTACACTCTAAACACTGCTCGCGATGAACCATTGCCCCCTCATCAGCGAGAACACACGTTTCATACTCAAGGTTGCTTACCCCCAATGGGATGCTCTGGATTCGGCGGTATTTGCAGTCGCTCAATTTGTGATCTCCTTAGCTTCGCTATCGTTCATGAACTCATCGTCATCGATGCCACTGAAGAGTGACCTCATCACTAAGTATATATTTAAGAGCATATTCTTTTAGTTCATCGTTCGAGATACTTGAAATTCGAGCTTCTTCATCGTAGAGCTTGTGGATGTCAGACGATATTGCTTTTATTCGCTCGTCGTCTTTCTCTAGATTGACCCGTATTCCTAATAATTCGTAAAGTACTTCTTCTATCTTATGGCGCACAACCTCTCTCCCTGATGAGTCCCCGATGAGGAGACACCGCTGACCGCCAACAAGTTCTGGTGGGAAAGGTTCATAGGTAAACGAATTTTTCAAAATACCATCTGTGTGTATCCCACTTTCATGCGCGAATATATTCTCTCCTACTATTGCTTTATTACTCGGTGTTCTGAAGGAAAGTTCTTGTGCTAAGTATTTAGTTAATGCAGTTAAAGGTCGAGGATTATACTTTTCAAATCCCTTTACCCTATTAAATAGAAACATTAAAATCTTTTCAAGCTCAGTGTTGCCTGCCCTCTCACCAATTCCCATAAAGGTCAGACTCGACCAATTGGCACCATACCAGTACCCAGCAAGAGTATTTGCTACTCCAAGCCCAAAATCGTCGTGAACGTGCATTTCGATGTTTTTGGTTCCAGCTTTCTTAAAAGACGTCACCAAATCAGGTATACTAAAGGGGAGGCCCAAACCTTCAAAAGGAACGCCAAAATTAATCGTATCGCATATCCTTAATATCGCATTTGGTGCTATACTCAATAATTCTTTAATAAATGGCAGTAAAAAATTAGGGTCGGCCCTCGTCGTGTCTTCAAGATGACACCTTACTTTTAAACCGTGATCCACTGCATATTCGAGGGCACTAATGTATTTATCTCGTGCCTGTTCGTGACTTGCAAGGCCCAACTTATCAAAAATGTGTGCATCAGAGATCGACATTAGAATCCCCACCTCTTCGATCCCGTCCATGCTTAAGTTCATGTCTATGTCGTTCGTGTTAGCCCGTGCCCATCCGGTAACCTCCGGATGCTCGTAGCCCCTTTCAAGCATTTCACGTGCTACAATCCGGTCCCTCTCATTAAATAAAAAACATTCAAGCTTTTCAATTCCCATTTTATGTAGACATTCAAATATTTTGAGTTTATGGGATTTCTTCATCGCAATCCCAGGCATCTGCGAACCATCCCTTAAAGTGCTATCGCTAATTTTGACATCCTGGTTACCCGGGATCTCGATTTTCGGTATCTCTTCATAGGACCTGTACAATTTCAGTAACCTCCAAAAGGTGCTGCCTAAATACAATCTGCATTTAAGTAAAACGATGTGTCACGATGTGTCTGCATTTTATATAGTTGTTAGATCTATATGAAACTTTATTCGTCCATTTTTTAGTCTGCAGGTAAATCGAACTCTCTATGTGCTAACTACGTAAACCCCAATTTGATATATAATTACAACTAAGTACTGTTCGTATGGAGCAGCCCACAATGCAGCTTAAATACGGCACAGGTGAAATTACTGCAAATCTAGAAAACAAGAATGTCATCCAAGTAGTTGAACCACTTGAAATACAGGCTACAGATGAGGAGGCTGAAATTAAAAAGGCCATGGAAAATCCGATAGGAACGAAGCAATTGAGGGAGATAATATCGGACAGAAAAAGATACAAAAACCGCCTTAGCGTCGTTATTATTGTTAGCGATGTAACGCGGCCCACACCCACTAAAAGATTAATTCCGTACATTCTTAAAGAATTACTTGATGCAGGAATAAGTGATGAAGATATCACAATTATCTTTGCACTTGGAATTCACAGAAAATTAAAGACAAAAGAAATGGCACGACTGGTTGGAGATAACGTTTTCAACAGGTATAGATGCATAAATCACGATTCTACTAACTGCGTCTTCATCGGAACCACTAAACAAGGAACCGTTGTTGAGGCTAATAGAGAGGTTTTAGAAGCTGACATAAGGATATGCGTGGGGTCAATTGAACTCCATTATTTTGCGGGCTATACCGGCGGATACAAATCAATCTTGCCGGGGATCTGCGCAAGAAGTACAATTGAAACTAATCATAAGCTTATGTTACAGCCAACTGCAAACGCTGGGAGGATAGATAGTCCCGTAAGGATTGACATGGAGAAGGCAGGAGAGCTTGTGGGCTGCGACTTCATCCTTAATGTCGTGCTTAATGGGAACAAGCAGATCGTAAAAGCGGTAGCAGGAGATCCGATTAAGGCTCATAGAGACGGCATAAAAATCGTTGATTCAATGTACGTTATCCCCATAAAGGAGCTTGCTGATGTTGTTGTGGTTTCGGCGGGAGGGGCTCCAAAAGATATAAACGTATTTCAATCACAAAAAGCTCTCGATAACGCAAAATACGCGGTGAAAAACGGCGGCGCCATAATTCTGATAGCCAAATGCCCCGAAGGATTGGGAGAAAAAGTCTTTGAGCGATGGATTAATGAAGCTAAGAACAGGCAGGAACTCATAGACAGAATGGACATTGCTTTTGAGATCGGAGGGCATAAGGCGGGAATTTTGGCAAAACTTATGGAAAAGGTAGATGTCTATTTAATATCCGATCTTGAAAAGGAACTTGTAGAGAGGGCATTTTTCATTTGTGCCGATGATGTTAACGATGCAGTTGATGCAGCCGTTGCAAAGTATGGATCAGACACAAGAATTATACTCATGCCCTATGGCGCATATACTCTCCCACGATATCAACCGTAAGGCAATCTCCAGCCTATGCCTCATAACAGATAACGCTGCGAAAGAGGAATAACAGAATTCGACATGTCATAAGCCTATGTGGGTCAGGATTTACCATAATCAATCAGGAAAATCTTCAAGTATTGAAGAAAGGTATAGCGATTCCGAAAGTCCCTTGTTTGTTTTAATACTCTCTAACACCGAAGTTGCTGACGTACCTGGAATTTCAGGGGCAGGAAGTTCGCAAACACTTTTACAGTATACGCCAGCAGCTGATGCTGAGATTATCACGTGCGGTGCATTAAAAACCGTTCAAATACTACCTGATTCACCTTCAGGGGCAGCTACTCCAGCAGTGCTTTCTAAAGCTGCGTTAAACCTCACTGAAATACCGTGTTTTTTAATTAACTCGGGTCTCAAAGTCACCCCCGGTGTTCCGTACTATGACATGAGAGCCGAGCACGGTAGGGATATACAGACCGGACTAGCTGTAAGGGATTCGCAACACATATACAAGTCCTCAAAAAAACTCGCAAAACTTCTTGATTGCAGTCTTGCAATAATAGGTGAATCAATACCGGGAGGGACTACTACAGCCCTTGCAGTATTAAGAGCACTTGGCTATGGCTCGAGCGTTAGCAGCAGTTTTTCAAAAAACCCGATTGAGCTTAAAGAACAGGTTGTTAAAAAAGCTTTAACACGGTCACCGGTTACTTCCAATATACTAAAACGCGACCCTATAAAGGCAGTTGAGCTTTTTGGAGATCCTATGATGCCCTGTGCTGTGGGGCTGGCTGAAGAGCTAACTAGAGCCGGTAAGAGCGTGATGCTTGCGGGAGGAACGCAGATGGGCGCGGTAATTGCCATCCTGAGAGCACTTAACGTTGCTGGTGATATTACACTAGGAACAACAAAATATATCTTCGATGATGAGTCGAGCAGGCTTCATAAACCTCGTAAAAAAACTACAAGTTGACGCATTTGGAGCTTATCCTGACTTTCGAAGGAGTAAATTTCGCCAGCTTAAAGCTTACGAACTTGGAGAGGTTAAAGAAGGTGTAGGCGCAGGCGGTGCTATGGCCGCTGCTGCGATGAAAGGATTTAGCCAGGAAGAATTTAGAAACGAAGCCGAAAGAGTATTGATGGGCCTTTAAAGTACTCTTTTTTGATTTTTATTCATCGACTGATGCGCAACGGATACTACTTAAAAGCGTTTTTAAGTCACTTAAATATAGCAGCATTTTAAAAAACTATAAAAAGTTAATGGGATGAGTATAATTATGAATGTTTGAAAAGAGGCACATCATCTCTATGCGAGATTTCTCTCATGAAGAAATAAAATATATTTTAAGTTGTGCTGAAAAAGTTGAGCCCCTCGCTAGAACCGGAACTAATATACTACATAACAAATTACTCGCCCTCCTTTTTTTCGAACCGAGCACAAGAACGCAGTTGTCATTTGACACAGCCATGAAGAGGCTGGGAGGCAAGACTTTGAGTTTGTCATCAGAGGGAAGCTCTATTCTGAAAGGTGAGACCCTCGCGGACACCATAAAGGTGATTGAAGGCTACGCTGATGCGGCTGTCCTAAGGCATCCAAAAGAGGGCGCTGCTCGGATGGCAAGTGAGCTCTCAACGATCCCCGTGATTAACGGTGGCGATGGAGCTGGTCATCATCCTACCCAAACGTTGCTTGATCTCTATACCATACGGAAAGAGAGCAGCCTTAAGGATCTTGACATTGCACTGCTTGGCGATCTTAAATACGGAAGGACGGTACATTCGCTTGCCTATGCTCTCAAGATGTTTGATGCAAACATTAGCCTTGTAGCGCCCGAAGAGCTTCAGATGCCTAAATACATCGTAGATGACTTAGGTGGGGTTAGAATAACCGATGACATAAATGAGGTGATTAAAGAAATCGATGTTCTCTATGTGACGAGAATACAAAAGGAACGATTCCCGGATCCCAATGAGTACCAAAAAGTTGCGAGCAGCTACAGGATATCTTCTGACACCTTAACTGGTGTTCGAGACAACTTTATAATCATGCATCCCCTGCCAAGGTCTGACGAAATAGCACCTGAAGTTGATAATACAAAGTATGCTAAGTACTTTAAGCAGTCGTTTTATGGAGTTCCCGTGAGGATGGCACTCCTATTGCTAGTGATGACAGGGGAGGCCTGATGTTAGAGAGACAAAAAGACGAGCTTAGAGTTCGGTCGATTAAAAACGGGACAGTTATTGATCATATTACCGCCGGAAATGCGCTAAACGTTTTGAAGATACTCGGCGTGAAAGGAGGTACTCGCTCTATTGTGAGCGTTGTTATGAACGTTCCAAGCAAGAAACCGGGAAACAGAGCAAAGGACATAGTAAAAATTGAAGATAGAGAGCTCAACTCTAATGAGGTTGACAAAATAGCATTAATTGCTCCAAATGCTACAATTAACATCATAAGGGACTACGAGGTAGTCCAAAAAAGCTCTGTCGAACTGCCTGGTACGATTGAGAACATAGTACAGTGTCCTAACCTAAATTGCATTTCAAATACGGATGAGCCCGTTACTGCTAAGTTTGCAGTGATATATCCTTTGGCGTTACGATGCCTGTATTGCGAGAGAATCATTGAGAATAACATTGTAGAGCATTTAATTTGAAGGCGCAAGTACATCTCAAATACTTTGCCCATATGCGCGATTAGAGCGAAGCATATGTAGTGGACGGGACTCTAGTGGACAACGGCGCGAGATTGGTCATCCTTAATGCTAAACTAAATGCTGCAACTATTTTAATTAAAATTGTCAACCTTAATCCAAGCCTGCTTCAAAGAAATGGAGCGTTACTTGTCTCAGCGTACCAGCAGAGCAGTTACTTTTTTGCCGCAGGTCGTGATGCATACTTCCGTAACCTGAAGGACATAAACATGACTGTGACTGGGTATGATGGGGATTGAGTCCCTCGATGGTAACGTGAAGGTCAAGAGTCACCCAATTTTTCGTGCAGCTAGTTTTATAGCTTCTATCAAGCTGTTTTGTGGCATTATTGAAGCTACTGGAATCCTTAAAATCTTTTCAACGGTTGGGCTTACGATGGGCGCGCAGACTAGCGCGAGGGCCCCGTCGCGTTCGGCGTGAATTGCAGCAATTAATGCATCCTCGATTGATGTTGCTGGATATTCCCGTATAGTGATATTTCTGCCCTCGATCACCATTGACCTCTCGGTTATTTTATCCAGGACGGGCCTCGCAGCAACTACAGCGATGAGGTCCCCCTTTTTAGTGGTTCCTTCAAGTCTCCTAACCGCTTTTAATATCTCTCTCAAAGTTTTGAGGTTAGGTTCTCTCTCACCAGAAATGATTTTATATAACGTGCTCAACGATACGCCTGAGATTTCAGCAAACTTGGTAACAGTAAAACCGAGGTCTTTGATTACTTTACTTAAGGCGCTTTTTAGCTCTTCGTCTGATGAGAAGGCTGCTCTGATTAAATCATCTGCCAGCATAAATTACCACTAGCTACAAAAAAGTAATATCCCATTATATATTGATTATTAAAGGATAGTAATTTTTACAAATAAGCAACTTTGCATAAATTTGATGAAAAATTATAGTATTTTAAAAAGGTGAAGGTAAATCTCCCATTGCCGTTTATAATTTGATGCCTGTGCTTCTGGTTCAATATCACTACCAATTAACTCCCTTTATGGTGAGCAAATGTAAGACGCGGGTTAACACTACTGGAGGAGGTGCGAGGCAAACTGAAGAACGAGCGAAACGAGCGCGTTAAATATCTAATAAAATCTCTCTTTCACACTTGTTTTGGCACTAAGAGACAGAATAGGGGATAAAGCTTTTATTATCACTTGGCACTAAGTTTCTCGCAAGAGACTGCATTACTTGAACAACCATCGTTGCGGGATATAGTTGCTTTCGAGAAGAGTAATAGGGCCGTATAGAGAGGTTGGGAGAACCTTACAGTTTATTTACTGTTCGAACCCCACGAGAGTGTGTCGTCGATTCCGATAGGTTTATTTTCAATCGAAGCATTTTTTATACTTCAAATGAGCTTGTCTATTATAATGAGACATGATAAATAATGAGACATGATAATTATGAACCTAAATCCTATTGACAAACTTACGATTTACTGGGATGATGGAATTATAATGGTAGATCAAACGATGCTGCCGGCACGTTATGAAAATATAAAGATTACAACAATTGAAGATCTGCGAAGCGCAATACTAAAGCTTAAAGTGAGAGGCGCACCTGCGCTTGGGGCAGCCGGAGCATTTGGCGTGGCGCTGGCAGCACACAAAAGCGATGCCGATGATCTTGATACGTTAAAATTAGAAGTTAGAAAAGCGGCTAAATCGATTATTGCAACAAGACCGACGGCAATAAATCTCTTTACAGGAGTTGATAAAATTCTGAAAGCGATTGAACCTTGCGCTACTGTAGATGAGGTAAAGGAAATTGCAGTTGAAGAGGCAAAAAAGATAGCAGATGACGACATAATAAAAAATAAAGCCTTGAGCGCTGTTGGGGCATCCATTTTAAAAGACGGTGATGTTGTTATGACTTATTGTAATGCCGGAAGGCTTGCAACAGTCGGCTGGGGCACCGCCTTAGGCGTGATAAAATCCGCAACAAGATCTGGGAAGCGTATCACTGTGTATGTTTGCGAAACAAGGCCACTTAATCAAGGTAGTAGAATAACGGCCTTTGAAATGCTCGAGGAAGGAATTCCTACTATCTTAATTGCGGATAATATGGCGGCGTGGATGATGAAGGAAGACAAAGTCGATTGCATAATGGTGGGAGCTGACAGGATAACAAGGGAGGCAGTTTACAACAAGGTTGGGACATATATGCTTGCTATATGTGCGAAGCATCACGGTGTACCGTTTTATGTTGCTGCTCCTCTGTCAACCTTTGATTTTCACAACAGGGAAGTCGAAATTGAACAAAGGGATCCTAATGAGCTTATATATTGTGGAAAAAAACAGTTAGCGCCTAAAAACGTGAAAGTCAAAAATCCCGCATTTGATGCCACGCCACTTGAATTGGTCACTGAAATAATAACTGAAAATGGGATAAGAGACCCACTGGAATTAATGAGAGGGTGACCCGGGTAGTGCGGCAATAGCAAAAATTAAAAGATAATTCACTACCGTGACTGGCATATATAAGCGCGATAGTTTATCTGAATATATAGCCACAGGTTGATGTATTATCGCTTTAACGAGACTTTATAGTGTCAATCTCAAAGGTTGTAAAATGCCCACAGCTATAAATATAATTTCCGAAGATAAACCTGGCGTACTAAGAGACATTGCAGGAACTGTTGCAAGATTTAATGGCAACATAAAGTACACGCAGCAATTCATACTAGCTAGAGGACTACATAAAAACCTTGCCATAATTCATTTGGAAATTGAGGATGTAAAAAACGTCAATGACCTCATAAAAATGCTTAAGTCAATGAGCTCTGTTAAAGAAGTTACACAGTATGAACCCTTTGAGAAGATCTGGGGATCACGGGTTATAATAATCGGCGGAGGGGCTCAGGTATCCCAAGTCAGCTCTCGGAGCAATAACTGAAGCTGACAGACACAACATACGTGGAGAACGCATAAGTATTGACACGATGCCGATAGTAGATGAAGAAAATATTGCTGAAGCGGTTAATGCTGTTTCAAGGACCCACAGAGCTAGTATATTAGTGTTAGCTGGTTCACTTATGGGGGGGAAAATCACTGAAGAGGTAAAAAAACTCCAAGAGGAGGGAGTCAAGGTCATAGCACTTAACATGGCTGGAAGCGTGCCCGATGTTGCTGATCTTGTAGTTACCGATCCGATTCAAGCTGGAACTTTTGCAGTTATGGCCATTGCAGAAACAGCGAAATTTGACATTGAAAGAGTTAAAGGGCGAAGATTTTAGTGTTCGAAGATAAAAAGTACTATTAAAAAAATAGGAGTCAATGAACGTTTGAACCCAATTTGTTGCAACACTAGTATGGTTTTGTGATATTTGAAAAAATAGTTTACATTAAAACATCTTCTGCTTCAAAAAATCGAAATCCCAAAATCGGCGTGGAACATATCAATTTATATAATTTTTTAGTTTCTTAAAAATGATACGCAGAAAAAGTCATTAATTTAGTTAGGCTTGCAAAAATAAAACGTGTCTAAGAAGTGAATTCAAAGCAGATTATCCTGATACAAATTTAATTCGGAGAGGACCGAAGTTTTATTTTAAAGGGTAGCAGCTACTAGTATGGGCAAGGTAATAGTTGCATCGCCATAAACTGTTACAGTTTCAGCGTTTTCACCTACTTTCCCCCACGACTTTGCTTCATCTAAAGTGGCGCCCGAAAGACCGCCTGTTTCAGGCGTATCCATAGTGAGCTGAACAGCGTAATCAAAGCCCTTTGGGATGAGGAGCATAGATTGCATAATGAAGTTCTTGGGAACGCCTCCGCCAATAAATAGCGCCCCCGACTTTTTTGCACTGTAGCACATCTCCATAATCGTCTTGATGTCCTTGAAAGTATCAACCTGTAGGTTGCGCTTATAGCCAAACATCCAGCTTTGAAGTCCTATCAGCAGAATCTGCTATCGCAGGGCAGAATACAGGGATTTCTTTATCAGCAGCGGCCCTTAATATTGAATTTTTATCGTCTATTCTACGTCCAGCCTCTTGAAGAAACTCACATATCGTAAACTGCCTGCCGTTATGAGAATCAAGTATATTTTCCAATATAGCATCAAATCGCTCTTCAAAAGTGGTAAAGTGCTGATCGGATAAATATACGTCGTATATCCTGTCTATTTTGTTATTTTTCAATTCCAGGTCATCAACATTACACTCCCCAAGACAATGCCTTCCGCCAAAAGCCTCGATCATATCGTGAACTATATTTGCTCCTGTTGTGACGAGGACATCAATGCCACCTGCTTGTATCATGTCAACTATGATCTGCCTCATCCCAGCAGGAATCATAGCACCAGCTAACCCAAAAAAGTTCGTCACGTCTGAAGCTTGCATTTTTCTGTAAATGTTCACCGCCTTAGCGAGTCTCCCTGCCACCAAATGCACAATGTTGATATTGCTCCACAAGTTCTGCAACAGTCATTCCTTGTGTGACCTTTGCGTGGAGTATGGGATTATCAAAATAACTTTTGTTATCCATATGTCATCAAATACCTTTTTTCTGCGAAGAAGCAAATATAAAGTCTCTAAGGAGCTTTGCGCCGAGTAGTGCGGACATTCCCATATCATAGTCCGGGGTAATCTCAACTATATCAAAGCCTGATGTTACAGGAGATAACCTTCTTAAGGCTGTCCTTACTTCCAGTGGCGTTAACCCATATGGTTCAGGGTTCCCGACTCCTGGAGCGAACGCTGGATCTATCGCATCCATATCAATAGACAAATAGATGCTATCGATGTCCAAAAGCCCCTCAATTTCATTTAACACTTGAACGATTCCTTTCTTTCTGATTTCATCCATTGTGTAGATAATACTTTTTTCTGCAGCTAGTTGATATTCCTCCTTTGTTCCACTTCTTGTTCCAATCTGAACAAGAAGCACATCAAGATCTGAAATATGTCTTGATACACTTGCATGGCTATATTTATTCCCCAAATACTCGTTCCTAAAATCAAGATGGGCATCGAGCATGACCACTCCAATATCTGCACTTTTAGATAGCGCTTTTACACAAGGAAACGTTATAGTGTGCTCACCTCCAAGAGTCAAAGGAACTTTTCCGTCATCAAATATGCCTAACATCACAGCTTCTACCTCAGATATCATGTCACAAAGATTACCAAACTCAATGTTACCTGCATCGTGGAATTGCTGCTCCGTGATGTCAATATCGTATTCGTAATCATAAGTTTCAAAATTGTAGGAGGCCCTTCTTATAGCATCAGGAGCCCATCGAGAACCGGTCCTAAAAGATGAAGTAGCATCGAATAACACGCCCACTATTACATATTTGCTTGATTCGTAATCAGGGCTTGAATCTGCAAAAATCATGCGAGATATGAAAAGTATGTTTTATATGTCTCTTATACGGATCAAAATTTTCAAGAGTGGCTTATATTACTTTAAATCTAGTTTGCGCTTTCCCATAGATTCAAGGTACGTGACCTCTTTACCCGATTCTATCTTATCAGCATATTCTTCGGGAGTCTCAATCTCAAATGTTGAGTAATCATTTAGATCCATAAGCTGGGCTGTTTTACCCATTATCGCTATGACTTGCGCGCCTTTTCTCTCAACAATCGGAACATATATTTTGGCACTCACGGGTTGCACAATAGATCGTTTTTGACCGTCAAAAATGCCCATGACATCAATTCTCGCCTTTGCTGACCCGTGCTTCCCAGGTTTCGATGTAGCCATACCAATAATAACACAAGGTTCATCATCAATAACTAAGTAACGCCCTACTTTGAGCGTTCTTACTTCTGTTTGCTCCTTCATAGTGAGCTATACCACAACATTTAATATAAATTTATTCAGCTTTACAGCGAGATAATCAAGTGGCGCTGCACTAACTGCCTCTCTTATGAATACCACTATCACGTATCATAACAAACAATATTCGAGCACAATCTGATAAAAAAGTCGAGCTTTTTGCACATAGAGAAGCCGGGCATATAATACAACTCCGTATGTTTCTACTATGGGATAAAATTGAAATCAACATAAATGCCAACAGTAATGACTATTTGTGACGCAAGGGAGTACTTCCCATTAGCTCTATGACGGAAACCTTGTAAAGTAAGCGTAAAAATCTATCAGGAAGCGTTGAAGCCGCTTGAATAAGCCCTCACAACGCCAGAATGCTGATAGTACTTTATTTGCTTAAAGTCCTTAAAATTTAAGTAACTAATATAAACAATCCATTATTATTATTTTTAAATGCTAAAATTATGCAGAAGCATGGCAGATGAAGTTGATGCGGCCCTGTCAAACGGGATTGACAAACCATGGGAAATTGTGAAAATTGGAGCTGATGGAACTCCCACAACGAGAGTTGATCAAGTCGCAGAGGATGCTGTAATAACAGCGTTAAAAAATCAAGACCGTGCGGTTCGACTAGTAAGTGAAGAAGTCGGTGAACGCGTAATAGGCGAGAACCCTGAGTTTACAGTAGTACTTGATCCAATAGATGGCACTTACAACGCGTTAAAGAGTATCCCACTCTACTCAATATCGATAGCTATAGCTAGAGATGACCTAGCTCATATCAAGTTTGCATACATTCGTGATCTTTACACCAAAAAGGAGTACTGGGCAGCAAAAGGCGAAGGAGCATATTCTAACGATGTGCAGTTAAGTGTATCCGATACAAATAATCTCAACGGGTTTAGCGTCAGTATATATGGATACAAGAGAAACGTTGAGAAAATGGTGCGGCTCACTAATCACATAAGGCGGGTCAGAATTCTCGGCTGCGCATCACTTGAACTTGCATTTATCGCTGCTGGCAAACTTGACGCATTTGTTGACTTGAGGGGTACGCTGAGGGTCACCGATGTGGCAGCTGGTATACTTCTTGTAGAAGAAGCTGGAGGGGTTGTTACAGACGGTTTTGGTCGAAAACTAGCTACACCTCTTAACGTGATGCAAGGTGTAGAGATTGTAGCTTCAAATGGCACAAGACATACGGGATATTCTACAGTATCTATAAAAGGTGGAGCGAGAGATGAAGATAGGCATCGTGTCAAGGTGTGACGTGCGAGAGGCAATAGAACTCGCAAGGGAGATTGGCACACACCTTACGGAATATGCCGAGATCGTGTACGATAAAGATACGGCAGAAGAGCTAGGTAACTGCGGTGTAGAGATTAAAAAGCTTGAAGTTGACGTAATAGTGGCAGTTGGAGGAGATGGAACGATATTAAGAATTCTTCAGAATATCCCCTACCCTATTCCAGTAATTGGCATAAATATGGGCAAAGTTGGATTTTTAGCTGAAATTAGCCCAGAGAATGCATTTTATGCGGTCGATAAGCTTATCGGAGGATTTGAAGTTTCGGCCCACTCAAGGCTTGCGATTTCAATAAATGGTAAAGACCTCCCACCTGCGACAAATGAAGCAGTGATTGTCACATCGAGACCGGCAAAGATTCTTGAGTATAGCATCGAAGTTGATGGGAGCTTGCTCGATGATCTGCGAGCTGATGGCGTTGTCATTGCGACATCCACAGGATCAACTGCATATGCGATGAGTGCCGGAGGACCTATTGTTGATCCTAAAGTTGACGCATTCATCATAGTTCCACTCGCTCCTTACAAACTCTCCGCTCGGCCTTGGGTGATCTCCGGTGAAAGCACAGTCAACGTCAAGATGATGGGAAAAGATGCGGTCATTGTAATAGACGGGCAATACAGCGAAGTCGTTCACAAAGACGACTTACTAACGTTTAAGAAAGCACTTACAGAGTCACTCTTTGTAGTCGGAGAGAGGAGTTTTTTTGACAAAGTTGTTGCAAAACTTAGGTGATAAAATAGTTGTCATAAAAAGACTGGAAATCGTCACTTACTCGTTTAACAAGAGATAGATAAACGTGTAGCTGATTTCATCGCTTAGTCTTTATACCACCGTCCCCGTATCTTTTCCACCCTGTGTTAGAACGTTTTGAGCCGTTTTCCAAGAATGCCGTGTAAAAATTGGCAGCTGACCGTATTCGCGCAGCCAACTTCTTAAGAACTTTATGGTGGTTTGGTCTGATGGATAGCCGCTTCCAATCTTAAGTCCTACGCTATCTTCAAGCTCTTTGATCCACTTATCCCTCGTTACTTTTGCAATAATGGAAGCAGCAGAAACAATAGGACGACTTTTGTCGGCTTTATGTTCTGCGATGACGTTGACAACTCCACTTTCAGTTGTTACACGTTCTGCAAACCTTGAAGCATCAACATCGCTCGCGTCTATGTATGCCCGGTCTGGTTTTAGATGTTGTAGTACGCGCGCGTGAGCCTTTACCACAATTTCATTCATCGTCATTATGCACCGTAAGTTCGTCAATTTGTTCTGCAGTGACTTCATGTAGGTGGTAATTACAAATTTTTTGTATTCGAACGGCCAATAATGCGCGCCTATTCGGCGAAATCACTTTAGAGTCTTTCACGCCCATATTTTCGAGGCGTCGAAGTGAAGTCTCTTCGATCATGACGCCGGCGACAAACATAGATCCTATAACCGATCCTTTTCCAGCTTCGTCTACTCCTGCTATTTTCATGACGTAAAAAAATTGTTTAAAGCAGATGGCGTAAGCTGAGCAAGAGCTTCGGATTCGCCTTAAGTAAATGCTTTACGATCCCAGCAGCGCTCATCTCTTCAACTTTTACACCTTGAATGGATCGAGCAAGCTTGTTTAGTTCTTCGTCAGACAGGCTTATGAAGAACTCTTTGATTTTGTAGTCGCGCTTCATCTTTTTACCAAATGAGCTTCGCCACGCACTTTCGTACTCCATAAGAGTGTTCGTTGAGGCATCATTTTGATGCACGGCTTTACTCGCGACTTCGCCAGCGATCTTGCCGCCTTCCATCGCGTTTATAATCCCGCCGCCTGTAATGGGGTCAGTATGGTGTGCTGCGTCGCCGACAAGCATTATCCCGTTACCCACAATGGTTTTGAGCTCGTCGCTTACAGGAACACCTCCTACTATGAGTTCTACTGGCTGTCCGTCGGGAAAGTCTCTTCGACATAAACTCGTTGAGGTAGTCTATGGGCCTTGTACCGTCTAGTTTGCTCGCAAGCACGCCAATCCCAATATTTGCCGTCCTGTCGCCTTTTGGAAAGACCCACGCATAGCCACCGGGGGCCTGTGAACCTATGTAAAAATCGCAAGAGTCGTCCGATATGTCTACATTTGCTGCATAGATACTGGGCGCAGCTCTCGATATCCTTGAGCTTGAGGGTGGTGTTGATTCCGCCCCACCGTCCGACCTGTGATTCCACCCCATCAGCGCCGATGACAACCTTAGAGCGGACCTCGAAGTTTTCTCCAAGCCTGTTGATTTTAACGCCTTTTACCACGCTGTCTTCTATGATGAGCCCTGTTGCACGGGTGCGCACCATGAGGTATGCTCCCGCGCGTGCTGCGCTTTTTGCGAGCTCCCGATCGAAGAGTTTGCGCTCCAATACGTAGCCTATTTCGCCTCCACACTAACTCTTCTGACAGCTCAAACATCGTCCCGTCAGGGGAATAAATTCGAGCGCGGTTTACATCGCCTGCAATCCATCTCTTTTCAGGCTGTATGAATTTCACCACGCTCCTCTTATCGACGCCCTCCGCACAGCGCACCGGCGCCCCGATCTCCTGCCGCTTTTCGATTAACAGCACATCGCACTCTTCAGCGGCAGTTCGTGCCGCGATAGACCCTCCTGGCCCTGCCCCTACCACGATGACATCGTACTCATCCCTCATGCTCCGTCCTCTGCCGTTAGGGCTCCGACCGGGCAGACCGTTACGCACGTCGCACACGTCGTGCACGTGTCGCCTATTTTGAGGCAGGATTCGATGAGCTCGATCGAATTGGTCGGACAGACCGCGACGCAGGCGCCACAGTGTCCACATTTTTCAATGTTTACAACGATCATCTTACATCACCTTGCGGGAAACGTTGGTAGGTTACTACTTGCAAGTATAAAAACGTAACAAATCATGAGAGTAAAACCGCCAATGAATTTGTCGTGATTTACTGGTCTCGCATAGCTACGTTATCCTAACAAAAAATAAATACAAATCACGAGACGATATAAATCGGCGATATAACGGCATTTTCCTAGCCTCCTTTAGTTATATCACCCGATATATCTGAGATCGTCTTCGCTTGCTGCTTCGGGAACGAGACCCATTTGTTCCATTTCTCGAAGCCGCGCCGCAATTTTCTCCATCTCTTTTGCGCGCTCCTCAAGCGCCTGCATATTTATCTCCAAATTCAAAGCCGCAGAGAGGACACTCATCACAGCTTGTGCGCTCTTTGGATCGACCAAGTACCCAGAGGTCTCACCCATGAGGCATACTGCATCAATTCCCACCAAGCTCCCGAGTCCA
Organism: Methanobacteriota archaeon; assembly: GCA_963748445.1. Classification (GTDB taxonomy): domain Archaea; phylum Halobacteriota; class Bog-38; order Methanoflorentales; family Methanoflorentaceae; genus DASPRZ01. The sequence continues at coordinate 161,813 of CAVVIU010000003.1, forward strand.
AGAAGCAATCCAGAAGCTCCAATGATGCCGCCTCCAGGTTCATTCTCCTTAAACACGACGCCATAGCTCTTCATCTCCTCGACGAGATCTTTATTATTCACAGCTCCTAATACGGCAGGTTTCTCTACGAGTTGCCCAAGCCCATAGCCGCCCAACGTGTATATTCTCCTCACGTCGTATTGTTTTGCAACGTTTAGGAATACATCAGTAAGCTCATAATGGCCCTCATTTGTCGCGCTCTGGTGATCTCCAACGAGGATGAGTAGATCTAGATCTTTGTATTTTACGGCATAAAATTCGCACTTTACAAGCCTCACAGTGCCATCTGAAAGAACTAATACCTGTGGCGGAAAGTGCGACGAATAAATTTCGAGGATTTTTTTGGCTCCAAGTTCATCAATTATATGTTCCGCTACGAGTTTGCCAACGTGTCCTATTCCTGGGAGCCCCTCTATTAGAATTGGTTCCTTTAATTCTACGTCCGCAATCCTTACAATTTGAATTTTTTCCATAAAGACCCACTCCTTCGTGACAGCAATTTTACCATTAGTTGTTATGAATTTACAAGTTTCTCTTACCGTCTCTTGTAGCCTCGCGCTTCAACATCCGCCTGTAGATACCATAGCGATCTTCTGGAGAGTACCTCGCAGGTCGTGGTTCATGAGTGTCCTTTCCACAAACGGGACACTGTTGTTTAAAGGTATAAATATGGCACTTACGGATCTTCATTTGACGCTCAGCACAAATCACGATTTCACAGAAGAGAGGAGTGTTAAGATGCTAACTCCCTGTAGAATTTACCTGTCCCTTCAGCCTTTACAACGACATCTATTGCAGCATTTGCAGCTTTCTTCAATGCATTTTCTGCCTTTTTATAATCGAGCGCGATGGTTCTAATCCTATAACGTGGAGCGCCCATATAACTAACATCATATCGTATGTCGGTATCTTCAATTTTTACAGCTGCTTTCAAGGCGCGCCTTATTACCTCGATACCGTTGGGTTTGGGGCATGTTAAATCAATATAGCCGGTTATGTCTACAAAGGGTACCTTCACATTCTCTTTTGCAATCCTCTCTATCTCCTCAGCTACAGCAGGATCAAATCCTTCGAGGATTGATGCCCCGCGAATTACAACCTCTTCGAAACCATAATAAAGGCTGTCAAACTTCTCGATGAGTCGATCTTGCAGCTCTTCCTTGTTTGTGCCAGTTGTATTGACAACGAAATCAAGCCATTTTTCTGCCTTTTGTTCGCTCTTCCATTCTTGAATCTTTGCACGGCGCTGATGTTCATTTACGTCCTTAAATGAAAGATCAATGTGACTACGGCTAGGATCTACATTTAGGACCTTACATACGATTTTCTGCCCTTCCCGTACATGATCTCTTATATACTTGACCCAACCGGAAGCGACTTCAGATATATGTATAAGTCCTTCCTTCCGCCCATACTCATCGAGCTCGACGAAAGCTCCGAAATCGACCACATTTACTACAGTGCAGACTACTAAATCACCAATCTCAGGCCAGCCTTTTTTCATAGCACCTCAAGTATCTGAGTTCTTATCTCTGCTTTCCCGCCGGTCGGTACAACGAGCGTGCGACCGCATACAAAACAGTCCACCACTGAAGATGCATTCCCGAAGACGATCTGAATATTTTCACAGTCGTTGCATTTAACTCTTAAAAACTTACTCATAGTAGAATTAAACCTCCACAAGCTCAAATTTTGACGCTCTAAATCCCTTTCGTATGTGCGCTTTGTTACACTCTGTGCACCGATATCTTATATTGACACGCTTTGTTGGCTTATCACCACCTGGCACTTTTGAGAATTTTCCAAGATTGCCTATCCCGCTGCGACGCCTCTTTTGTCTTTCAATCCACGTTAGTGATGATGCACGACCTTTCCTTACCTTTTCTATTTCTTGAACGGTATGCTTTCCACAAATTGGACATATTGATCTGATTCTCTTTGGCATCTTCAACTCAAATCACCTATTTGGATAGCTAGGTCACGATTGCATAGTGTTTTAGCATTGCCCTCAGGGAGCACGACCACGTCTTCTTTACTTAATTTATAATTTCTACCATCAAGTCCAATGAACGCAGGAATATCCGCTAAAATACGCACTATTACGTATTTTATATTCTTACTTTCTTGTATTAAAGTTCTTGTATCGTCTATCTCTAACTCATCTTCTACAGGTGCGCCGCGTGTAAAATCCTCACCCTTCTCAGATACGGCTGTTATCCCCAATTGTATTGTTTGCTTTTCTTTAACGTTCATGGCAGCGTCCTCATGAGGCACGCCGTCGCTTATACGCTCGAGGTTATCAGTAGTTAGCTTATCTTTCGTCAAACTGTCTGTGTCACCGTTGCTAACTTCACCGCTCACCCCCACGCCAAGCATCAGATCCCGATATCCTGTAAAAAGTTGATAAATGCCGTCATAAATCTTTAACTCTTCGTCGGTTAATGGCGCATCTTCCACGAGTCCTTTCGCTCTAAGAGAGGCCAATCTTATTATCTTTACGACCCTTTTGTCGTAGATGGCTTCAATTACGTTCAATGCATTTACAAGCTCGTCCTTCTTTCTTTGATCTTTACTGGCCCTTAACGAATCGAGGTATGCTTTGACATCTAAATAAAAATCAGGCTTTAATTGTGTAAGCTTTCTTGAGCTGCGCTCATTGCTTCTTATAACTTTTAGATCGTCGAGGTTCATATTCGGCAAGCCCCCTTGCCATGAGAAATATCGCTGTATGCTCCGGTAGTTCTACTGTCTTCTCATCTGCAATTATGCTTCTCATTTTTTATCTCTGTTGTAGTTTTTGCGAGCACCTTAACAGGTGTCATTTCCTCACCAAATACGACACCGTCATACAGCGGATCAAATTTGTCGAGCTCCCCCCATGCCAATGGGAGCAACACACAATCCAGAACCTCCGTGCAGTGATGATGGGAGGCGTATCAACCGTTTAATATCAGCAGTGACTGGCTCATCGACATTCACCTTCAATTCTAAAACTGCTTTTCTCACCATGCTTTTCCAAAAAGGCTTAAGTTGCAGTGGGACAAACCGCCGAACCCCTGAACCCCCGTTTAAATTTTCAATAATCTGTTCTAAGTCTTCAATAATCGCTTTGGCCTTGCGACGACTGGTATTTTTTTTAAAGGATGTAAGCTGTTCTATTGCCTCCCGCTCTTGTTTTCCTCGTAGAGATTCAAGATCACTTTTAACCCATTTAAGTATTCTTTTCTGCCAACAGCTCTCGCTCTCATTGGATTCGCAGACTCTTGCAGGATCTATGATATACTCAGCTTCAACTCCGTTACCTGTCAGGTAATTGACTACCTCCCGCCTTTCGTAGCTCCCAAGTTTAGCAAGTCGTTCTTCCGTCACGTGCACATGATAGCCTCTTCCCCCCGAAAAAGCGACTCTAATTTCATCTTCTTTTAGAGCAAAATCTTCTGTCAAGAATGTAAGAAGTTTTTTTGTCTCTTCTTTAACTTTTTCAAGCATTTGAGAATACGAGCTGATTTCTCCCTTTACAATTTGATCCGCATCGAGGTCAAAAATAAGGTCAGCCGTTTCCCATTCCTTATCTGCCATCTTTGTGGCACTTGGATACTTATAATAAGCAGTCGAGTGATATACGTGAGCAGGTGCCACCGTCGCAAGATACGTATTAATGTCCGACAATGAGCTAAAAGCCTTGTGCCTGCGCATTACGAGTCTTGGGTAAGCATCATCAAGCAACACGAATGCCCATTCTCTTTTTCTGATTCTGAAGTTTTGCGGCGTTTCAATTCTTGCACCCTTATAGTACTCTCTAAACTTATTTTGCAAGAATAGTTTAGTGTCGCTATTCATAACCATGTATCTCTTCGATATCTTTACAATGTAATAGAGACGCTACAATATCTGTTTTATAGCGCTGGCACTGTTATCAATCATAGTACTGTAACGGCCTAAATCATCTTATCCGCATACTTCACATTGCTCCTTGCTGAACTCCTCTTTCTTGCTAACTTTTTGCGATAATACGATAGTGGATGTGAGATAGACTTACATATCTCACCCCCCTTAGCGCAGTTGCCGTACGTCTCCATTATCGAGCACCCTGGGGACGTGTATTCTGTGCCAGAAGAGCCCATGATATGCGCAACTTGATATCGCGTGAGCTCAAAATCGAAATCTGGAGAGCTTTCATAAAAACGCACGATCTCTTCTGCGCTCATGCCTATATTTGCAAGAAAAGGCAGTAAGTGCGAACCGTGCCGGATGCGAAAGGTTTTTACCACTTTTTACTAATGAAATGAGCTCCTGTATGCATGGAGGATATGCCTCTTCGTCGATCGCCCCCAACTCCCCTGATCTAAACACACTTAGGTCAAAAGTTGATAAGATATCTTTTGTGTACGATGAAACGGATTGACACATTTGACGAGATAGTTTTAAGGGAAGGTCACTTAACACTTCTAATCTTATTTTCTCCTGTAATATTTCCATTACCTCATTCTTGGCAAGTTCAACACGCCCCTCACACATAACGTTTACCAGCTTCCACTTAGAATCCCTTAATCTGCTTGTAAATCTGACAAAATCCGTGAAATGAAATGTGTAGCTATTTTCAAAAGTTTTCGGGTCTTTAAGATCTTCCGGTATTATGTTGAAGTCCTCTAACAGTCTATTAATGAGCTTAATTGCCTCGTCATCGCTGGCGCTTTTTAACTTCTGAAAGGCGAATCGTGCTTCACCATTGGCATACCTTTGAGTCAGGAGGTGGTTGTTAATGCACGAAACCATGACCCGCGCAAGGGGGTACGACAAGAGCTCAATGTCAACTTTGTTTTCTTCTTCAAGTTTAACTAGCTCTATTTCGCCCTCTAATGCCTGTTTTATTCTTTGTGAACTGCGGGTCAAAACTTCTTTAGAGAAATCTTCACCTGTTACGAGGTCATCAGGCACGCGCCCTGAAGATTTTACGTACTCGCTTGCGGCCCGCGTGAATGGAAATAGCGCGAGGTACTCATCCATATCGTATCATCGACATTTTCTAAATGAAGTTACTCCTGTTCAATCCTGGGAGCCAAAAGGTACTTAATGGTCCCGTTGCCGTCAGCAATATCAAATCTCATTTTAAGTGGAATGTTCCTTCCGATGTCAATAGCAATTTCAGAAGCCTTTCCGACAGCTTTTGACATCTCAAGCAAAAATTCAAGGCTAAATAGCGACTTAACCTCATCATTTTTACCGTCAGTACGTGAGATATCTATGAGCTGATCTTTTAGCAGTTCGAGCCGCATTGTGTCGGCATCACCAACCGCCTCCATAAAGAACGTTTCATCAACACATCCAAGGGCGATATTATCGCTGATCTTTTCTGCTGCCTTTATCGCCCACCGAAATTGTTTGCCATTTAACACAACGTGAGCAGGTGAGTCGATCTTTGGCACCTTCGGTTCCTTCTTTATGGAATACGGGCTTAAAAGTCCTATGTTATATTTTACGTCGCCAAACGATAGCAGCATTTTGTTATCATCGACGCGCATTCCGATAATATCTGTCCTGTTAGCAAGCTCGAGGATATCCTGCATCTTCTTCAAATCGAGTGTTACTAAGCCTTCTTCTGAATCTGTTTTGTAGCTTTCGAAGGCCTTACTTGAGAGCTCAAATTCAACCATAGCTACATATGAAGGATCGGCGTTCCTCGCGTAAACCCCATCGTTGTTGTAGTGTATCCGTGCTTCATCTACTACAATCGTTAATGCTTCAATGCCATCTTTTAGTGTATCACCAATAATTTCAGCTTCGAACATAATTATGAGACCTCATAAAATTGAACATCCTATGTATTATAACTTCCCCTTGGGTTTTAATTTTACTGTTTAACTGCTAACATCTATCTGAAATTTGAAAAACAGAATGAACTTTTCTCGGTAACGGTAATACAGATGATGTGGAAAAAACTAAAGAAACTACGCACACATCTTGCATCCAGGAGTGGTTTCGGATTACGAGATGGTAATTAAGTAACAACAAATTCTAATACTTAACGAGGTATCAGTGAAATTTCTGTTGGACAAGTGTTCAATTAGCGATCGGTGAGTAAGTCTGTTTTGATAAACTCTACTAAGTACCATTTTCCCTGATGGGGCCCCTCCTGAAATTGTTGCCAAAAGTGAGATGTCTTCAACGAATTATTTAGTTGTGTGCCTTATTCGTTTCACGCTATACTTCCGCTTCAACAGAAGCGAATTTAAACTGCAGCGCCTTAAACCCGGCTGTATCAACAAAGGATTCATCCAAAACATGGTGGCTGGATCGTCCCAGCGAGTCGATCGTAAGCCCAATTAGCACGCCATCGCTTCGTATCTGGAACGCTGAGTACTTGGCGAGCAACTCGAGTGTTGTGCTTGGTCGCCCTTCGTCGCGTGGCTGCCAGCTTGCAAAGGTTGTACGTTTCAGGAGCTTAAACTGAGATGGAGTTAGTGATATAATCCATATTTTCATCATATTTCTCCTGTAAATCTTATATCGATACCGACCTAGCTTTCACCTAGTATTTCTCATTTTCCATAAAAAATCTGTGTAATCTGTCTTGCACTTTAAAAACAAATTATTCCGCAGTCAGTGTTATCTAGAGAGCTATACAGCATCTGACATCTGGTCCGATATGCCTTGCTTCATACACCATTTTGATCTTTAGCAGCCTGACGTATCAAAGTTAGTCATAGGTATTGAAATAGCTGATTGCTGTTATTCCCAAATGCGAGCGACAATTGGACTCACCACTCGAAATCAGTATGTGTCCTTAAAAGTGTGAGATTCTTTCAGTATAATTTTCTCAAGCTTCTGCCTGTCCTGAGACCTCATCGTGAGCCGCCGCCTCAAGACCAAGCCTCAAGGAGAAGCCCAAGGGCGTCGGTGGAGACTTCACACAATAACATTGGAGTATCCGTTATTTGAGAGAGCTAAATACAGATTGGATCAAGCGTATAACCCTCTAAGCGGTCACCAACACGACATTAACTACGATGTCGGCAGGAAATTCTCGTTCTGCCCGCGGAATCCCGTGTTGTGAAGGTCACCCGAGCTATTTCCCCTCGAAGTAAATAGAGAAACGAAGGTGGTAAAAATTTTAACTGAGAACATATGTCTGAAGGCTCTCGAGGACTGTATCATTTACCTCGTACAGAACGAACAACAAAAGTTGACTCAAAGCAGCTAAAAATAGAATGATCGGTATTATCTTGCACAAATTCTCAAAGGAGGCTTTTCTGACGATGTCAGGAGTGATCAACGTGCAATAAGTATAATATGTGCATTGTTGCATCGAATGAAGTTCACCTCATAAACTTTATAGACTTAATAATAATACGTATGTGGAGTTATGCCACCTATAAGAATCATATTAGAGCGGTTCTCTCACGGTGAGATAGAGTTGCAGGAAGCAGAGCATCTCATCTTACGAGAGGTTCGAATCGATGGGTATCGACGAGTCTCTGAAATCGCAAAGTTAGATACGACACGTTTGTACAGGACGGGCATCCCTGAAGTAGTTCTTGCAGAAGGAAAGAGCGTTGAGGACGTGTTGGCAATAGTCAACGCGCAGCTTGAACTGGAAGGAAGAGTAATACTCACTAGGGTTTCGAACGAGCACCATGAGGCGCTCAAGAAGTTTAAGATAAAGTGGAACAGCAGAGCACGCGTCGCAGTGGTCGGAAACGAACCAGAATTTAAGAGTCCGCGAGGGCTTGTAGGAGTGGTGTCAGCGGGCACTGCAGATATTACGGTAGCAGAAGAAGCTCGTGTGATAGCAGAAGAATTCGGGTGTGATACAATAAGCATTTATGATGTCGGCGTTGCAGGGATCCATCGGTTGTATCCTGAGCTTCCAAAAATAATGAGTGCTGATGTATTAATCGTAGTTGCTGGCAGAGAGGGAACGCTTCCAACGGTAATTGCAGGGCTCACAGATGTGCCTGTGATAGGAGTTCCTGTTTCAACAGGTTATGGGATGGGGGGCAGAGGTGAAGCTGCGTTACTTTCAATGTTACAATCTTGTTCAGTGTTAGCTGTGGTGAATATTGATGCCGGTTTTGTGGCAGGAGCTTTTGCCGCGAAGGTGGCACTTCGGACGGCCAGAACAAAGCGCATTTGAAGTCCTTCATCCCTATACATCACATAACGC
>CAVVIU010000004.1:0-127483 GCA_963748445.1 Methanobacteriota archaeon
CTTCTTGATTTGCTATTTCGGCACGAGTCTCTTTCGGGCAATTTGCTGCAAGGACTACAAGTTTCGCGTCGCCATTTATGACGGACTTGATAGTTCTTTTAGTACCAAAATAAACCTTTCCAGTTCTTATTGCAGTTCTTAAAGTCCTAGCTACGTCTATCTCCATTTTTTAGCCTCAAAGATTCATGCTTTGCTCCTTTTTGCAATCAGCCTAACATCTCCAGTACCGAGAAGAATTGGTTGACCGACAATTACGTTTTCAGTGACGCCGGTCAGTTCATCAACTTCTCCTCTTATTGCAGCATCAAGTAAATGGTTTACAGTGACTTCGAATGCTGCACGTGATAAAACGCTCGTTTTTTCACCCGCTATCCCATGCCTCCCGATTTGTTTAACCTCCCCATCAAGAGTCATTATATCAGCAACGAGCATTATGTGTCTGACATCTACGTTAAGACCTTGTTCGCGAAGCGTGCTCATCGCCTCTTCTATGATAGAATTACGGGCAGCTTCAATTCCAAACACCTCAGCCATTTCATTTGTGTTGTTTGTTTTCGTTCTGGTGGGGTCAATGCCTTCTAGCTGTAATACTTTTTTCAGAGATGACCCTTCAGTATAAAGTACGTATTCGTCTCCTTCCTTTCGTACAACAACTCTTTTAATACTATCAATGCCTTTAATAGACATTATTCTAACTTTTTCTACAATCTGAAGTAGATCTCTATATTTTCTCTCTTGGGGGGTAAAAGTCACTACATAATCGCCAGATTCGATACTGACATTTTGAATCGTTTGCAACCTTGCTATTACATCGTCAAAAGTTATGTTACGCTGTTCAAGTGAAGCTGGGTCAATTGTAACATATACTTTCATCTCATCGGTGTCAGTTATAATGTCGGCTATGTCGTTCACTCTTGTTGCCTCAATTTCCCAGCCGAGTTCCATTGCTTTGTCTCGATCTGATGCATACTGTCCTTCAAGAAATACGGTCATCATTGGAGTATCAGGGACCTTTCGTGCATCAACAATTTCAATTAGCCTTGGAAGCCCGAGTGTCACGTTGATATCTGCCACACCAGCATAGTGAAAAGTCCTCATTGTCATCTGAGTTCCTGGTTCTCCAATAGATTGCGCCGCAATGGTTCCAACTGCTTCACAGGGTTCTACCTGTGTTCGCGTGTAAACGTCCATTGTCATTCTTAAAACTTCATTCAGCTGCTCTTCAAGCAACTCGAGTTTAGATAACTCATTAAAAAGTTCATCCTTAATGTTAAGCGGCAGTTCAAGTGAATATATTTTTTCTTGAAGGTCCATTTTAATCTACCTAGTCTTAATCAAGCTGTTTACCAGTCACGCTCTGAATGATCCTCTTTACGTTGACCGATTTTCCATAATCGCTCTTGGTCGGGTCGATACCGTCTTCCCCATAAACAAACTGAATTACCTTCTCCCCTGATCGGACTGTCCCGTCATAAACGACTTCAAGGTCCTGAAGTGCATTAATTAATCTCCTTTGTAAATAACCAGATTGAGAAGTCCTTACTGCCGTATCCACTAGACCTTCACGACCGCCAATTGCGTGGAAGAAAAACTCTGTTGGGTTTAGACCTTTCTTATAACTTGACTTGACGAAACCATGTGCATCTGCCCCAAGATCGCCAGGCCGGAAATGTGGTAAAGTTCTATCTCCATAGCCCCTCTTAATTCGCTCTCCTCTCACTGACTGCTGTCCAACACATCCAGCCATTTGAGTGAGGTTGAGCATAGACCCTCTTGCTCCAGAAGTTGCCATGACGATAGCTGAGTTATCAAGTTCGGTTTCTCCTTCAAACCCTAAGTTTCTTCCTGCAATTTCTCCCGCCTTATCCCTTGCCTTTCCGAGTTCTTGCATGATCTTCATTTCGAGTGTTTCATTTAGGGTTCTTCCGGGCATTGACTCGAGATCACCGACCTCGTAAGCATTCACTAACGCTCGTACACGTTCTTCAGCCTTTTCAATAATTTCATCAATTTCAACTTGAGCTTGAGATGGGATATCTTCATCGTCTATTCCAAAGCTAAATCCAAATTTCATGATGCCCCTTATAGCAAGTTTCGTAGCATTATCAAGGAATTTCGATGCTTGCTTGAATCCATCTTCAGAGTATTCTCTTATTATACCATCGAGAATTGCCCCCTGAAATGCCCCTATTGATTTCTCATCAATGACGCCGCAAAGTAAATTACCATTTTCAATTTTTACATATGCATCCGTTTCGCAATCAGTTCTAAGACAATGTGCGTGCATTAAGCATTTTTTAGCTCTAAATGTTAAATTTAAATGCTCTGGAAGTATTTGACTAAAAACCTGTTTTCCACTAAAATAAGCAGTTCCGTTTTTCTTTTTTGCTGGATCTGGAAGTTCTTTTTCAACTTCACATTTCCTTAAGAGGTCGTAAACTTCCATTGTTGTAAACCAAACATCTCGCTGAGTCAGGAGAAATAGCCCAGTAATATGATCGTGAATGCCACCAATTATAGGCCCTCCAAAACGGGGAGATAATATATTCTCCTCGACTTGCATCAAAATTCTAGCTTCAGCCCTTGCCTCTTCGGTTTGTGGTACATGAAGATTCATCTCGTCACCATCGAAATCAGCATTATAGGGGGGGCAAACTGCTGGATTAAGCCTAAAGGTCTTAAATGGCATAACTTTAACTCGGTGTGCCATAATGCTCATTCTGTGAAGCGACGGTTGCCTGATTGAATAAGATAATGTCCTCATTTTTCAATTGCCGCTCGACTATCCACCCAAAATCGACCATTTCGGCAACTTCTTCGCAGTTTCTATCAGTTATTTTAACACGCCTTCCGTCGGGGCGTTTCACGTAATTTGCTCCAGGATGTCTGCAGGGGCCTCTCTTAACATATTCTTTTATCTCTTCAGAATTTCGAGGTGTAACAACAATAGGAACAGTCATTTCATATGCTATTGTTTCGGGGACGCCCACGTCATTTATACTAAGATTGGGATCAGGCGAAATTACTGTTCTCGCTGAAAAATTAACTCTTTTTCCAGATAAGCTGCCCCTGAATCGACCATCTTTGCCTTTGAGCCTCTGTGAAAGAGTTTTGAGTGGTCTGCCACTTCTGTGTCTTGCAGGGGGAACACCAGACACTTCGTTATCTAGTAAAGTTGTAACGTGGTATTGTAAAAGCTCCCACAAGTCTTCTATGATTAATTGAGGAGCGCCAGCTTCGCGATTTTCTTGGAATCGCTGATTTATCCTTATAATATCTACAAGCTTGTGCGTTAAATCATCCTCTGATCGTTGCCCATTTTCAAGCGTTATAGATGGCCTTGTTGTAACTGGCGGAACAGGCAACACTGTTAGAATTGTCCACTCAGGGCGCACATTTTCCGGATCCATACCCAGCACCTTGACGTCAGAGTCAGGAATCCTTTCAAATCTATCCCTTATATCAGCGGGCATTAACTTGTGGCTGTCTTCGACATACCTAGTAGGTTTTTCATACTTTACTTCCAACTGCTGTTCTTCACAATTAGGGCAGACATTTACCTTCCGTGCCTCTTTTATTACGTCTTTGACAACGTCCTCAATAGAGAGGCCTTTCTCTTTCAGCTCATTTATCTTTTCAAGATACTGCAGTTTTTGGCCTTCGTTGAGTAGAAGGAAGCCACATCGACGGCAAGTTGATTGTAATATCTTCCTAATTAATTTTGCAAAACCTACGTGGACTACCGGAGCGGCCAGTTCTATATGACCGAAGTGACCTGGACATTCGCCAGCTCGTCCTCCACAGGTTTTACATCTCAGACCGGGATCAATTACTCCCAATCTTGGGTCCATAAGACCCATTTCAATTGGGTATCCATCATCATCGTAAGTGTCTGGGGTAATAACTTTCGTTACACTCATTTTTCGATATTCCTTGGGGGAAAGTAGGCCAAATTTAATTTTACCTATCCTTTTTGGACTGCTCATGGCTCAACTCCTAAATTGAATCCTCTAATTCTATGCGGGGCGCTATTCCAAGCGCTTTCATTTCATCTAGAAGTAATTTAAATGCATAGCTCATCTCTACTTTATGAATGTCTGTATCAGCCCCGCAGCTCGGACAATACACGATGTTGCGGCGTTTATCGAATGTAGCTATCATGCCACAAGCGGTGCAAACGAGCTCTTCTACTTTGTCAGACTCATCAACAAGCCTCTCTTTCAAAGCCAGCGCAGCACCATGACCAATCATGACGTCGCGTTCCATCTCACCGAATCTCAGACCTCCTTCACGTGCTCGTCCTTCAGTTGGTTGATGAGTCAGAACCTGTACAGGTCCTCGAGACCTTGCGTGAAGCTTCTCTGAGACCATGTGATGTAACTTTTGATAAAGAATTACACCTATAAAAATGTCAACCGTAATTCTTTCTCCGGTGATTCCGTCATACATAACCTCTTTGCCCGTATGCGAAAAACCATTTGCTGTTAATGCTTGTCTTAAGTCCTTTTCGCTTTCTCCAGAAAATGCCGTTGCATTGATCCTTCGCCCTTCTATACAACCAACCTTCCCACCAATCATTTCCAAAACGTGGCCTACTGTCATCCGTGACGGAATTGCATGGGGATTTACGATTAAGTCTGGTACTATCCCTTCTTCAGTAAATGGCATATCTTCTTGCGGTACTATTAATCCTATCACGCCCTTTCTGTCCATGCCGGGAGGCAAATTTATCTCCAAGTTCCGGTATACGTTGATCTCTTGTTCGAACTTTCACTAACCTCGAACCGTTTTCACCTTCAGTAATTATAACCGCATCCACTATACCACTTTCATTCGAGCGCATCGTTAAGGACGTTTCTCGCCTCTCTTGCACACTGAGGCCTCCCAGCTCTGTCGGCTCCTCTAAAAATCTTGGCGGGCTTGTTTTTCCGACAAGCACGTCATTTGGTTGAATTTCTGCTTCGGGATTCACGAAGCCATCTTCGTCGAGGTTGGCATAAGCTTCCGGACCGCGAGCACCCCTAACTTCTGCATCCGGTATCTCAAACTTGTCCTCCTGACCTCCAGGGTATCTTCTTTCTTCCCCTTCATACGTCCGGAAAAAGTGGCTCCTGCCTAATCCTCTCTCAATAGAACTTTTGTTGATTATAAGAGCGTCTTCGATATTATATCCCTCATACGAAAGCACTGCTAGTATGAAGTTTTGCCCAGAGAGCCTGTCGTCGAAACCTACAGCATCCATAGTATTCGTCTTAACTAATGCAAGCTGCGGATAATGCAAGTAGTGAGACCGAGTATCAGGTCTCAGTCGCCAATTTGCACACGATACGCCAAGAGACTGTTTTACCATTCCAGCGCCCATTGTATTACGCGGCGACGCATTATGTTCAGGATAGGGGACAATACCCGCGCATATTCCAACGATTAAAGAGGGGTCAATTTCGAGGTGAGTATGTTCAGCAGTTAAATCTTCTTCATAAATGGCGATGTAAGTATTTGTTTCCTCCTCCGCGTCAATATATTCGATCAAGCCATCGTACACGAGATCATCAAATAAAATTTCCCTGTTTCTTAGCTTACTGATGTGATTATCGGTAATCAGGGGCACACCTCTTTCAACAATTATAAGTGGTCTTCGGGCTCTTCCAGAATCCGTGTTTATGTTTATTTCACCAGTCTCTTCGTGGTAAGTGATGTTGGCTAAGTGAGGGATCTCACCACGCCTTCTCTTTGCTCTAAATTCTTTGATAAAGCTCCATGGGTTCAAATGCGTGCCTTTCAAAGCTCCATCAACGAAAATTTTAGCTTGATTCAGATATCCGCGCTCGGTTTGGACAGGTTGTATTTCGCCTATTGAAGCATAGCCAAGTTCCTCCAACGCAGACAGTATTATTCCAGCATCTTCGAGAGCAGTCGATAACTCGACTTGCTGAGCGAAGTTCTTGACAAGACCGCAATTAGGACCCTCAGGGGTTTCATTGGGACATATCCGTCCCCATTGCGTCGGGTGGAGATCCCTAGCTTCAAAGTGCGGTTGGGCACGGGAAAGCGGCGATATCACCCTCCTTAAGTGCGACAGCATTGCCATATAGTCTGTTCTATCGAGCAGTTGTGAGACCCCAGTTCTGCCGCCGACCCAGTTGCCTGTAGCAAGAGGGTGCGTCAACCGTTCTGTTAGAACATCAGCCCGTACCGCAGTAAGAACGCTTAGTTCTCGATTTCTCATATCCGCCCTTTCTAGTTGATACTTAATGTCTCGAGCAAGTCTATTAAACGAGACTCTGAAGAGGTCTTCCATAAGGTCTCCCGCAAGTTTTAAACGCTTATTTGCATAGTGGTCCTTGTCGTCTTCTCCACGCTTCTGTAGAGCAAGTTTAAAGCAAGCTTCAGCCATCCTGCCTAAAAAGTGAGCCTTAATTAATCTACATTGTTCATCCGTCAGATACGGATCGTTAAGATGCGGAAGAAGATATCGATCAACTACATAATTAGCTCGCTTGGTTTGATATTCTGTGGCTTGCCCTGCTGCTACCTTTTCCCCTAACTTCTTCATCGACCTCTCGTGAACTCGTGTTTGATATTCCTCAATGGATTCATTTTGCTCTTGAGGAACTGCCTCAGCCTCTTCAATATTTTCAAGCATAAACTTGACGATTTCAGGATCTTCAGATACCGACTGAACTATGTCTTGATCAGTCACTAAACCGAGGGCCCGTACTAATAAGACATAATTAATCCTTCCGGATATAGATGGAAATGAAACTTCTAATATCGAATTGCGGCCTCGCTCCACCATAACAAGAGCTCTGTATCCTCTGCGCTGAGAGAATACTTTTGCGACTTCTATTTTTCCTCCTGTACCTTTCGTCGTATTCAGCAAATATTTTATTCTGAGCAAGGTCTTCAAGGGTCATAATAACCCGTTCGGTTCCGCTTATTATGAAATATCCTCCAGGGTCAACTGGATCCTCACCGAGCTTTATCATTTGGTCGGTTGTCAGCTTAGACAAGTTACAGGATTTCGAACCTATCATTATAGGAAGCACGCCTATTTCGACTTCTTCTGGTTCTTTTTCGACGTCTCCTTGAATAAGCGTCATTTCGAGAAAAACTGGAGCCGCATAAGAAATATTCCGCAGCCTCGCTTCTGTTGGATAAAGTTCTTCTAACGACCCGTCTGCTTCACGAACCTTTGGGGTATCAACGCGGATTTTTCCTAGCTTTACTATAAGCTCGGGAACATCTGTTTCTACTATCCCCTGCTCATCGATAATCTTTTGAAGCCCTATGCTTACAAAATCGTTAAACGAATTAATGTGATGTTGAGCAATTTTGTTCCTTGTAAAGTAACTCCTCGCGACGACGTCTCTATCTATCATTCTGTATCAACCAACTTTCGTATCCACGACGAGTCTGTAGCTTTTAGCCTCACCTGCTGTATGGCTCTTTCGAACTATTTTTATTACGTCATCCTTTTTCGCCCCAATTTCTTTGCAAACAGGATCATCGATGAGAATCTTGGGAAGTTGCTTAAGTTCAATGTCATACTTATGCAACAACGTCTCAGTTTCCTCTTGAGACATGATGACATGGCCCGGAACCATGATATGCGTTAAAACGTTATAATTCTTCATATGTTGGTCACATCCTCAAAATCGTGTTATTACAAGCATATTAAAATACGGTCAGTAATCAGAACTAATTTTGAAGTTACCATGGTTCTGATAGTTGTCGGCGCAATCTTTGATCAACTCGTAATTTATCTACTGTAACTACTTCTAATTCACGTTAGTTTCAAGTACTACGCTTTTCTGCTATTACCTGCCCAACAAGCGGGCTCGAAGGGATTTGAACCCTTGACCGCCTGGTCTCTTTCCCAGATTTAAGTGGCTAAAAGCCAGGTGCTCTGCCTAACTGAGCTACGAGCCCTTTTTGTTAAGACGACGAGACTGTACTCTAACAACTATTGACCAACGCACAATTAGCAGCAGGTATACCTCACTGCTTGTAATATATTTTTATGTAATTTAAATCTTTCCAGTATATACATTAAAGTATTTAAAGCTTATTTTAACACCCCTACGCCAACAAATGCTTAAATATATAGGCCTGAAGAGGATATTAGTTTAAACAGAAGTTTATAAGTTACACAAGTTTAAGTTGAGAGTCGTGTGGTGAAATAAATGAACAAAGTTACCATAAGTTTGATAAAAGCTGATGTTGGAGGATTTCCGGGACATGCTACTGTCCACCCGGGCATTTGTGAAAAAGCTCGTGAAATCCTAAAAGATGCTGCAGAAACTGATGTTATAACTGATTTTCACGTTATGGGAGTCGGTGATGATTTAGAACTCATAATGGGACATTATAAAGGAGAAAACAACGAAGAAATTCATGGATTGGCGTGGAAGGTCTTTACAGAGTGCACGAATGTAGCAAAAATTTTGAAACTCTATGGCGCAGGACAAGATTTATTGAAAGATGCTTTTGCAGGGACGGTACGAGGTTTAGGCCCAGGAGCTTCAGAGATTGAATTTACTGAGAGAACTGGAGAGCCGCTTGTAGCGTTTATGATGGACAAAACGGAGCCTGGTGCTTTTAACTTGCCTATCTATAAGATGTTTGCAGATCCGTTCAACACAGCAGGACTCATAATCGACCCAAGCATGCACCTCGGTTTTAGATTTGAGGTATGGGACATCAAAGAGCACAAGAGGGTTTTCATGGATTGTCCGGAAGAGATGTATGATATGCTCGCACTGATCGGATCAAAAAGCCGATATGTTATTAAAAGGGTCTATCCGCGTGAAGGTCATCCCAAATTACCTGCGGACGAACCGGTAGCATCTATAAGCACCGAAAAACTGTTTGAGATAGCGGGTGAATACGTTGGAAAAGACGACCCAGTAGGACTCGTTAGATCCCAATCAGGGTTGCCGGCGCTTGGTGAGGTATTAGAACCATGGACCTTTCCGCACCTTGTAAGCGGTTGGATGAGAGGTAGCCACAATGGACCTATTATGCCTGTTGGTTTTGTCAATGCTAAATGCACGCGGTTTGATGGTCCACCGAGAGTCGTTGCAGCTGGGTTCCAGATAGCGAATGGTAAACTTCACGGGCCTGTTGACTTATTTGACGACCCCGCCTATGATGCTGCAAGATCCGAAGCAAATGTAATAGCAAACTACATGAGAAGACATGGACCATTTGAGCCGCATAGACTACCTAGTGCGGATATGGAGTACACAACATTGCCAAAGGTCCTTAAAAAGCTGGAAGGAAGATTTGAGTTAATAGAATAACGTGGAAGAAGTTGCCAAAGGGCAAATACATGAATGTTCTTAGTCTTCTAAAAAAAACGCTCTCTAAAAAATGCCCGCCTGAGAGACTTTTCCATAAAGCCTTGCTCGTGTGATAAACCATAACATTACGAAAATCCAAAAAGAGAACCAGAAATTACCTTAGTTTGTCAACAAGCAAATCGAACTATGAAAGTAAGGGACGGGCGGGCTGCAATATTCCAATATTCAAAAGACCGAAAGATGTCTCGCGATAGTTTGCCAATGGAACTTGCTTTATCTACACGTAGTCAGTAAGTTACGCAGGGAGATTTTAAAATAACCGCGAACCTAGACAGTCTGAAGAACGTAATAGTGACGATCGACATCTTTAGTTCAGTTAATATTGGCGATGAAATTATTGCTCGAATAATTTTAAATTATATATTGTTGTAGGAACAATACTACAAAATTATATGAGCGAATCTTTTACGCTTGACGTCAATTCAATCAGTAACGATTTGATACCATTCGCTATGGCGGTACACGAGATATTAAATCGACTACCAGTGACGATGCGCAGTAAAAATAATCGCGGAATCAAAATCGAAAATGGAGAAGTAAAAAGCGAAAGCTATACCGGACCAGTTCTGGAAACAGTTCTAAAAGAAAATCAAATCATAAAAACAAAGCCAGAATCTGGTGACTATAAAAATATACCAGTAGTTGTCGCTCCTATACGAGACGGTACAGGGTTACCAATAGCTGCAATAGGCGTTGTTGATATTACAGGTATATTTGATCTAGCGGACTTAATGAAACATCAAACTCAAATCATCGAACAAATGCGTTACTGCAAGATCTAGGCGCTTAAATCTTATTGAATCGTGGAGAGATCAACATACAAGAAATATGGACTGAAAAATACCGCCCGAACAATTTAAACGAAATAGTGGGGCAGGATATAATAATCGCGAGGCTTAAATCATACGTTAAAGTAAAAAACATACCACATATGTTGTTTTCAGGTGCTGCGGGTACTGGAAAGACGAGCGCGGCTATTGCTATAGCACAAGAACTCTACGGAGATAATTGGCATAGTAATTTCACAGAACTAAATGCATCGGATGAGAGAGGTATCGATGTTGTAAGAAATAAAATAAAGAATTTCGCACGGACAGCGCCGTTAAACTCACAATTTAAAATAATTTTTCTAGACGAAGCGGATGCATTGACACCCGATGCTCAGTCAGCTTTAAGAAGAACGATGGAAAGCTACAGTATGAGTTGTAGATTTATTTTATCATGCAACTACTCGAGCAAGATAATTGAGCCTATTCAGTCGAGATGTGCAATTTATAGATTTAAACCAGTCAGAGATACAGACATAAAATCACGTATTACCTTTATTGCAGACAAGGAAGGATTAACTCTAATTAATAGTGCTTTAGATGCTATTTGTTATGTGGCAAATGGTGACCTCAGGAGAGCTATCAATACACTGCAATCTTCAGCAGCAGTTAAAGAAGATATAGATAAAAACTTAGTGTACCAAATCACCTCTATAGCAACGCCGGAAGACGTCAATATGCTGATGTACAGAGCTATGAATGGTAACTTTATGGGCGCATTAAAAATTCTTGACTCGCTTTTAGTAGAGCAAGGTCTTTCAGCTAGTGACATCATAAATCAAATACACAGAGCTGTTTTTAGTCTTGAAATACCTGATAAAGAAAAAGTCAAACTGATAGATAGGATTGGCGAGATAGACTTTCGACTCACAGAAGGTGCAAGTGAGAGAATACAACTTGAGGCTTTAATTGCAGAGTTCACGCTGATTAATCTAGACAATTAAAATAGCGTTCACCGACGATGTAGGATCTCAATATATACGTCTTCAGAGAAGGTCCTTACATTATATCCCATATCCCTTGCGACAAGCAGGAGTGCAACTTCATCATCCACTAATCCTCCAAGTTCCATAAGCCTGCTATTTACCATCTCTAGTATGTCCGACTTTTTCAATCCCTTTCTGGTCAACCACTCAATTATTTCATTATAAAGTGATTTTTTTAGAGAAGCACAAGTAGGTTTAAATCCTAGTGGAACGCTGTAAAGATCATGGTCAAAAAGGATCTTGACTAAAGCTCCATCAAATTCGATCAGTCCTCTTTCTAATGCTAGGTTTACAACTTTATTTGCTTCTTCTGGCGTGAACCATCCACAATCGAGTGAAATAACGTAACCTACCTCATTTAGAGGCAAAGCTTTAGCTCCTTTAAATCTAAATATATATGATACAATGCGCTTTAGTTCGGTGACATTTACTGACACGATCTTTCACTTTACTAGTACTATTTCGATTTTATAAAATAACAACAGTATGAATTTACATACAAAACATTGAAATATCTCTGTTACTCTATTACAACTATTAACATATTCGAATAAACAGGACGTTAAAATGGTATGGCAAGGTAAATCATTAAGAAATAGTGCTGGTGGAAGGCTAATAAGAGCAGTTGGAAAGAGAAAATATGAAATGGGCAGAGAGCCTACGCTAACTCAGCTTGGCGAAACAAGAAAGAAGAAAGTATCAGGATTTGGCGGAAATTCAAAAATGAAGATACTTAGGGCATCTTACATTAACGTCAAAGATTCCATCACTGGCAAAACTCTTAGAACTAAAATTGAAACAGTTGAATCAAATCCAGCAAATAGAAATTATGTAAGACGAAATATTATAACAAAAGGAGCTATCGTTCAAACAGAGATTGGTAAAGCAAAAGTCACAAACAGACCAGGACAGGACGGAGTGATTAACGGAATTTCTATCCATGAGGCTCGTAGTGATCATTTAGAATGATAGTAATCCTACTCAAATCGATTCTTTAGTTTTTCGTTCACTCAATTCCGATATTTTAAAATTTCTTCAGTAAATTCTTCCAAGCCCTCGCCAGTTTTAACACTCATTTTAATTTTTCTGACATGTGGCGCAATTCTGTTCATATCATCTTCCATTCGCTGTATACTGGCCTCGACGGCTCCTGCTAGATCTATTTTATTAATAACGCCAATATCGCTCACTCTAAATATCATAGGATGCTTGTTAACAACATCATCCCCCTCAGTTACACTCACAACAACGATTCTCGCGGCTGTTCCAAGTTCAAAGTCTGTGGGACATACCATATTCCCAACGTTTTCAATGAAAAGGATATCCATTTTTTCAAGTGGCAGCTGGGCAAGTGCGTGGCGGACAAGGTGCGCATCGAGATGACATTCCGTTCCTGTATTCAGATTTATAACCGGGATATCAAGTAACTTCATTCTCTTGTAGTCGTCTTCTCCAGAGACGTCCCCTGCGATCGCCCCCACTTTTAATCTCTTTTCTTTTAAAATGGGCACCACTTTCTCAATTATCGACGTCTTTCCTGAGCCAATTGATCCTAATATGTCAAAGGCGATTATATCGTGATTCTTTAGTAAGTTCGAATTCTGTCTTGCCTCTTCTTTGTTCTTTTCAAAAACATCTTTTCCAACTGAGATCTCTAATTTGTGCATGAATTCCATATTTTATTAGGCTATCATATTAAAAAAGGTTTTATGCATGACTATACAACTATATGGCAATGCCAAGAATGTCTCAACGAGTAATTTGGCCTGCAAACATCGATGCTGTAAAAACAAGAAAAGAGGGGAGAATAATCTCAAAAAATGACGCTGTAAAATCCCCTAACATTGGCGAAATTGAAACGGCTGCTAAGGAACTAGGACTTAACCCAACTTGTGAGCCTTCGAAATCCTACCCCAGAACCTGGTGGGAAAAGAGTGGTAGGGTGTCAATTGACAAAATTGTGTCAAGGCACGAAGCAGCTAAAATTATTTCGCAGAAGATTAAAGCACTTAGGGCACAGGCCCCCAAAGCTCTGCTGGTTAAATGAACAGGAGAATTGAATTCCATACGCATACGACGTTGAGTGACGGAGAACTCATCCCTTGCGAACTCATACGAAGAGCACAGGTTTTAGATCACGAAGCCATAGCTATAACAGATCACGTCGATTTTTCAAATGTTGATTTCGTCATTAACTCCATGAAAAAGGTGATTGACGAAATCCAGGATATAACGGTCCTTTTAGGCGTCGAAATTACGCATGTGCAGCCAGAGAAAATTCCTAAACTTGTATATAAGGCCAAAAGGCTTGGAGCACAAATCGTAATAGTTCATGGGGAGACTCCTCTTGAACCAGTAGCTCCAGGAACAAACCATGTGGCAGCAAGTCTCGAAGACGTAAATATAATAGCGCATCCAGGATTAATAACAAACGAAGATGCAGAACTTGCACACAAAAATGGGATTTTTTTAGAGCTTACAACTAGGTGCGGTCATAACATCACAAATGGGCACGTGGCAAAAGTGGGCACTGATTTACTAGTAAATACAGATTGCCATTCAATTGACCTCATATCGTATAATTATGCTAATATAGTTGCTCGTGGAGCAGGGCTCAACGTCACCTCAGCGGCACGGGTGATAAATGAAAATCCTCGGACGTTGCTTAATAATGTTTTATAAATTTTTCCCAAAAGTATATATATAAATTAATGTCATATACCAAAAGTATATATATAAATTAATGTCATATATTAAGTTACCGTTCGAGGTCGCAGTTTGCAAAGGTTGGGTACTGTTCTTCATGTGTCAAGTCACAGAAACCTGATTATAAGAGGAGAATTTTTTCCGAAAATTAAGTCTACTGTTCTGACAAAAAGACTAAAAAAAATTGGCTCGATATATGACGTGTTTGGGCCCGTAAAATCGCCTTATATATCTGTTAGACCTTTTAAGGATATCCCATTATCAAGCTTGATTGAACTTGCGGGTGAAAAAGTCTACGTTTAATCGTGTTGGTGAGTAACGTGGTAGAAGTAGAAAGAGAGAGACTGATAGAGAGAGAAAAAACTCGTGAAATCGCAAAAGAACGTCAAAAAGAACTTGGCGAATACGAAGAGTCTAAAGCCGTGTGTCCCGAGTGTGGTTCCAGGCAACTTGTACAAGATTATGAGAGAGCAGAACTTGTGTGTGATAAATGTGGCCTTGTGATTGATGAAGAATTTATGGATATGGGTCCTGAGTGGCGAGCGTTGGATCATGACCAACGCATGAAACGAAGCCGCGTAGGGGCTCCGATGACATACACAATTCACGATAAAGGATTATCGACTATGATAGATTGGAGGAACAGAGATTCATATGGTCGATCGATTTCCTCTAAGAACAGAGCTCAATTATATCGGCTAAGAAAGTGGCAACGTCGTATTCGAGTATCAAATGCAACCGAAAGAAACCTCGCATTTGCTCTTTCTGAACTAGATCGGATGGCATCGGCGCTCGGCCTTCCACGCAACGTACGAGAGACGGCAGCAGTAGTATATCGAAAAGCGGTCGACAAGAACCTTATAAGAGGCCGCAGCATTGAAGGGGTAGCAGCAGCAGCTCTTTACGCTGCGTGCCGGCAGTGTTCAGTACCCCGGACATTGGACGAAATTGCTGAAGTGTCAAGAGTAAGTAGAAAGGAGATTGGCAGAACGTATAGATTTATATCACGCGAGCTAGATTTGAAATTAACGCCCACATCTCCAATAGACTATGTCCCGCGATTCTGCTCTGGCTTAAAGCTAAAAGGGGAAGTACAATCAAAAGCAGTTGAAATCTTGAGGCAAGCGGCAGAAAAAGAGCTTACAAGCGGCAGAGGTCCTACCGGTGTTGCTGCTGCAGCTATCTACATTGCATCTGTCATCTGTGGAGACAGGCGAACTCAAAGAGAAGTGGCTGACGTAGCTGGAGTCACTGAAGTGACCATTAGGAATCGTTACAAGGAGCTTGCGGAAGAACTTGATATAGAGATCTTGTTTTAATGGGTCTCTAATCACTACTTTTTTAATTTTGTCAGCTTTTTAGTACATCGTCTAAAGTCACAACATGCGAGCCAAATACATTTTTTAGATGATATAATGCATATGCCTTGCCATAATCGGTTGTTGTTTCAATACAATCACTAACAACGGTCGTGTTATAGCCAAGGGCACACGCATCTCCGGTTGTATGAAGAACGCATATGTTTGCCATTACTCCTGTCACCATAACATCGACGAAGTCCCTTTCACGAAGGAATAAGTCTAAATCTGTGCCGAAGAACGCACTGTACCTTCTTTTTTTGATCCGGTAATCGCCATATTTTGCAATTTCGCTTATCACTTCAGCTTCATGGGTATCTTGGACGCAGTGGGGCCGCCAAATGTCGAACTCTCGATCATCCATAACGTGCCAATCTTGAATCAGAATTACCTTATCAAACTTAATGCTATCTACAAGCTTTAGCAAATTATATATGGTTTTTTGGACTCGGTCACCAATGTACAGAGCACCGTCCTTGGCAACAAAGTCATATTGCATATCCCCAATGAGTAAAACCTCTTTTATCATATATCCCCAAAGTCTTGGTTTGTGTATAAAAAACTATACCGTTTGTTAGTCGTTTGAAGTTATTAATTGATTTCGTAGGGTTAATATAGATTTGCGCGAGGTTATGTTATATGTTCACTATAATCGATGATCACACAATTCTGGATGGGTTATCAACCGATGTATATTTCTTAAGAACCGAAGAGGTACTGGCAAAAAAAGGTGTTAACCCGAAAGTTGTTGCTGAAGTCACAGCACCAGCAACGGGAATACTGTCTGGTGTTGAAGACGTAACCAGCTTGCTAGAGGGAAAGCCACTCGATGTTTATGCCATGCAAGAAGGGACATTGTTCTATCCGAGAGAACCTGTTTTATACGTAGAGGGGCATTATTTAGATTTTGCTCGTTACGAGACTTCCATATTAGGTTTTTTGTGCCACGCGTCTGGTATCGCAACTAAGGCTTTTAAAATTAAAGCTGCTGCGGGAGAGAGGAGAGTGGTGTCATTTGGATCAAGGCGCCAACATCCATGCCTCGCGGGAGTCATTGAAAAGAATGCATATCTTGGGGGCATGGATGGAGTAAGTAACTATGCTGGAGCACAACTTTCAGGATTACAGGCTGAGGGCACAATGCCGCACGCTTTAATCATATGCTTTGGAGAACAGATTGAGGCGTGGCGATCGTTCAACGATGTTATGCCGAAAGAAGTCCCACGCATATGCCTTTGCGATACTTACGCTGATGAGAAGACAGAATCCATACTTGCTTGTACCAATATCAGAGATCTATTTGCGGTTAGACTTGATACTCCGTCATCAAGGAGAGGAGATTTTAAAGCTATCATTAGTGAAGTAAGATGGGAGATGGACATTAGAGGCCACAGTGACGTTAAAATATTCATAAGTGGCGGGCTTGACGAAGAAGATGTGCGAGACTTGCGAGATATAACCGACGGTTTCGGCGTGGGCAGCAAAGTAGCTAGTGCCCCGCCAGTTGATTTCGCCATGGATATAGTCGAAAAAGACGGAGAATTTGTAGCAAAAAGAGGGAAGCTTGGAGGTAAAAAGCAAATATACAGAGACTGGAGCACTCTTGACGACAAGATAATAATTAGTGGCACTGAGGAGAAGTTTGATCTTAGCGAAAGTGAGCCTCTCTTGTTGCCGGTGCTTCAAAACGGAAACATTGTTGCGGATTTCTCGCTTGAAAAAGCAAGAGAATTAGCGTTGAGCCAACTGAAATTCTGTGAAGAAAGTTTTATCTCACTAAAAACTAACTAGGGTACGGGCTCGTAACTCAGGGGTAGAGTGCCACGTTCGCATCTTCGGAGAAATACGTGGATGCCACGGGTTCAAATCCCGTCGAGTCCATCTACTTATGGTATGGCATAAAGCCACGAGTTTGCTTGCAAATTCTATATATTCACAGACAGATGATATACGGAGTTCCGGGCACATTGGCTGCCTAGGTCATAAATTTCTTTCTTAGAGCCTTTGCCCTTGATTCGCCAACGCCGCAGCAAATGAGGTACTTCTCAAATTTATCGACAAGCGGTAAATCCGAATCGTAATAGGTCTCGATGTAGTCCTTGTTGTCGAGGAGCTTATACGCTGATTCTCGCTCTTCGGTATTACTGAACTTAATGCTTTCAAAAAAGTTGTTTGCGTATTTTTGTTCGAGGGCCTTTAAATGTTCAATGACAAACAGAACATCCATCATCTCTTCTTTTGCTCTATCTATTTCACCCGCCACGTTTTCCCTCATTATTATGTACGGCAACATCTCCCGTAAAGAGTCGTAAAGTTTCTCCTGTTCTTTCATTTTATCTTGAACTTCTTGAATTGCTTTAGATACATTTTTCTTGTATTTTTCTTTGTTATCTATCAGATTTCGTGCAGCAAGTTCTGCATAGAGTTCGTCATCGGGCAAATTCAGGTGCCCTAAACCATTTTTAAGCGCTAGTTCTTGAAGACCAATAAAGATGTAGCGAATTCCCTGCCTTCTCAGCTTTACAAGATCGAATTTCTCTTTACGTAAATTCTCTACAATTCGTTTTACATTTGAGAAAAAGTTATCAAAGTTTGTAAGCACAGCAGTCTTATAGTCGTCGTTGGAGAGTTTTGAAAGAACCTTCGTGGTCAATAACTGCTGTTTATCGTTCAAATTATTCAAAAGATTGTCAAGGAGCTCATATTGATAAATCAATTTTTCAATCTGGCCCTCGGGCCCCGTGCCAAATATGTTGTCATTAACGGCGCCAAGCAAGATCTCCCGGGCCCTATCACTGCCTAAAGATTTTAATTTAGCGTGCTCGTCTTCTGTTACTCTAATGTTAAAAATTTTATCTTTAGACATTAGGTAAAACGTAAAACGTTTAAAATTAAATAAATTTCTATTATTGTTAGATTTTCAGAGAATGTCAACTTAAGATAGATAAAGACGAGCGTGTCGTTAGACAAGTATGAGACGATACAACATGCTCACACACCTAATAGCACTGCTTGAGAGAGAAAGGTTTTTATTCAGAAGCGGAAGCCGAACTGGCTTCGATTATTAGGAATCGCACGTATTCGGGTAGAGAAATTAAGTTAACATCCTCGATTTTCTTTTGTTGTTAATTTACAAGCTAGCCACCGTAAAGCAAAGCTACCTCAATCATCAAACATAAAAAAATAATTAAAATCAGGAACTCTTCGTTATGTGCCGCGAATCAGCGTATTAAGTTTAAAACCATAAATCATTTTGGTATACAACGCCTTTTCATCTCACTAATGAGTTTGAAAAAAGACAAGAATTGACCAGTAGACCATGCCTTAGATAATTTTTTTAACTAAAGCAAGCAGGCGATGAGAAAAACGGAGTAGATCTTTCTCCTTCCGCCCTCTCAGCGCACAGCATCGTTTACTATCTATGGTATAGCCATCATTCGTCTATACCCGATCTGACTCGGCTGCTTCTTGCCATTGCTGTGTTGCAGACGCTGTGTTTCACTGATGTTCGTGTTCTTGAGTTTGTCGTGTGCACTCCCGATTAAAAGAGTGCCGCAATTAGTACCTGCTACTGCAGGACTCCACGCCATCGCAAGAATAGTTGGACTCAACATTAGGGCTACCACTGGTCCAATTATAGGAATTAATGCCAACATCGTTTTTCACCTCCATTATCATTTACTGTTCTTAATGGTGAATTATCTTACGACGTTTATTTTTTTAATCTATTCGATTTGTTTCTAATATTTTTCCGGTGGAAATTTTTTTCCGGTAGAACTTTTTTTCCGGTGGAAAACTGGAGGAATAGAGACTCATATAGTCGATCGATTTTCTCTAAGAATAGGGCACAACTGTACCGGTTGAGAAAGTGGCAACGGCGCATTCGAGTATCAAATGCGACTGAGAGAAACCTTGCATTTGCTCTTTCCGAACTCGATCGAATGGCATCAGCGCTTAGCCTCCCGCGCAATGTGAGAGAGACGGCGGCCGTCGTGTATCGGAAAGCGGTGGACAAGAACCTCATACGAGGGCGCAGCATCGAAGGAGTGGTGGCCTGTACGCCGCGTGCCGACAATGTTCGGTTCCGAGGACATTAGATGAAATCGCCGAAATGTCGAGAGTAAGTCGAAAAGAGATTGCAGAACGTACAGGTTTATTTCACGTGAGCTCGACCTAAAACTAACGCCAACGTCTCCGATAGACTATGTTCCCCGATTCTGCTCAGGCTTAAAGCTAAAGGGAGAAGTGCAATCAAAAGCATGGAGATCTTGAGACACGCGGCAGAGAAAGAGCTTACGAGCGGTAGAGGGCCTACTGGTGTTGCCGCTGCTGCCATCTACATCGCATCCGTCATCTGTGGGGATCGGAGGACTCAACGGGAAGTGGCTGATGTTTCTGGAGTCACTGAAGTGACCATTAGGAATCGTTACAAGGAGCTTGCGAAAGAACTTGATATAGAGATCCTGTTTTAATGGATCTTTTATCTATCTTTCTCTTTTTTGTCTGTAACGTCGTATCGGATGCATAAGCGATCTGTCACATCTGCTAAAAGATTATTCAAAAGAAGAACGTTAGGGGCGAACTTCACTTCCTACACTGCAGCTCCTCATATCTCCAGTAAGGCTTTCTCGTTAGTTAACGTAAGCAGGTGTCAGCCCTGTACCAGGAGCGATCGTCTTACCCTTTTTGCTCTGTTATCGATCGTTGCTGTGTTCTTAGGCATTAGTCGGTGCGCCGCACTAACGAGCAGCCAAAAATTTGTAGAGCGAAACAGAATCGGTGCAAGTAAAAGTCGGTAATGCCTATTCATTATACCTAATTAATATCATTGTCATCGTTATATAAAAAGTAGAATAGAGGTGGGACGATCTTTGTTGAGCGAATCGGTCTCAAGGCATAAAAAATCATATCAGTCACCTACCTGAATTTTTGGTAAACGTTATCAGTTCATTGTGAGAGTAGTGAGACACAGGATTGCTCTTTTTTTGTTGGTCAAAGCAAGTGGAGCAATCCATATATTATGGTTTTCTACAGAGCCAGTCCCTTATTAAAACAATAGTGCAATGTACGGTATAGATAATAGAGCGTTTTCTAGTGAAGAAGATCCTGATTGACTTATATACTGAGCTATAATTGCAAAAACTACAATCACGGGACCTGCTATTGGTATTAATGCCAACATCGTTATTCACCTCCTTTTTTTGACCTATCAGTCTTGCCGATAATTTTCGAAATAAGTATTTATGTGTTCCTTCTTCCTTAAATATTATAGCCCAGCTGCTTGTAATCTAAGATCCCTCAAATTAGTGTCCAACAACTACAAAATGGTGGGTATGGAGTTCTATTTTGGAAAATAAACAACTTAAAATGTCTTTTTTGAAGTTATTGGCGTCACTTACTTTTGGTGTGTTTATTGCTCTAAAATTCAATTTATTCCTATGTTTCGCCGTCCTCATGGAAACTGCAGATAGACTTGCGTGGTATAGATATGTACGTGATCTAATAATAGCTGCAACCCACGTACTTAACTTGAGATGCTGAATAGGTCGATATAATGTTCAGAAGACTATGCGCGGGAATATACTCGGAGAATGATGAGTCTTAATGTCTAGAGGCAGAATTATAAAAAAATTTTGTTTGAAACGGTTGCAATCTTAACGTGCTGTAACATTTTATTTTTTAGTATTACAAACTTTTTAACACATCATCTAAGCCTGTAACGTGCGCTCCGAACACATTTTTTATGTGACGTGACGCATACGTCTTCTCATACTCGCTCGCAGTTTCGACGCAGTTGCTAACGACTGTAGTAGTGTAGCCACGCGCACACGCGTCACCAGCCGTAAGCAGAACGCATATGTTCGCCATTACCCCTGCGACCATAACGTGATTAAGGCTCCTTTCACGAAGGTATAAATCTAAATCTGTGCCGAAGAACGCGCTGTACCTTCTTTTTTTGATCCTGTAATCGCTATATTTTACGATTTCGCTTATTACTTCAGCTCCATCAGTATTCTGGATGCAATAAGCCCCCCAGATATTAAACTCCGGATCATCCGTTACGTGCCAGTCTTGGATCAAAGTTTTATCTGAGAGAGAAAACCAAGTACATTACTATGGGCTCGTAACTCAAGGGTAGAGTGCCACGTTCGCATCTTTTTGAGAAATACGTGGATGCCACGGGTTCAATTCCCGTCGAGTCCATTCTGATTATGGTATAAAGCTACGTTTTTGCTTGCAAATTTCAATATGTACATACATTCACTGACAGAGGGTACGGAGTCCCCAGCACGTTAGCTGTCTAGATCATATACTTCTTTCTAATGGCCTTTGCCCTCTGTTCTCCAACGCCGCAGCAAATGAGGTACTTCTCAAATTTATCAACCAGCGGTAAATCCGAATCGTAATAGTTTTCAATATAGTCCTTGTTATCGAGGAGCTTATACGCTGATTCTCGCTCTTCGGCATTGCTGAACTTAATACTTTCAAAAAAGTTGTTTGCGTATTGTTGCTCGAGGGTTTCCAGGTGTTCGATGACAAACAAAAGATCTGCCATCTCTTCTTGTACTCTATCGATTTCACCTGCCACGTTTTCCCTCATTATTATATAGGGCAACATCTCCCGTAAAGAGTTGTACAGTCCCTCCTGTTCTTTCATCTTATCTTGAATTTCTTGAATTGCTTTCGTTATATTCTTCTTGTATTTTTCTTTGTCTTGTATTTTTCTTTGTTATCTATCAGATTTCGTGCAGCAAGTTCTGCATAGAGTTCGTCATCGGGCAAATTCAGGTGCCCTAAACCATTTTTAAGCGCTAGTTCTTGAAGACCAATAAAGATGTAGCGAATTCCCTGCCTTCTCAGCTTTACAAGATCGAATTTCTCTTTACGTAAATTCTCTACAATTCGTTTTACATTTGAGAAAAAGTTATCAAAGTTTGTAAGCACAGCAGTCTTATAGTCGTCGTTGGAGAGTTTTGAAAGAACCTTCGTGGTCAATAACTGCTGTTTATCGTTCAAATTATTCAAAAGATTGTCAAGGAGCTCATATTGATAAATCAATTTTTCAATCTGGCCCTCGGGCCCCGTGCCAAATATGTTGTCATTAACGGCGCCAAGCAAGATCTCCCGGGCCCTATCACTGCCTAAAGATTTTAATTTAGCGTGCTCGTCTTCTGTTACTCTAATGTTAAAAATTTTATCTTTAGACATTAGGTAAAACGTAAAACGTTTAAAATTAAATAAATTTCTATTATTGTTAGATTTTCAGAGAATGTCAACTTAAGATAGATAAAGACGAGCGTGTCGTTAGACAAGTATGAGACGATACAACATGCTCACACACCTAATAGCACTGCTTGAGAGAGAAAGGTTTTTATTCAGAAGCGGAAGCCGAACTGGCTTCGATTATTAGGAATCGCACGTATTCGGGTAGAGAAATTAAGTTAACATCCTCGATTTTCTTTTGTTGTTAATTTACAAGCTAGCCACCGTAAAGCAAAGCTACCTCAATCATCAAACATAAAAAAATAATTAAAATCAGGAACTCTTCGTTATGTGCCGCGAATCAGCGTATTAAGTTTAAAACCATAAATCATTTTGGTATACAACGCCTTTTCATCTCACTAATGAGTTTGAAAAAAGACAAGAATTGACCAGTAGACCATGCCTTAGATAATTTTTTTAACTAAAGCAAGCAGGCGATGAGAAAAGCGGAGTAGATCTTTCTCCTTCCGCCCTCTCAGCGCACAGCATCGTTTACTATCTATGGTATAGCCATCATTCGTCTATACCCGATCTGACTCGGCTGCTTCTTGCCATTGCTGTGTTGCAGACGCTGTGTTTCACTGATGTTCGTGTTCTTGAGTTTGTCGTGTGCACTCCCGATTAAAAGAGTGCCGCAATTAGTACTGCCACCGCAGGCGACCAAGCCATCGCAAGAATAGTTGGGCTCAACATTAGGGCTACCACTGGTCCAATTATAGGAATTAATGCAATCATCGTTTTTCACCTCCTTTTCTACGTTAATCTGCGAGCACGGTCAAACGGGCTCGCAGCATACAACAATTCTTTTAAGCGTTCAACATTATATAAAAATTTTTGTTTAAACACAAATTAAATGACCTCCTAGGGGGCGGGCGAGTCACGATATATCAGAGTGATCTTTTTTGACGTTAGTAAAAGTAAGCAGGCGATGAGAAAAACGGAGTAGATCTTTCTCCTTCCGCCCTCTCAGCGCACAGCATTGTTTATCGTCTATGTTATAATTATCATCTATGCTACAACCGATCTGACTCGGCTGCTTCTTGCCATTGCTGTGTTGCAGACGCTGTGTTTCACTGATGTTCGTGTTCTTGAGTTTGTCGTGTGCACTCCCGATTAAAAGAGTGCCGCAATTAGTACTGCCACCGCAGGCGACCAAGCCATCGCAAGAACAGTTGGGCTCAACATTAGGGCTGCCACTGGTCCAATTATAGGAATTAATGCAATCATCGTTATTCACCTCCTTTTCTACGTTAATCTGCGAGCACGGTCAAACGGGCTCGCAGCATACAACAATTCTTTTAAGCGTTCAACATTATATAAAAATTTTGTGTTTAAACAAAAATTAAATGACCTCCTAGGGGGCGGGCGAGTCACGATATATCAGAGTGATCTTTTTTGACGTTAGTAAAAGTAAGCAGGCGATGAGAAAAACGGAGTAGATCTTTCTCCTTCCGCCCTCTCAGCGCACAGCATTGTTTATCGTCTATGTTATAATTATCATCTATGCTACAACCGATCTGACTCGGCTGCTTCTTGCCATTGCTGTGTTGCAGACGCTGTGTTTCACTGATGTTCGTGTTCTTGAGTTTGTCGTGTGCACTCCCGATTAAAAGAGTGCCGCAATTAGTACTGCCACCGCAGGCGACCAAGCCATCGCAAGAATAGTTGGGCTCAACATTAGGGCTACCACTGGTCCAATTATAGGAATTAATGCAATCATCGTTATTCACCTCCTTTTCTACGTTAATCTGCGAGCCCGTTTGACCGTGCTCGCAATGCATACAACAAGTCTTTTAAGCGTACATATATATATAAATTTTTGTGTTTGTGTTTAAACAAAGATGGCCTCCTAGGGGGCGGGCGAGTCACGATATATCAGAGTGATCTTTTTTGACGTTAGTAAAAGCAAGCAGGCGATGAGAAAAACGGAGTAGATCTTTCTCCTTCCGCCCTCTCAGCGCACAGCATTGTTTACCATCTATGTTATAACTGTCATTCATCTATACCCGATCTGACTCGGCCGCTTCTTGCCATTGCTGTGTTGCAGACGCTGTTGTTCCACTGATATTCGTGTCCTTGTGCTTTTCGTGCGAATTGTATGAAACACCATCAAGAGCCAGATATTCGTATTAGCAGAAAATTACAAGCAAAAAAGAGATGTGATCTAAAATAAAGCAGTGGCAACACAAATGAGAGAAGAGTGACACTTACCGGTGCGCTATTTTAGAGGAGTTCGATAGAGCGATAACCAGAGGAAATCGGTCAAGACTGGGTTCGCTGCGGAGAGACAAATGTTTACTGACATACTCTCGAACTGCGTTAAAACACCGAGTTTCTATGGTTAACCGGTGTATATCCGAATCCGATCTTTGCCACTTTAGGGGTATCAGTGCTCCCTTTCCGTACATCTCTGTCTGCAAGAAATCGACCTCTACCGATGCTATTGTTGAACGCCGCGTTCACATCAGCATGATCAACGTGTCCAAGTGGCACTTGAAATGTTTTAATCCGAGTCCCAAATCTTTCGCATCGTGAACAGACTTGCAAAGCATAACGGACGGGGATCGATGTATTCAACAACTATGTCTCTCAGTAGTGCTTTATATTCGATAAACCGTTGAAGTTGATAATACGACCATGAATGAAGATTAAAGTTAAACGACCTCAAATGTTTCTTATTTTGTCGAATTCTTGTAAATATCTCAAGTCTAATGTCATAACCTAATTTACATGCAGTCTCTATTTATCAACTTCTCTTGGATATCTTGTGGTTAATATCTCTTACAATCCTACTTTGTCGATTTTTTTTATTTTCTTTAACGCTTTGAATTTTCCCTTATGTTGTAGGTTCTTCCGAATGTTTTTATATTTCTGATGAATATGCGGCGCTCGTTTGCCCAATTTAAACACTTTTCCGTTTGGCAGTGCCGCTACGGCGACATGTTTTGTGGTGTTTCTATCAACGCCTATAAATTGCGTCGCGGGTGTTAATGGAGATAGAGACGACTCTTTTCGATGGGTGACATAAAAATACTCTTCGTCTGCTTCGACTTGTCGCACCTCACCGAGAATATTTCATGTATCAAAGTCAACATTCAACGACGGAATTGTTATGATTGTACCATTCTGTCAAATGCCTTGACGTGGCGTGGAACCGTCAGTTTAACCCGTAGAACGTTTTTAACCTTTCGATGAGTATGCACACGCTTTCTCAATATCTGGTTTGCGATAATAGAATAGATCCCAAACCAACATGTTTAACATGTTTCGTTGATCGAATGCGATCATCCATAGTGAACTGTGCGACTTCTTTCGCTTTTGATAGCGCATGCAAGAAATCATATGTATGCTTAATTTTGCATGTTAAGAACATAATATCTATTTATTCTACACTTTAACCTATTACATCATTATTTTTAGTGTTTGTATTGTATAGGTTCGCACACAATTCATCCCGCCGTTCGTTTAAAAGAGCGGGCTTTCTTGCTGTTTGTCAGTAACGTGAATCACGCAGCAGTGATACGCTGCAGAATCAGGAGAGTAAGTTATGGAATATCTGTTACAAATTATACTGATATAGTACGGTGGTTATTTTAATTATTGTGATCAGTTTCTTCGAAGCCATAATTTATGTATTAACTTAAGCAAAGCAGCACTAAAAAGTTGCGTTTTGTCAGTATTACACTATTCTTATGTTTTAACGTAATAAAATTGTGCCCGCCACCCCCACAATCTTATAAAACGCGTTACAGCCAATTTTTTGCTTATTATAGTGCTGAATCAGGTGAATAATGTTAATTTATCCGAAAACCTGAGAGGTACTTCTCCATACATCTCAACTATAGTTCGAACAAGGCGCCCACCAGATATTACTGCTGTCCGAACGATACCAGAAATTAAAACAGTAATTGCTCTTATTTTTTTAAAAAAGCCAAAAACGTGGGGATAATTTGATATACCTATACATTACAAATTTATTGCTGGTTATTGGTCTAACAAATCGGAGGTGAGACAAATGTTTTTCCTATTAACGGGTCTATTATTATTTGCCCCCTGGTTATTCCTGTTTGCATGGCCTCTCTTGTGGCGGTAATGAGACTCCTAGCGGGGGGAACCTTATGGCAAGAGATTCTTGTTATTTCATGATTACTAGTTAACTAGCAAAATAATAGAGCTGTTAAAATATTGCAAATAATAAAGAAAGCGAGGATCTTAAAAACATTGTCTTGAGGCATTATGCCCTCTTTTTTCAATATTTAGCGTTTTCAGTATTTAGTGTGGTGAGTTTATGCCCTTATTTCGTCCACCGTAAGCATAACTGACATACTCTCGCGCTAAAGCAACGAGGTTCTACAGTTGGACATCGGAGTGGTTGAGTTCAGCGTCGCTTTGGGGATGTCAGTGCTCCCTTTCCGTACATCTCTTTGTGTACGGAATTGACCGATGTTGAACGCCACATTGACATCAGCATGATCAACGCGTCTGCATTCGTTTTTGAGACACTTAAATTGTTTTTTGACCCTTTGTCCGAGTCCGAGTCCGAGTCCAAGGCTAGCGCAGCGAGAACACGTCTGCGAAGTATAGCGGGGGTCGATGTAGTCGATAACTACTCCATATAATTTTGCTTTGTATTCTGAGAATAATTGGAACTCATAGAACGACCATGAATGAAGTTGGTGGTAGTTAAACGTCTTACGGTGTTTCTTACTTTTCCTAATGTGTTTCTTATTTTTCCTAATGCCTGTTAAGAACTCATGTCGAAGTCCGTAATCATGAGCTTTAGCGGCGTCTATGAGTTTCTTACTGATCTTGTGGTTAATGTCCTTGATAATTCGTCTCTCTCGGTTCTTGATACGTTTTAACGCCTTAACTCTCGTGTGCCCTGAAGTTTCTTTCTGATGTGCTTATGCTTTTGATGAATGTGTGGTGCGTTCTTGCCAAGCTTTAAGACCTTTTCATTCGGAAGTACTGCTACGATGATGTGTCCTGTCGCATTTCTGTCGATTCCGATATATTCTGTTGGTTCGTGTGGGTGCTGCTCGTCCTGAGTGTAGTATAGGTCACGTAGAAATACTGATGATCTACCTCTACTCTATTTGCCGTATCGCACCGAGTTCATTCCATTCCACGTATCAAACTCTACGTGGAGTGAGTGATGGTATTCGTACTAACGTTTTACTCTGCCTGATGCCTTGCTGTGGAACGATGAGCTTCACCCGTCTGACTGACTTCACGTTTCAATCTCTGCCGTACTTTCTGAGCAGTTTGTTCGCAATGACTGACGTTAAGCCGATATGCTTAACGTGTTTTGTTGAAACTACCCTTTTTGCTATCGCAAACTTGGCTACATAATTAGCCTTCGCTCATTCATCTGAGAAGTCGTATGAGTGTCTTATTTGGCGTGCGAGCAACATAGAAATCAAATCAATGAGTCGGTTTATAATATCGTCATAGGTCTCTCGTCTCGTTTTGTGCCAATGTCTTTGAGCCGAGCCGGTCGCGTGTAGAATTTTTTTTATAATTATAAGTATGTATGCTATGTTTCCTCTATGCATTGATTGTGTGTTGTTGTTTATCGTATATGTATATGGATATACCGTTTGTCGTCTATACGAACCGAATGCAATTCATCTCAACGCTGAAGCAGATGAGCTTTCTTGCTGCTTTACTGTAAACTATAACGTATATTTCAAGAAAAATGCATTTTAAAGTCAGCTTTATGACTTGCAAACTTCAGTGAGACGACGAGCTCTGTTAATTAATTAAGCAAAAATGAATAACGTTTAATTCTCTCCAGGACCAAAAACCTGACGTCCCCAACCCTTTTCAGCCACTATGTCCCCTTCGAAGACAACATTGCCCCGTATGATGGTAAGCGAAGGAAAGATCCCTTCCATCCCTTCAAAAGGTGTCCAACCTGCTCTGCTGTGAAGCTTTTCTGCCGTTATGACATGTTTGTGCTTTTGCTTTATATCTACCACCATCAAATCCGCGTCATTTCCCTCGGCTATCGGACCCTTGCCTTTCAACATGAAGCGTTTTGCCGGATTTACGTTTGTGAGCCTAACGAATCGTTCGAGCCCAAGTCGGTCTAAATTTGCGAGAAGCAATGGCACGAGCGTTTCTACTCCCGGCACGCCCGGTGGTGGTATCGGCGATTTCTTGTCACTCACCGAATGGGGAGCGTGATCACTCGCGATCATGTCAATCGCATCTATGTCAGACCATAGTGCCTCGACTATAGCACTGCTGCGTAACGGAGGGCTCATCTTCCCAAATGGTCCTAATCTCTCGGCGTCAGCTTCCGATAAAAAGAGGTGGTGTGGCGTCACTTCACAGGTGACGTTCTGTGGCGAATGTTTCACGAGTTCCAATCCCGCTCGGGTGCTCACGTGCGACATATGAAGCCGTGCGCCACTTGTTCGATTAGCGTGTAGGATGTCGCCTATCGCAGTAACTTCGTCCATCGACCCCTTCATACAATTGTTCAGCGTGTATACACCCCAAAGCATTGAGATCTTTGATGGTTTGCAGCAATGTTGATAACTCATCTGTCGTTTTATTTTGGATGAATATCTCTCCGAATGCCGTGACACCAAGCTCACACAGCTTTTTTGCCTGTTCGAAATCGCTAATGCAGGCGTTTATCCCGTAGTCTACAATTGATGCACGCGCCACGGCACGTTTGTCATTGTACGATGTAGACGTCGCACGTCGGTGGGATTGTGTTTGGTTGGTCAATGACGGTAGTGACGCCGCCAGCGGCCGCTGAACACGAACCGGAATACCAATCCTCTTTGTACGCTTCCTCAAGATCTCTGAAGTGCACGTGTACGTCGATTGCTCCTGGAAGCACAAGCTGCCCTTTTGCATTTATCTTTTCGTCTGCTTTAACGTCTTTTGCGACTGATTTGATTTTTTCGTCTTCAATGAGTATGATCAGCCTCGATCATGTGACCGCGGTAAAATACTTTGCCGTTTGCAATGGAATGTAGTGGTCATGCGCAGTTCAACAGATACACTTTTCCACGACGTCTCCGTGTGGCTCGATTTCTTCAAATATTTGCCCTTCAAAGACGTAGAGCTCAGCCCCCAACGTACCGGGACTCAGTCCAGCTTTCTCGAACGTGTGAGACAAGAACTCGTGTGGCGTCCAGTTGTATTCCGTCGCAACCTGCGGCAACAGCAATCCCTGGTGTACAGCCTTTTTTGATGATGACCCCGTGTTTTCCGACCATGATTTCCTCTGCGCTGTGGATTCGCTCTGGCTGTGTGAGAATGGTTACCTCTATGGTAATGGTATCAAGTTCCGATACATTTACGGGTGGAAATCGGTAGTCATAGACTGCTGCGCTAATTGCAGCGTCGATTATGGCATCTTTTAGTTTCATGGTCGGATAGGGGTATCCAATGCAGCCTCTTAGCATCCCAGAATTGAGCGTTACAAAAACTCCTCGGGGCTCTTCAAACATGACAGGCAGATCGTTAGGAGGGGGAACCTTCTGCTTACTTAGTAAAAAGCCTTCTATTGCGTCGCCGAGCGAGTTCGACCGCCGCTTTTCCCTCATCAATGTGCATGCATAGTAGTCGACAAATAATTATATTATGTTTGCCATCGACGTATTTAGCAGGAGAGAGGGTGAGTGGCTGCCGGTGGCGTTGCTTCGCTGCTGAGGAAAGTCCTCCCACCGTCTGGACATGTGAGCGGCGTAAGCCGCATGGCGAGAGTCATGGCTCTGGCACAGAAACGATACGTCCTCCAGCGAATGACTATGAGGTGGAGAACCGATGACGCTGAAGGGATACGATGAAACGGCGAATCCTCACAGGTGCAAGCTAAATAGGATGAATGAAACGTCCAGATGACATCCAGGTAAGCGCGTAGATGAATGCCACTTAAAACAAAAGGAGGCTTACGGCCCTGACTCCTCCTCTCTTTTTTACGTCAATCAATCTGTTGTTATCCAATGACTATTACTATAACTTTCCTGCCGTTTAAGAAAGCTTTATATTTGCTGATACAGATGATATTATGCCTTTCAATAAAAATAAAAAAGAAAACAAAGGCTTGTGGTGAAAATGGATAATAAGCAATTGGCTGAGCAAATACACGCTCGTTTTTTAGAGCTGAACGTTGAAGTTCCTGTTTTTGAAATCGAAAATCGCTTAGACGCTCTGATAAATGAGTTTAAAGTTCCTGCTGATGAGGCGAAGCGAAGCGTTACGAACTATTTCTTAAAGCAGCATCGCGGTCCTCGGGAGCGGTCAGGAACGTCGTCGGAGGGCGCTTACGCAAAAATATCGGACGTGAACGACCAAGAACGGTGGCTGAACCTGAAAGTAAAAGTTGTAAGCTGTGGGAGCCCAACTCGCCATCTATCGCACAAGTCGGGTTGCTTGGAGATGAAAGTGGCACGATAAAGTTCACGAACTGGGCCAACGCACAGTTGCCATTGTTAGAAGAGGGCAAAAGTTACGCCATTCGAAACGTCGTAACCAAATTGTGGCAGGGGAGGTTTAGCGTAAGCTTCAATAAGACGACCGAAATGGCGTGCCCTTGACGAAGAGGTCACCGTAGTCCGCGCCGAAGAGCACCTGACTGGAGTGATAATCGACGTCCAGTCAGGTTCTGGATTGATCAAGAGGTGCCCCGACTGTGGAAGGCTCGTGATCAAGGGCTCTTGTCCTGAACACGGCAAAGTCGAGAGCATCTACGACTTACGGATAAAGGCAGTACTTGATGATGGCGACGAAGTGCACGACATACTTTTCAACTGCGATTTGACAGAGAAGTTGACAGGGATCACGTTGGAAACTGCTAAGGATATGGCGATTGATGCTCTCGATCAAAATATCGTCTCGGATACGATAACCGACATGATTGTGGGACGATATTACTCAATTCGGGGTACCAAAACGCCACGATGGATTTTAGTAACCGGCTTTGAAGAGCTCCTTGACGTGGACGAAGGAGAGGTCGATTTCGCATTAAAACGTGCAGAGGGGGAGCGGTAAATGTCGATAAAGCAGCGTGAAGTCGCGAGAAGAGTCTTTGCGAAAGAGCTTCGTGATTCAAACCTTCACTATAAAGAGCACGAAGACCCCTACGCACCGCAGTACATCATAACGCCGACGGGAGCAAAGTGCAATCGTGTTTTTGTCGTAGGAACGCTTACCGAAAAAGAAAATATAGGCGCTGAATCTGAATATTGGAGAGGCAGAGTTTCAGATCCAACAGGAGTTTTTACGATTTACGCGGGACAATACCAATCGCAAGCGGCTACAAAATTAAGTGGCATTGAGCCCCCGGTCTTCGTGGCGGTTGTCGGAAAGCTCAATATCTATTACCCACCAGAAGGTGATCCAAAAGTCTCAATCAGGCCGGAAGCTATCAATATTGTCGATTCAAAAATTAGAGATAGGTGGGTGTTAGAGACAGCACAAAAAACGCTTGACCGTGTGGAAAAGCTTGGTTCAGATGATCTAGAAGTTAAAAAGGCACGTGATCATTACGATACGGCTAAGACCGAATACGTGGAGATGGTTATACAGGCGCTAAAGTCGTTAGCAAATGGAGCGTCAGCTCCAAACGCCTCAACTTACTTACTTAACGTATCCTCTCCCTCACCGTTTTTTTAACGACAAACTTATGTACAGCAAAGGCGTTGGCTGAAGTATGGACTACGGCGTTTCATCGATGACGGAAATGAACGTCTCTGAATTTATCGAGAGAGTGGCTGACGCGTTTAAGATAATAGAACTCGTCTCAGAATACCCGCACGTGTACTATGGCTTAAGAAATGTGGACTCCCTTCTTGAGCTTAAAGAACAGTACAATCTTACCTACACGATGCACGCTCCTTATTGCGGCATAAACCTTGCCAGTACCAACCCAAACATGAGAGAAGCCTCTGTCAATGAAATTATACATTCAATTTCATACGCAAAGGACCTCGGATGTAACCTAATAGTCGTTCATCCAGGGGTTGTGAGCTATCCTAGGAGTATAAAACAACTTGAAGCGATTGCTAAGAGCAATCAGTTTGACTCTTTTTCAACAATTTGTGAAAGAGCGGAAGAAGAAAAGATCTTAGCGTGTCTAGAAAACATGCCGAGGCAGCCGCCAGCGTTTATTGACACCTGGAGAGGCGATGGCATTGTACGTATTGTAGATGAATTATCTTCAAAATGGCTGAAAATTACGTTTGACGTCGGCCACTGCAATACCACCGACATTCCACCGTCTGAGATGATCGATAAGTTTGGTACGAGGATTAAGCACGTCCACATACACGACAACGACGGGCTTCGAGAATCACATTCGATTGTTGGACAAGGCACCGTTAATTGGAACGAAGTAATACGTGCACTTCAAAAGATCAACTATAACGGCTTTTTAATAGACGAACACAGAACTATCGAAGGTCACGAGAGAGGGAGAACTTTTTTAGAGCCCCTACTCAGGTCCGCGTAATACTGAACGCATAAGTAAGTAGCAGTTACCTTTCATGTGATTTCCGCTTGTGCGCCCTTATTCAATGCTTCTCGCCCAGCATCTGTTGACATCCCTTTCTTCTTCGACCCGATTTTTGCAATTGCTTCTATATCAACTCCGCGTTTTAACTCAATGTAACCGTTTGACACTGCAAGCTTTAAGAACCCTTCACCTGTTTTGTTTCTGACGATCGCTACCGTGAAGCCAGGTTCGGCACCGACGGCTCCAAGCGAAAGATCTGCATCTTCGCTCGTGAAATCAAAGCAGCACTCACATCCCTGTTTTTTAACGTCGCTGATGTCTTTTAGGGGTATCTCCACTTTACCTGAGTTGTTAAGCGTTACAATAAGCTTGCCCTTGACATCGACGCTCTTGACATCGAAAAGATTTACGTCCAATTCTTTTTCAAGCTTGTCAAGAAGTTTATCGGTAAAAATTTCAGTGCAAAAGAGCCCTAACGAAAGACGTATTGCATTTTTATAGATGGAGAGCACGTCGAGGTCGGACTCCCTAATCTTCCGTACAGCGGTCATGACACAAGGCGTGCCGACAATTGCGATCTTTTTGAGCTTTCTCTCCTCTATCGCTTCTCTTAGCTCCTTCAAAATCGGCGCCCAAACGTATCTCGAACCTGCGGCTGCGAGGATCTCATCACGGGTAACGGCGAGTTTCGGCTCTGATTTTTGATTCCATCGATCAACATCCATTAAAATGACACCGTCAATCAGACCAGATTCGCGTGCAGCTAAAAGTAACGAGGTGACAATCCCTCCCGATTGTGCGTGTGGAACGTTTATTTTCGATTTTGACTGGTAGATGGAAACGATGTTGCCGAACCCACTGGATTCGACCATGTCGGTTCTCGGACACGCATTGAAACACGCCCCACAGGGCACCGAATCTCTCGTCACTTTACAGTAGTCGTTCGATGTTGGAGAATGTGCGTCGTTCGAGTTGAAATAGAGCGCTTCAGTAGGGCACACGCCAACACAAGCGCCGCAACCACAGCATTTGTCAACATCCCACACTTTTTGTTTTAAATCCTTGTAAGAGATAAGTGCCATTGTTTCACCGTTAGTATCTAGTTAGTCGCACGTATACAACGCAGCGTAGGGCCTATGTGACAGGGGTGCAATTTTGGTGAATTTACTGGTAAATAGTTCATTGATATCAAGATTGAACGTCTTGCAGTAGTCCATGAGAACTCCTCTAACGAGCTTTTCATCTTCTTTGGTCATCTTAAGCCGTGATGTCCCGTTGCCAAGTTTGCTCTCATCACCTCTCCCCGGACGTATATTGCACCGCCGTGTTGGCCGGTTCCGATCCATTCGCCCAGGGTATCAACTTCATCCTCGCTATTAATTCCGAGAATGATTATAACGCCCCCGGCCATGTATTCACCGAGAAAATCTCCTGCTTTCCCTCCGGCAACTATTACCGGGACGCTTGATTTGTAGGTCTTCATGTGAATCCCTACGCGATACCCTACGTCACCCTTGACGAAGATGGTGCCCCCCCGCATGCTATGCCCGACAATGTCTCTTCCATCTCCGTGTATGATGATTTTACCAGAACTCATCGTGTTTCCAACGCCGTCTTGGGCGTTTCCGTGCACGGTGATTGTCGGTCCGTCCATGAACATCCCTAGATCGTTGCCGGGAATCCCAAAGATGTCAATTTTAATATTCCCCTTCAATCCGTCTGCTATAAATCTCTGGCCGTTCACGTCGTCAAGTATCGAACTCCTTCTCCCCGTTCTGCACGGCTTCAAATATCCTTCTCGTTTAATTCTTTGTAATGCAGGCCATTTGCAGTAATCCGCACACTCTCACCTACCGACCTACTAGTTACCAGCAGCCTCTACGCCGAGAATCTCAAGCGACGTGTGATCCAGTCCAAATCCTCTGAGCCTATCTCTATTGCCCCGCAAGCTTTCAATTGAGTTGATTCCTGCTGCACCAAGTATTTCCTTCAGTTCAATTGACCACGCAGAAAGGAGATTTGAAACCCTCCTAGCACCTTCTTCGACGTCGAGCCTCGATCTCAACTGAGGATCTTGAGTGGCTATCCCCCAGGCGCACTTGCCCGTATAGCATCGCTTACACACCGTACAGCCTAGGGCTATGAGGGCAGCAGTTCCAATTTTCACGGCGTCAGCCCCAAGCGCTATTGCCTTGGCTACATCTCCGCTGCTTCTGATGCTACCGCTCGCGATTATGCTTGTTTCATTCCTAATCCCCTCATCTCGGAGCCGTTGATCGACGCTTGCAAGGGCGAATTCTATTGGAATCCCAACGTTATCTCGTATGATTTTCGGAGTTGCTCCCGTTCCAGCCCTGAAGCCATCGATAACGATTGCGTCTGCTCCCGCTCTCGCTATGCCACTCGATATCGCGGCGACATTATGAACCGCTGCGATTTTTACAAATACCGGTTTTTTGTACCGCGTCGCCTCCTTCAGAGAGTTAACGAGTTGCGCTAAATCCTCGATCGAGTAAATGTCGTGGTGAGGAGCCGGACTTATCGCATCGGTGCCTACAGGGATCATTCTCGTCTCAGATATTTCTTCAGTGATTTTCGCACCAGGAAGATGGCCGCCTATACCGGGCTTTGCGCCCTGTCCTATCTTAATCTCAACTCCCGCTGCTACGTTAAGGTACTCAGGATGAACGCCAAAGCGTCCACTCGCAACTTGGACAATGATGTGGTCTGCATAGGGGTACAACCGCTTATGGAGTCCCCCTTCCCCCGACCCCATCGTCGTACCTCGCATGGCAACAGCACGTGCAAGCGCTTCGTGTGCCTCAAGACTTATTGCTCCATACGACATCTGAGCAATCATTATGGGGGTATCGAGCTTCAGTTTAGGGGCCAATTTTGTTGTAAGCTTTACGTTTTCTCCTTCACCCTCTAACTCCAATATCTTAGGCTTTTTCCCTATATACGTCCGTCAGCTCTATTGGTTCTCTCAAGGGGTCGATGGCAGGATTC
Source organism: Methanobacteriota archaeon (assembly GCA_963748445.1). Lineage (GTDB taxonomy): Archaea > Halobacteriota > Bog-38 > Methanoflorentales > Methanoflorentaceae > DASPRZ01. Next base: position 35,989 of record CAVVIU010000004.1, read on the forward strand.
GTCACTTGGCACGCGTCAAGGAGAAGATTATCGAAAACAACTCTCTCATGAAGTTCATTGCCCGTGCTCGCCAGAAGGACTGCTCCTGTTCGGGATTGCGTATAGATATCCCTTCGTATATCTTCAGTCCACGTCGGGTGTCGGCTCATGACTGATGGCGTTCTACGTCAGGGTTATCGCATCTTTCGGGCACATGCTCACGCATCGCTGACAGCCCACGCACCTGTCGTCGAACGACTTGACCTTATCATCCCGCCAGTCCAATGCGTCAAACGAGCAATTTTCGATGCATCTTTGACAGAGTCTGCATCGGTCCCTGTCGATGTTCACTCGAAATTCCGGAACTGCGCTATACATACGCATTCACCTTTGCAACTGTTGGCTTTCCTGCAGCCGGGGCCCATACTTTCTCTGGATGTTGACACACTGCTCGTATTGCACTCTCTTCACTCGCGATGTACGTGTAACCGTCATTGCTTTGCACACACTAATGGTCTTAGCTTTATTCTATCTGACAAACCTATCATCGTGTTTTCACACGCGATCCCGGTTAGCCCCGAACCAGTAGCGACGACGATTCCGAAAGGACCGTTGACCATTGCAGGGGCATAGGTTATTCTCAGAGCTTCTATGATTTCCCTCTCATTGAGCGGCATTTTTTCTATCTTTTCCCAAAATGGTGGCGCTAGAACCTCTGACGCGCGTTCAATAGAGAGCTTGTGTCTCCTCACGAGCAAATCCCACAGGTACGCAAGGACCTCAGAATCCGTAAAAAAATTACATTGATAGCCGTACAACTCGAGAAATCTCTTGTTCGTGCCATAGCTCGTTATCTCGCCATTGTGTACAATACTCCAATCCAATATGCTGAAAGGATGCGCTCCCCCCCACCATCCTCTCGTGTTAGTGGGATATCTGCCGTGCGCTAGCCACGTGTGAGCTTTGTAGTTTTCGAGTTTGTAGAGGTGAGCAACTTCATGCGGGTATCCCGTGGCTTTAAAGACGCCCATGTTTTTACCGCTTGATACCACAAGAGCACCATCGATTTTATTTACGTTCATGGCAAGATTTATGATGTAATCGTCCGAGCTGCCTTCAACCCGCTCAGGAACGTCCACAAAAAATCGCCACGGGACATAATCTGGCGATATCGTCGCTACGGGACGAGTTTCGATCTCTTCATCCTTGTATATGTTTACGGAATCCTTAAGCAGTTCTTCAACTTCATCCTTAAGTTCGAATTTTTTTAACAAGATGTGCAATGCGTAGTAATCTTTATACTCGGGATACAATCCATAGGCTGCAAATCCCCCGCCAAGACCGTTACAACGGTCGTTCATAACTTTTATTCCTGTAACTATTTGTTTGGCGGAGAATAACGTGCCACTCTCACTAGTAATACCCATAATGCTGCACAAATCCTGTACATCCCCTTTTTATCGAATTATTTTATAATATTTATTTACAAGGATAATCTACAACTGCGATAGCTTTCACTGTTGAGCGTGAAATCTCCTCAATTTATTGCTCATTCTGAAAACTGCGCTTCTTTAATGAACTAAGTCAAATTAATTTAAGCAATTTAAGAACTTAAACTGCGTTACGGAAATATAGTTCCTATCCCCATATATATTTATTACCATAACCAAATAAAGGTTTCTTTGCTTATAAAATTATGAACAATAGCGTCGTTTTAATTTTATGAGTTCTAAATTAGCTCGTGACCATCCGCAGCTCTTTCACGTCATATCAGTTTTTGTCTACGCTAGAACTTGTCCGTTTGTTTTTAATTATATTTAGAAAATAACGGTGGAATCTCAAATCGCCGGTTAATTCTGGGTGAAACGCAAGCGCTAATTTATTTCCTTGCTGCGCTGCCACTATATAATCATTGACTTTTGCAAGAACATCAACATCTTTCCCGACGTTGGTTATTGCAGGCGCGCGGATAAAGATTCCATTATATTTGGAACTAAATCCTTTTACGTCCAGTGACACCTCAAAAGAATCAACTTGCCTGCCAAATGCGTTCCTCACCACTGTCGTGTCCATTAGATCCAGTGACTTAACCCCGTCTAAACTGTAGCTTGATAGTATTATCAAACCCGCGCAAGTGCCCATGATGGGTATATCTTTGTTATCAAGAATTTCTTCTGCTATGCCTTCTTCGTGTAGTAGACGAGATATGGTAGTACTTTCACCTCCTGGTATGATGAGCGCATCGCATTCTGGAACGGCACCTTTGTGTTTAATCTTGACGATTTCATAAATGGAGTCATCTGCGACTCTTTTCATCGCATTGATGTGTTCCGAAACATCTCCTTGAATTGCTACTACTCCTATCTTGTTCATAACTGAAAAACTGCGTTACGCCAAATATTTACTTTAATAGTAGTTAGTTAGTTTAAAATCATTATTTATACCATCGCACTAAAATTTAGGATCTTTAAGTGAAGTTCCCAATAATCTTTTGACGTTATTCAGTTAAAATTGTTGTTAGCTCACTTAACTTTTGTCTACAGAAATAACTAGAGAGTGGATCATTGTGATATTACCTTGATGTGTCTGTGCTGTTACTAGCTATTTGCCGTTTTTATGCAAAATTTTATATATAGGCACATTAAACTCGTAAATCGTATTTAAAAACTAAACTATAAAAAAGGAAAGAAAATATGAACAACTCATCAAAGGAGGTAGAAAAACAATGGTATTATTACTGCTTAATATCCCGCTATCTATAATAAATATAATCCCTGGAATGTTCTTTATCACAGTAGCGATCTTTGAGCCAATTAATCTAGCATTAATTGGAGCGGCTAGTGCATTGGCTCAGCAATACCCCGCTCTAGCACTCCCTATATATATAGCTCTGTTGTTCTAATAAAGGATCAACGCGACAATTATGCGACTAAAAAAGCTTATACAGTAAAAGACGCTCTCTTTTTTTATTTCATTTTACGCAATATTGAGATAGACCGGTCTTAAAACGTATTATGGTATGAGAGGGTGTTGTGTCGGAGGCCCCTATTGAGTTTGCAATAAAAGAACAGTTGCCTGCAGCCTTCTTTTATAGCGCCGGAAGCCAGCTCCTGCAAATAAAATTGTGAGGATGCGAAAGAGTTTAACCATGTATTTTTTAGGATACATATTTTTTTCGATGCAGTCAAAAAAATATTTAGTACAGCACACAACAAGACCAGTGATAACGTCTTCTTTGTGCGAGCGGGAACATACTTTAAACTCAACACTTTCGAGTCTGATAACGTCGCTTCTTGTAACATCCGGGTTTTTTGTAACGTCCGAGGTCCATTTTAGCAGCAAACTTCTGCGAGCGGCAACTATTGAGCGTGTGAAGTGGACTAACGCAACCTGAGTTCACCTCGATCACAAGCAACACGAGTTCATTGCTTCTTTTTTTACCTACAGCCGTGTATCCTCATCAACTCTGATAAAGCATAGATTACGACACGTCGTTAGAGAGAAGACAGCTTTGCGATGACCGTTTAGGTTAACAATGAGTTTGTTGATACGGCAGCAACCCACCCGTTACTACAGCTTATTCTATCAAGATCCAACGCATGTACGCACTGAAAAGCACATTACTTGTAAAATTTCGCCGTGCGCAATAATATGAAATGCTTGTTGCCATATTAACGTTAAACAAAAGGAACATAGAAATGACTGGTGCTTATGAACGGGATCCTATCGCAGAGTTCGATATACAACGTTTACACGTAATCGACAATACCGTTGTCTGTCCCAGAATACAATAATCCTGTAATACGTAATTGTTAACGCTGTTAGCTATTTTTGACGCACGTTCTCTCTCCCCCCTGCACACGCAGGATCCCATCTTTATACCACGAAGATAGTCGGTACTGAGCGAGTTAAGGAATTACAATGCTCTACCTTTCCCCTTTCTATTTACACGACCCTTCATACTCAGCACGCGTCTTTCATCATCAATCCAACGAGGCAGGGGATGTCACCCATTCTAATAATTCGCTAACCATGTATACATCAGTAATGATCACTTCGCACTATCGTCGCCTCAGCAGTATCGATCGATCACTTTTTTAAACGATTTAAAATTTTTCGCGTTGAACATATGACTAAGCCGCATATGGGTTATCTGTCGACCTCATTCGATCAAGCGTGAGGTAGTGCCAGAGTGTCCGCGCGTCAATCCCCTTCAACCATAGAACAACCATAGGTGCTGTAAGGAGGAAGTCTCCCGGTTACAAAATTAGTAATAAAAAATCTTACCATAAGGGCGCGTAAGAAAGGTGGTTCAATTATAGAACCCCCATATCGGTCAGCCGTTCCGGCAAGTAAACGTCAGTCACATAGTCAAGACCGCGGCTTGCAAAGGCTTGTTGTTCTGATTTTTTATTGATGTCAAGCTGTAAGGCAATCTCACTTTTCCAGAAATCAGTGCCAAAGCGTGGATCGGTAAGCTCAGACTGCAGCGCTTTGATATCTTGATCTGAAAGCTTGTCGGTGGGAAGGTCATAGCTGACGATGTCGCTTGGCCGTACACCGATAAACTGCGCGGCAGGCGTCGCCATGTATTCAGACATATGTGCGCTCTTTATCGACCCGTACGCAACTGACGCGAATATTCTGTACGACCACGGGTCGCCATCAGTAAAAACGACCACTGGCAGCTTGAGCTCGTCGTTCATTCTTTTAAGAAGTCTTCGCGTACTCCGGGCCGGTTGGCCTTTAAGATGCACGATGATAGCGTCATGGTCAGTGTCAAAACCATTTTCGATAAGCCGATCTCTCATACCACCTGTTTCGATCGCAATGATTAACTTGGCATCGTGCTCAAGAAACTCAACGTTATCAACGTTATACGGTATCTGATACCCGCCCTCGCCCACGTCGTCAACGCAATGAATGATGCGCTCTGAGAACTGTCCGCGACGCTCTATGTTCTCTCGAAGTCGTACTGGCCCGAACACAGTAGCGCCATTCTCCTCAGGCCGGACGTGAAAATCCTCACGTTGGAGTTCGGTAATTATCTCGAGATCTTCGATCAATCTGTCAGATTCAGGCTGCTCTCTAAATTTAGCCAACTTCCAGCCTTCGGAGATGTAATACAACTCCCTCAACGTGGACGAGCGATTCTCGTTGAGCTGCTTTTTAAGGAAATCAATTGTATACGATGTTTTTAATAGACTATAAGCACCTCTAACAGTCTTGCAGCTCCTTGCGCTCTGTCGATCTCCGTAAACCCACACTTCAGACTCGTCGTTATAAGCAAGATTCATCTTGGTTCTGGTCGGGATCATCACGTATGGTATTTGTTCGGTGTGAAATTGTGCGTAGAGTGTTTCAACTATGCCCAACAGTTTGTCGTGTGTCACTTTCTCCCGTGATTTTGCGCGCATTCTCTTTCGTCTTAGTTACCTTGGCCATCCCGTGCCTCACTCACTCGACTCATGCTTTTTGGATAATGCCTTTGCCCCCGTCACCATTTCTGCTAGTATTCCTTCAACGATTGGATCGGTGAACTGCAGTTCACTGGTCTGTACGAAGTAGTTAAACTTCTTCTCACCATTTGGCTTAACTGAAACCTTCCATACGTTGTCAAACGTGCCGTTTGCACCAACAATCTTCGGTTTTGGGCTTGCATTTTTCACTTCAGACTGCGAAAAGTCATGCAGATTAAATTCCTTTTGGGTTTCCGAATAGTTCTTTACACGAATAACAACGTTGTAGCCACTGTTGGCTTGTTCAATTCTCTTTTGCACGAGCACGTTGCCCATAATTCTTGCAACGATCGGTTGTATGTCTGGCTTCTCTTTGCCCGTTACCTCAGCTACTTTTTCAGCGAGTTTCGGCAGCACCTTCTCAATGATCTCTTCTTTCTCTTTCCTCTTAGCAAGAAGCTTTTGTTTGACGAGGTAGTTCTTGAGACCGCGAGCGACGTCTCGAACGGCAAGTTCTATCTCGTCAACGATTTCGGAAATATCGGCTATAGCCTCTTTTGACTCGGACGTGAACGGCACATTTGTCGAAGCAACGTGCACCAACACTACGGCAGGACCCTGGGGAATGCCAGTTCCGCCGGGCTGATTCAAATCGTAATTTCTCCAGTTTATCCTCTCGACGGCATGCGTACACGCACAATCGCCTTGCTGGTACAACAGCGGGACTCGATTTGCAAACCTCAGTATATCGATTTTGTCTTCTTTTGACAAGCTCCCACCGTAGGCAATGCCTGTCTCCACCACAAACGGATTTCCGGTATGGACTGACGCGTCGCGAGTCGTCGTTGCAATAAAATCAACATCGTACTCTTTTTGAAGCCCTTTTCTTATTAATTCCTCTGAAATAGGTGACAAACAATCTGTCGGGGGGGCAATTATCTTAACCATTTTAAAAGCATCACGTAGTCGTTTCACTTGCTCCCTCGACAGGTCGTTGGGATTCACGTCTGGGTCGATTCCCAGCTTTCACGCATATCTCCTTCGCTGTTTTCTGACCGATTCGCGCGAATTCATTTGTCAAAAAGGAGGTAAGGCGCCTTCGTTCCGTATATCGCAGCATTTTAATGAGGGTACCGAGTTCGATGCCTTCCGGATGCGGCATGATCTCGCACGGCTCTACCGGCATAACCTCTGTTGCTCGCTCAAAGATCTCGACCCCCCCATTCGGCTCTGATAATGTGATCCGAGCGTGGGGATTAACGATAGCTGTTGACTTTATGTAACCGTAAATTGACTGCTTGCGTCCTCTGACATAAGCACCTTCCATCTCAACTTCAATTCTCGTCCCATGAGGTCTATCCCAATCAACGATTCGTTCTATTAAAATTTCAGGTTCGTTCGTTTTTGTATTGATAACTAGTTCGTAATAATGAGCATCCTTTGTTTTTCCAGTTTTTGAATAAATAGCCGTTGGCTTTCCTGACGTTAGCTGGGAATATAATACCACTGCTGAGATACCAATACCTTGCTGTCCTCTGCTTTGCTTCAGCGAGTGAAATCGTGAACCATATAACAGCTTCCCAAACACCCTTGGTATCTGTTCTTTTACGATCCCGGGACCATTATCCTCTACAGTCAACCGGTAGCTATTGCTGTCGATTTTATCAACTTGTACTAAAATATCTGGGAGTATACCGCTTTCTTCACACGCATCCAGAGCATTATCGACTGCTTCCTTAACGCTTGTGATGAGGCTTCGCGTTGAAGAGTCGAACCCTAGTATGTGTCTATTCTTTTCGAAGAACTCAGCGACACTAATCTCACGTTGTTTTTGCGCTAATTTTTCGGCTATATTCTCAACCATTTATGATCTCCGATTTTACAATTCAGCACCGACGATCGTGTGAGTTGACGTTACCCCTTTTATTTCTCTCATTCTGTCAACAACGTTATTAAGGGCTGTGAGCCCCTCAACTTCAATAATCGCTACAAAATCATATTCTCCAAACACGTGATACACCTCTCTAATCCCATTGAGATCGAGAAGTTCCTCATAAACATGTCGCTCCTCGCCAGGAACTACGTTCACCATCGTTACGCCTACAACCACAAATATCCCCTTTGTATAGAAGATATAGTGTTATTTAGCCATTACGATAGTTTTGTAAAAGTAATTACAATGCTATTATCTTACCACAAAAACGTTTTCACTGCGTTGTGCTTATGAATTTCTCTGACGTTGCTATTAATCATTCACTACGGCGAGACGTTTCCATTTTCTCACGGCAGTAGTAATCGCTACCTCACATTAACTCACTGACGAAACAAGTTCGCAATTAACGTGTTAACCAGTAATGGAACATTGACTAGTTGGATTTGACTCCTGTACCCCCTCCTTTTCTGTCTTATATGTGCGTTTCAAGTAACTTGTCGATAACGGAAATCGAGGAACCAGCGTAGACTTCACGCCTTTGCCACCTTTTTTGCTAGGCGTATCTTTTATTAGTGTGCCTCAAGCTATAATGGGTTGTAAGATTACCTGTCAATTGAGCTCCAAATGGTAACCCGTGCAGTCTTACTGAGTAAACGATAAAAATATATTGAGCTACGTTTTAACTTGTGTTGTCAGCGGAGGTAGCCAAGAGGTCAACGGCGGTGGGCTCAAGATCCACTCTCATAGGAGTTCGCGGGTTCGAATCCCTCCCTCCGCATCCAAATATTATAGTAACATTTACTAAACCCGAACCTTACAGATAAACCTACATCAGGCGTATGGCATTAGAATTGCGAGCCTATGGAACCTAGTGCTGTTCGAAGCTTTTTAAACTGAAAGATATATCGGGATGCGTATAATAGCGTTACGCGGACATTTTGATTGTCCACCAAACTTCAAGTCTATTTAAACGATGTAGAAAGAAACCGAAAGGAGCATAGTGCTGATTTGCGATATCTTTTAACAACATGCTGAATACTAATTAAACAAGACGCTACATTTTTAAAAATTGGTTTAATGAGACTCTCACGCATCTGCGTTATTTGAATAGACATCTGTTTGAGGGCAAGTTATTTCTTGTGGTAGTCTACTCGATACAAAACTTGATAAGCAGATAATTTTTTAATCTATTTGGATAACGTTTAAACGTTTGAAAGGTGATATATGACTAGCCGATGATGTAAAATTGAATCAGAGCAAAAAAGTGTTATGATGAACCCTATGAGTTCTGAGGCTACGAACCAACAACTTACTGAACTTTAAACAGTGCCTTTTAACGATGGTTGTGCATACCTTAAGATCGTAACGACTAACTTATTGATTGCTAAAACAACTTACGTTTTGAGTGGAATATAAATGGTGTTTACTAAACAAAGAAATATCATTGGAATCGCACGAGAGACATTAAAGTTTGCGTTAAGTGTAAGTAAATCGTCGCATCCTAAAGAATTTGCTGGAATGCTGTATGCGGATGATGGCGTCATAACTCGAGTGGATGTCCCTATTACACAATCATCTAACGTAAGCGCTGTTATGAACCTCTTTATGTTGCCAGTTAATCCGCATTTAGTCGGATCTGTTCATAGCCACCCTTCAGGTGATATTAGTCCTTCTACAGCGGATATTACGATGTTTATGCAAAATGGGGACTATCATATTATTGTTGGGTATCCGTATGATATGAAAAGTTGGATTTGTTACAACAGGGTCGGAAACAAACGGCATTTGGATATATTAGACATAGATCTCGATCATAAAGACCAGGTGCTTGAGGACATTTTGGAAACCTTCGGGAAGGAAGATGATTAGAGTATTGGCCACTGGTACTTTCGACATACTCCATCCAGGGCATATTTTGTACCTTCACAAGGCAAAACAACTTGGCGACGAACTTTACGTCATTGTCTCAAGGGATTCTATGGTGCACCACAAACCGAAGCCAATAATTCCAGAAGACCAAAGATTGAAGATAATTCAAGCATTGAAAGTGGTAGATGATGCTCGACTTGGCAGTGAACATGACATTTATGAGCCGTTGTATACAATAAAACCCGATATTATTGCGCTTGGGTTCGATCAACACTTTGACGAACAGGACCTGAAAGAACAACTTAGGCGAAGGCACGTTGGGGCCGATGTCGTTAGAATCCAGCAAGCGGATGCGGGGGAGCTTTCGGGCACTGAAAATATTATTAAAAAGATAATCGAGAGGAGGGTGCGATGCTAACTTAGCAAAACTTCTCCAATTCTTTTAATGCCTTCGACTATGCGCGCACGACTTGTAGCATATGACAATCGTAAATACCCCTCGCCGTTCGGGCCAAAAGCCAGCCCGGGAGTTACGGCTACATACGCCTCTCGTAACAATCTCTCCGTTACTTCGATCGAGGACCCAAATTTTGAAATGTTGATAAAAGCGTAGAAGGCCCCATTTGGTTTACGGCATTTAATTCCTATCTTTGATAGCTCATCAAGAACCAAGTCGCGCCTCATTCTGAATTCGGCGGTCATATCGTAAACCGGTTGTTGATCGCCCCTTAAAGCTTCAACTCCCGCACGTTGAACGAATGACGTAGGATGGCTCACGGAATGTTGTTGAATTTTAAGCATACCCGTTAAAATAGATTTTGGCGCCGCAGCGTATCCTAATCGCCAGCCTGTCATCGCGTACGCCTTCGAAAATCCATTAACCGTGACCGTTCGGTCAGGGATTAAAGTGCCGATGCTGAAGTGTTCCTTGTCGTAGATGATTTTCTCGTATACTTCATCAGATATCACATATATTCCATAATCCTCTGCAATTTCAGCAATAGCGGCAAGGGTACGTCTGTCGTAAACAGCTCCCGTAGGGTTGCACGGACTATTTAGTATAATGAGCTTCGTCTTGTTACTAACGAAATCTTGAAAGTCTACTGGTTGATAATCACTGTACTCGTATACTGGAACCATTACTGGCTTCCCACCCGCGAACTTCACAATTGCTTCATACGAGACCCACGCGGGGTCAAACAATATAGACTCATCTCCCTCATTTATTAGCGCACAGATTGCCTCAAAGACTGCCCTGCTTTGCTCCCGGCGTCACTATAATATCATCCGACGTTGCATCAAGTTTGTTATCCGCTTTAAGCTTCTCTGCAATTGCCTCCCGGAGTTCGGGTACACCTTTACTCTGTGTATAATGCGTTTCCCCTCGGTTAAGCGATAGTTTGGCAGCTTCAATAATTCTCTCAGGTGTGCGAAAATCTGGCTCCCCGAGACTAAAACTTATGATGTCTTTTCCTTCCCGCTTGAGTTGAGCAGCTAAATCAGATATCTGAATCGTGGCTGATTCGGGCATGATATCAACCTTTGAAGACAGTATTTCCCCGTGCATGCCCGCTACAGCCTCTCTCTCAGCTTGACAGCCGCCTCTACTGCCCTTTTTGCATAGTCAACCCGTTCATGGGCCTCAAGGCGCGACATGCGCGGACCTGAAATGCCAAGGCTGATGGGCTTGTTGTACTCGAGGGCCAAATCTGCTATTTTTCTGCTTGCGTGCTGTAATACGATTTCATCGTGTGACGTGGCTCCTTCAATAACACAGCCAATGGTTACAACGGCATCGATATCCTCGTCCATTGCAAGGGTCTTTACTGCAAGGGGCATGTCAAAAACTCCCGGAACGAGCACAGTCCGTACGACTTCTGCTCCTAAAAAAGCCGCATGTTCTCTTGCGAGTATCTCCATTTGATACGTTATATCACGATTGAATTCAGCAACGACAAACCCCAATCTAATAGTTTCATTCTTTTTTTTTGCCATTTTTATCCCCAACGTGTGATTAAAAATCAACTGGTTTGACGTCTGCAAATCCCTCTCTTTTGCCTTTTCCTGCCTCCAGTTCAAGTTTTCCACATAATAATTTATAAACATTCTGAGCGTGTTCGCGCGTACGGGTGTCAGCAAGTCGTGCAAGGTCCTTATCTGTTTCCACTTCATCTTCATAGACGAATACTTCAATTATATGTGTATTGGTCATGAGCTGAGCTTGAATCAATCCAGTAGACGATTCATGGGCACATTGCTTATCTATTGGCTTCGATCCGGGCATTCCGAGGGCCATTACCACATCACAGTCCCGTTCTTCTATGAGCTTTTTTGCGGCGACTGGCAAATCTTTTATGCCTGGTACCGTATAGCGCTCGATCTGTGCTGACATCCAGCGCCTTAACTCATCCTTAGCTGACTCCGCCATATCGTATCTCGCAAACGTTGTATCCGCTATGCCGACTTTCATTTTGTCACCTTACGCCCTTAATCTTTCGACGTATGCCGCGACAACGTGTATTTATAATTTCTCCAAAATGTTGTCAGCGACCATTACTCCTCGCCCAACCTCTTCTATTATTCTTTGTTCTGAAAGCACAATTTCGAGTTTTTCGATAACATTGAGGATATCACCTTTGCTGATATTGCCCATATGGCCAATCCGGAATATCTTTCCTTTGAGGCGTGCCTGTCCACCCCCTATGATTATCCCACGCTTTCTCATCTCGTCTTTTATAGTGGCGAAACTTGTGCCAGTTGGCACGTTCAAGGCCGTAACAGTGTTAGAATAAGCGCTGTAAGCATCGAGTATCGGAAATAGCTCGATATTCATCTCACGCACTGCCGCTCGTACCGACTCAGAATAAATGCTGTGCCTTTTTATGCGAGCATCGAGCCCTTCCTCCTCAAGTACCTTGAGTGCTTCTTCGAGAGCGAAGAAGAGTGGTAATGTGGGTGTGTATGGTGTCTGCCCTTTCTGAGCTGCTTTTCTGTATTGGACCAAATCCACGTAGTATGGCCTTTTATCAGCGCGTTCAATGAGATCCCACGCCCTTTCACTAACCGAAATCATTGAAAGCCCTGGAGGGAGTCCTAAACACTTTTGGGAACCGGTAATCGCTATATCGATCTCCCACTTGTCAATAGGAGTTTCTATCCCTCCTATTGACGTGATGCCGTCCATAATGAGCAGGGCATCAAATTTTTTACACAGCTTACTTACCTCGTACACTGGATTTGTCATTCCAACAGAGGTCTCATTATGAACAACTGTTACCGCGTGAGCGCCATCTTCGAGCCGCGCTTTGATTCCATCTAAATCGATGGGGGTGCCCCACTTACTCACTACCGACAATGCCTCCCCGTACAACGAGCACAATTCCTTTAGACGCTCGCCGAATTTCCCATTTTCTACTGCAACGAACTTCGTACCGCTTCCAAAGTTACCGATAGCAGCTTCCATTGCACACGTGCCCGAGCCACTTAAGATATATACGTCGTTTGTTGTACAAAAGAGCTCTTGAAGTCGGGCTGTACTCCATTCAAGCAATTGCTTGAACTTGGAACCCCTATGGTTGATAATTGGCTTCGACAGCGCCCTTAATATTCTCGGTATAACAGGCACCGGACCAGGGAGCATTATAAGTTCGGTTTCAAATATTTCTTCCATTGGTGGTTATCCCCATACCAGTAAAATTACCCTTGATACTTGATCACTCTAGTTCACTTAACATAAAACTAACGTATTGTAAGGAAGTAGAGAGGAATTTTACTATTAATATCGACATAATCTGATATCATTAAACTACGGGATACAATCCGCTTTAACTCACGTTAACGTTTAACCTAAAACCTAATAGGTGAAAGTTGTAAACGTAAACAATCAACGCATTAGACAACAACAGTCACAACACTACATCAACTTCAACTTTGTGAAATAGATCAACATAAGTTATCATACAGAATCAAGTACATAAAGCGATTCCAATCCATCCTATCGATACTCTTCGCTTTCTATTGAATTGCACACAACGATATTACAGATGCCCCTGTCGGTGTACGATTCTCGCTAACATCGGTTCCACAAAAGAGTGCTCACACTATTATTGACAGTGTGGGTAAATTGGGGTGAATGAACATCTTACATAATACCACTAATGGTAAAGGCAACACGCATATTATCGATAGATCCGGGTAGAAACCCTGTACATAGTAGAGATCAGATAAATGTGATCTTTGGATTATAATTAAAAGTCTGAGCTGAGACGGTTAAAGACATAAAAGAGACCAGTATCAAACAGGACGATCATGATGATAAAGATGAGAGAGACAAATAATTGGTTTCCCAATTTAGATAGTTAATGCTTCATTTAAATTTAAAAACCCGTAGGGTGAGTAGTAAAACGTTTCCAACTATTACAATAACTGTTCGATTTACGTTTCCTGTTACAATTATGCAATAAATAGTAAAAAAATCAGCATAGCTAGTGTTAACAGTTCATACGCTACACTATCAGGTCTATTATGAAGAGATTGCATACATCAAAAATGATTTGTAATAGTAGCTTCCTTATCCTACAATCATAGGTACGCACACTTTTATGCAAATTGAAAGTCAAACACAGATTTACATACGTAAACGTCCTAGAAAGTATATTGCTTACGAATAACCACTAGACGCCAATGAGCGATATCAAAGTAGCTGTAATTGTAGGATCTACCTCTGATATGCACGTAGCCGAAAAGGCAAAAGAAGTATTGGACGAAGAGGGTATAAGCTATGACCTTCAAGTGATATCGGCACACAGAGAGCCAGAACGCCTCGATGAATACCTAAAAAACTCGCATTTTCAGGTTATTATTGCAATAGCAGGACTTGCAGCTGCGCTTCCTGGAATGATTGCTTCAAAAACAGATGTTCCAGTGATCGGGGTCCCAGTGAGTAGTAAACTGAACGGTCTTGATGCCCTATTATCGATAGTACAAATGCCACCTGGAGTGCCCGTTGCCACAGTTGGCATCGACAATGGAAAGAATGCTGCGCTACTAGCAATAAGAATTTTAAAGCTTCTCGTTTGAGGTGCAGGTTGTAAAGACGCTCAACATTGTGGAGATCTCGGAATAGCTTCACCAAAACTGTTTAATGCATCTCTTACAATTTTTATCGCGCATAAATCTCCGCACATCGAGCAGGCCTCAGTGTTGGTCGTTCGACAGCTAAACTTCTGCCGTGCAAAATCCGGATCAATTGAAAGCTCAAATTGTCTCGCCCAGTCAAGGGATGTCCGCGCTGTTGCCATGTCGTCGTCCCATTGTAAAGCGTCACGCCTGCTTTGTGCAAGATCAGCAATGTGTGCTGCAATCTTCGTGACAACTGCTCCTTGCTTTATATCTTCGGTCGTAGGGAGACCAAGGTGCTCAGAGGGGGTCGTCATGCACAAAAAATCAGCACCAAACATTCCTGCGAGAGCGCCGCCGATTGCACCGGTAATGTGATCGTATCCGGGTGCTACATCGGTTACAATAGGCCCAAGTAAATAGAGCGGCGCACCGTTTGTAATGGATTTCATTGCTCGAACGTTTGATTCAATTTGATTGAGGGGAACGTGACCAGGACCTTCTACAATTGTCTGAACGCCCTTCTCTCGCGCTCGCTGAACGAGCTCTCCGAGAAGAACGTACTCCATGAATTTCGGTCTGTCGCTTGCATCGTGCAAGCAACCAGATCGCATGCCATCACCGAGGCTAATAGCAAAATCATACTCCTCTGCTATCTCCAGCAAATAATCGTATTCGGTATAAAATGGGTTATCACGCCCATTATGAACCATCCACGCAATAGTGAACGCGCCTCCCCTGCTGACGACCCCCATTATCCTCTTACTGTTTTTGAGACGTTCAAGTGAGTTCAGCGTAACGCCGGCGTGGATAGTCATAAAATCTACGCCGTCTTCCGCGTGTTTCCTGACCGTGTTGAACATATCATCTGATGTCATTTGTACAACAGCGCCGCGTGACATTGCTGCTTGATATATGGGAACCGTTCCGATAGGAGCTTGCACTTCCTGAAGTATGGTTGTTCTTATGTCGTCGAGTTCTCCTCCTGTCGAAAGATCCATAACGGTATCCGCGCCAAATTGCAAGGCAACTTTTGCTTTTAAGACTTCGTCGTTCTTATCTACATATTCAACGGACGTCCCTACATTGGCATTTACTTTAGCTGATAACGACTCTCCAACTCCGAGCGGCACATAATCGCGGTTAATATTGTTAAGCAGCACAACGCGACCTGATGCAATACGCCGCCGCAATTTATCTGGCGCAATACTCTCAGATTGTGCGACTTTAAGAATGTCATCAGTCAATCTCACTTGAGCTTCTTTCATTAGTGTCATATGAAGTACCTAAATTTGAAAGTTCAAACATCTGTATGGCGTAATGTACTTTTATTCTTTTGCGTGTGCGAGTAGTGCGCGTGGCATAAATGCAGGTTGCGACGTTATGCCAAGTTTTATTTGTTGTAAGAAGAAAGAAACAAGTAATGAACGTTGACACTTTTTCACTTACTTATGAAGGTAATACGTACTTAATTCATTCGGATAACGAGACGGTCGTTGACCTTGGCTCAATTGCAATAGCCAAAAAGCTGCCAATCAACGAAGTTAAGTATATCATTTTAACTCACGTACACTACGATCATACCGGTGGACTCGGCGTTATTAAAACTGATGCTGAAATTATGATGCACGAAGAAGACGCAAAAATGGTCGGAACCCCTGCAACAGCATCCATTTTTTTTGGAGAGAGAGCACCGACGTTTAATATTGACGTACTGCTCAAGGATGGAGATAAAATAGATATCGGCAGTTCTATTTTGAGAGTGGTTCACACCCCGGGCCACACGCCGGGCAGCATTTGTCTTTACGAACCTGAATCGAAGAGCCTTTTTTCAGGTGATACGATATTTCCCCACGGCGGCATCGGTAGAACGGACCTAATTGGAGGCAGTTCAAAGGCGTTGGTAGAATCAATTGAGCGATTAATGAAATTTGACGTAGAAGTGCTGTACCCTGGACATGGAGCGGTGACTATAAACAACGTGAAAGAGCAGATACAGCAGTCTCTTAGTCTTGCCAGAACTGTTTATAAAAGCGATGAACGCTAACAGCGGTACTTACGTCCTAATCCTCGAATTAACAGGCGGTATTACTGTAACAATAGGAGCGCTAGGTGAATATGAGTTTAAAAGTGGATACTACGCATACGTAGGATCCGCTCTTGGTTCCAGCGGCTTCACCAGAGTTTTGCGGCACATCCGCGTCTCAGAAGGCAGTAATCAGACGCGAAAGTGGCATATAGATTATCTCTCATCGGTCTCTAAGATAATTCAAGTCTATAAAGTTTTCACGCTTGAACGAGTCGAATGCACCATTTCGACCGCGATATTCAATAATTTAGGAGTGTCAAGTATGAAGGGATTTGGCTGCTCTGACTGCAAATGCGGATCGCATTTATACTACTCTGAGAATTTAGCAGAAATCAAAGAAGTCGTTATCAAAGCCATGCGTCAGGTTAACGACTTCATATAGTTCGTCTAACTAATAGCCGCGTTCTCTAGCTGATAACAGGGGTAATATAACTCAACTCATTCCGACTATATCGTTTGATTTGCACAATATAAGTGTCTGTACTTCTGCAGGCGCTATTATCTTTACCGTTAACTGCGTCTAATAAGCTCGCTGTCGTTTCGTTAATATCTGATAGATGACATATAACAAAAAGGAGGGTGAAATGTTGAACCTTTTAACTAACACCGTGGGTAGCTATCCGACGCACAATATCGGTGAAACCAAAAAGGCAGCAATGAGTTTGCATGACTTAATGTCAGGAAAGGATCCTTTTCTCACTTCAATAGAAGAAGCGGTTAAAGATCAGCTTGCTGCAGGTATCGATATGGTATCAGACGGACAGGTGCGAGCGGACATGATTACGCTGTTCGCTAATAATATTGGTGGCATGCGGAGCGATCGCGGCCGTTCTCTTATAGTGGGAAAAGTTACCAAGCCACTTAAATCAATCGCAGCAAGAGATATCACTCTTACAAAAGCAATTGTGGGGACAAAAGCCAAAGTAAAGGGAATCATTACTGGGCCAGCTACGATGGCCGCTATGTCGTCATTGGGAAAAGGAGTGGCATACAGATCGAATCTTGACCCGCGTCTTTTGGAGGACATGGCAGCTGCACTTCGGTTTGAGGCACAGCAACTTGTGAGAGCTGGAGCAGATGCTATACAGGTGGATGAACCAGCGTTCTATAACATAGATGTCAGCAAGGTTGCGAAATTTGTAGATGTTGCTGTTGAAGGAATCGACGTACCAGTGAAGATTCACCCCCACGTTGCGTCCTACAAAGACTACGACAACATCGTAAAGCTTGAAGAAGTTGGAGTGATTGGAATTGAAGCTGCAAAATTCCCGAACTTGCTTAATGAAATTAATCCAAAGGAGTTCTTAGATAGAGATAAGAAAGTTGCACTAGGAGTAATAAATACTGACAAGCGAGAAATTGAGACCATTGATGAGGTAATAGGGAGGATAAAAAAAGGAATTGAAACTTTTGGTGACGATATGTGGATAAATCCTGATTGTGGTTTAAGGCTTCAAACAAGGGAGGTCGCATTTAAGAAACTTGTAGTAATGGCAAAGGCCGTCACCGCGATAAAGGAGGGCTCTAACTAATCTGAACATCTACAACAACGTGCCGTATGCCAGGAGAGAAATTTTTCACCTTATTTGTTCTAATAGCTTCTACGTGTCTACCAAGCCTTTTTGCAGCTTCAATTACCCGTGTGCGCGGCCGCGTAGACTGTAGTTCTATTGGGACAGTTTCGTGATAGTGCAAAATTCCCCCCATTTTAAGGGCCCTAACGCCATTTTCTAAGTACTTATAAGCTTCAAAGTTGCCCATTATTACTCTATCGACACTATTGACAGGAGATACTTGTGCACAGTCACCTAGCAACGGGCGTACTATGTCACAAACGCTATTAAGGAAGATATTTTTCTTTAAGTAATAGAATGCATCTTGATTTATTTCTATAGCTGTAACAGATCTAGGTTTCGAGTGAATAGCCATTGGAATTGAAAACTGGCCTATTCCGCCAAACATATCCAAAACATCCTCAGCATAGCCAAGCTTGCTCATCCTGATTCTCTCTGCAAAATTACCTGCGGAGAACATAACTTTACTCACATCTAGCGCAAATTTACAGCTATTCTCCTTATGGATTGTTTTAGTATTTGATCCGGCAATTATCTCAATATTTGGCCGTCGAAACTGTCCTTCAATGCCTTTATCCCATAAGACACTGCTACACCGTGGATAAAGCTCCAACAAGCCCTGTCCGATCTCATATTTCAGGTGTTCGATTTCACAAGGGATATTGACAAGTATTAATTCCCCCAATAATTGCCACCGTCTGCGGCAGCAGTAATCGTTCAACATCGCTGACTTTCGTCGACAGTTTTGTCACTAATAATTTCTGACCCCTCACGGAAGTATGAAAACCCCCTTAGTTGTTTTGGTGACAAGTACTTCACTGCCCCCCGGACCCGTGACGAATTTGGGACGCGAAATGCTTAAAGCCGCGTACGTATCAGGATCAAGCAGCTGCACCTCATCATCAGTCACAAAAACAAGCACAGAAGCTTTTGCATCGGCTCGAGATCCAAGAAGTTCAGCATCTGCAAGATCTCGTACTTTTAAGTTATATCGTTCTCCACTTTGAAGATCTGTAGCAACAGCTGCCTTCTTTACTGAATGAAGTTCAAAGACGTGGCCACTCAGAGCCACTATAGAGCCTGGCGTAAATCTCGGCAGTCGGATAGAGAAGGCAACCCTATAAACGTTTTTACCATCTTTCTTACCAACCAGCTTTGGTGATTCTCTGAAGCTTCCCCCTAGTTCCTCAATTATCGCCCGTGATAGCTGTTTTGCGGCACGTGTCGTTCCAACGTAAATATCCAAACCTTCCTTTTTCCTTTCAACTCTCGAAAGGAACGCCATCCTATCATCTCTTCGCTCTCGCTCCACAACCCGATTTGCAATGTCAGCTGCCGCGATCAGTTCGTGTTCTTCAGGAACTCGCCCTTCAGCTCTGATCTGAATTAAGCCTTCATAATAGCCCCCTGAAATCTTACTACAACGCTCGCACACTTCTCTCTTTATGTGAAGATCCACGTCAAAGTCGTCAATAAGACGTTTTCCATCAATACTTCCTTCAACTGTGACGTGAGCTCGAATCAGACTTTTGTCGAGTTCAGGTACATCTACGTGGATGGTACTTTTTGTTGCTTTGATGCGTAATGCGGTTTCAATAGTCCGCGTAACAGCATCAATAATTTCATTTTGCACCCACTTGCCATTTAAAAAATAGTCTAGGCACGTAGGACAGACCTTTAAGTCTAAGTGTCTCGGAATTGTTGCGAGGACCTGTCCCTTAATGGTACAGTTAGAGCATACCCCGACAGACGGCTTACCGCAACTCGGACAAACGCTTTGTAATGGCGCCGTAATCACCCCGTTATAGAATAATCATTTGGGCGTGAGGTACACCATCTATCGTAATAACTTGATCTTTGTCAATGATGCCGCTCTCGATTCCACAGTTAACAGACTTGTTTCCCACGAGGTTCGCTATTGTAGCGTTCAAGAGCGCCGCTTTAACCTCGTCTTCTCTTGCGGGATCGCCTTTAAAAAACATTTCGTGTACTGATAAATGAAGGTCTCCCTCACAAAATGTGAGACCCAACAATTCGTCGTCACACACTGCGACCATAACTTCTCTATTTACACGGTACGTTTTCAAAAACATGCTCATTGCTGTGGATGCTCGGACTGTTACACTATCTTGTAATATCCATGCCTCTCTTCATATAATTCGCCTCCCTGACAGAGCAGTGATAGTTCTTTGTCCACTTTATCAGGATCCAAACCTTGTTCAGATGCTCTCTCTTTGATTTTTTCGATATACGCTGCGCCACTCTCTTTTTGAAGCTCCCGTATTATATCGCGTAATGACTTTATACGATCCTGTTGAGTTTTGCTCTTGCCGACTGCTATCACGTCTACATCCCGTTTGCCAGTTTCAGGGTCAACTCCCACTTCTTTGAGACACGACTCTACAACGCCAATTACCCTTTCAGCATCATCGAGCGTCACACGATTACTCAGCCTCATTCTAGCGTTCGCTTCTGCGAGTCTAATAAGCGCCTCAATTTGCCTGGCAGTAATTGGAATAGGAGAATCTTCTCCTTCCTGATTCCTTAGGTCGACATAATATTCTCTAAATCTCTTCCGCGCATCTTCACTAAGCACTGGTATGACTCTTTTAGCGTACGCGACGTATTTTCGCAACAGTTCTGACGTTATTGCTGGATTAACAACGCTCATAGCTTCCGATACTTCATCCTCAGAGAACCCTGATGACGCCAGCTCACCAGCATAATGTGCTTGTAGTATGTGATTTGCAATAGCAGTATCTAGGACCGTATTTGGTTTATCACTTAAGATGAAAATGAGATCGAATCGCGATAACAGTGACGGTAACATATTTATTTGCCCTGCAATGGGCTCATAGGAATCAAATCTACCATACCTCGGATTGGCGGCTCCTAACAGTGCGCATCGACTTCTCAGGGTGGCCGTAATCCCTGCCTTTGCCACACTTATCGTTTGTTGTTCCATCGCTTCATGAAGCGAGGATCGATCTTCCGATTTCATCTTGTCCATTTCATCGACTGCAGCAATGCCTTGATCTGCCAGCACTAATGCTCCTGCTTCAAGCGTCCATCTCCCGTCTCCAAATTCATCCTTGATCGCAGTGGCAGTTAGTCCCGCAGACGTTGAGCTTTTTCCACTTGTGTAAACGCCTCTTGGTGCAAGTTTTACAACATAACGAAGTATCTGTGACTTGGCGATACCAGGGTCGCCTACGAGCAAAATGTGAATATCTCCTCTAATTCTCGATCCGTCAGGAAGCAACTTCGGAACACCTGAAAAAAGTTGAAGGGCAACTGCTTCTTTGACATTTTCATAACCATAAATTGATGGTGCAATCGAATTTACAATTGACTTGTAAATATCTGGACGGTGTGACATAGCAATTATTTCGGCCTCATCATCTGTTGAGATTTCAAGATCCTCAAACTCTTTATCTTCTAACTCAATTGAATTTGCATCGAGAAACATATCGAAGGTGGTACTCTTTACATTTTGGTATAGCCGTTGAGAAACGCGTAATATTCCAGTTACCACTATCCTGTCACCAGGGAACACTTTACCTGCAAGATCCCCTACGACATTTATATCTAAGGTCTGTGGTTGTTCGCCACCCTTCAATCCCTCCGGAGATTCTTGGATTCTTATCTTTTGCGCATCAACAAATGTAGAGTAAGTAAAATTTAGTTTGAAAGGACCTTTTTTTCCGCAGATACGGTGAGAGCACTCGAGAGGCTCCTTAAATTTTGCGTCCTCTTGCAGCACTTTTGTTATTTTGCCACAGTTGAGACACTCAAATCCCGCCTCTAAAACTTGCGGCCTAACTTCTGTTGCCTTTCTAACAATTCCTTCGATTGATATAAGCTTCCCGACGTGGTGGCTCCTTAAATCTCTTATCTTCGTCTTTTCAGTTAAATTAATAATCCGAATATTTGCATCAAGCTTACATTCAAGTGGCAGATCATAATCAAGCAGAGCGTCGTGCGCATCTTGTAAAGTTACCGTTGGGTAGTCGACAAGAGCGTCAGCTAAAGCTATGTCAAAATCCTGTAACGTTTGATAATCGACCTCAATGCTTTTTACATCGGGATACTCACTTGCGAGCTTGAGGATCTGTTGATTGTAATATCCCCTATAAAAACTCACCCACCGCTCCCTAAACTCGCTTATCATATAGAATAAACTATGAGAATAATGGCATTTAAACTTAAGGTTGAAACTTCTCTTGTAAAAAAAATTTCAAGCGAGGAAATAGCACAGCTGCGTGTATGAAGATATATCTGCAGCTTTCGAGCAACAATTTGTTTCGTTCTTGCTCTTTTTTAGCTACCTTTCTATAAACATGAGGGGGTAATCAGCATCTTCATCATATTGCATTTTTACAAGTACTTTAGCACTCTGGTAGGCTATAACCAGCTGAACGTCGAGCATTTTGCCTTCAAGCTCAGCATAACCGTACTTGTTGAGTCTTGATCGAACCATATTCTTGTCAATCTGTACGCTAATGGTCTCGACATATGGCTGTACGCGAATGCTAACCTCGATCGCTTTCTCTATGTACGGCACGCTATTAAGGTCCAAGGGAGCCCCTACGAACTGGTGATAAAGAGCTCCAAGCTTTATTCCGGCCTCGAATAACGCCTGTTCTCTGTCGTTTATTACTTCATCCCCTGTACAGTGGATTTAATACGTAAATTACCGAAAATACTAGCATAATTATTGAAACTAACTGATATATATCACTGCCAATTAAATTCAAAATTATCACAAGTAGCAATAATATGCCAAGAACTGATAATGTCAAATTGTTGCTCACTTTTGAATATTCGAGATCACTTAGCATCAAACCTGACAGCAATAATAAAATTGGCACCAACCCAACAGGCGGAAAACCTGCAAGTACGTAGAGGGCCACTATTAGTCCTGCGGCTGTTATCGGTAATCCCATAAAAAGTCTAGTTTGCGGTGTGGTATTGTACCTCGCAAGCCGAATCATGCCACACGCTACGTAGATAAAAGACAAAAAGAAAAACACAAGAGGGACCCCAAATGCGTCCCGAAGCACGTAAAATGTCAAAAGCGAAGGAACTAAACCAAATGATACAAAATCTGCCAGCGAATCGAGTTGAAATCCTAAGCTGCCATGTCCTCTAGCCCGTGCTAGATATCCATCTACTCCATCTGCGATTACACTAATCAATACTAAGACGGCCGTTGATGGTAAGTTACCTGCGTTGAGAAAGACCAGCGCCATGCTTCCAAAAAGCAGGTTGGCTAGTGTGGCTACGTCTTGCTGTTTGATTTCGATGTTGAAAGGAAAATTCACGTTCGTTCACCTTTTTTACACGTGGCAATAACAGTTTTTCCGGCTTTTACCCTTTGTCCTTTTGTGACGATAAATGTATACCCATCAGGCAACGTAACATCAACTCTCGAGCCGAATCGAATCATGCCAATTCTTTGCCCTCGTTGAATTTTTTCACTTTTTTTGATATAACAAACGATCCTCCTGATAAGTGCTCCTGAAATCTGAGTCACAGTAATGTCCCCCGCATTGGTTGTGATCGTGATATCATTGCGCTCATTTTTATCGGAATCCTTGCTGAATGCAGGAAATTTACTACCTTTTCTGTACTTAATATCTTTTATTTTACCTTCAAGCGGGGCACGGTTAACGTGGACATTATGAACGTTCATAAAGATGCTTAGTTTGTTATTCTCCGCTCTGAGAATACGTCCATCAGCTGGGCTTAGCATGTCACTACAATTGGTGCTTTCAGGACTTCTCTCTGGATCTCTAAAGAAGATGAGAAGAAACAACATTGAAACAATTCCTATCGTGATAAAAGGTGTAAAAATACCTACTATTATTGTGAATACAAAAGATCCAAAAAGCCACGATTCAGAGCCTTTCGCTAATATCGTGGATCCCTCCTTTAAGTAAAGTGAATACATTTACCACTATGTCCAGAAGCTCAGGCAAGATTTTGAACACAAGATAAGAAATAACAATGAGTGCCATTATTGAGCCAAATTTCGCTAAAACGTTATGGGCTATGTAGAAACTGTACTCTGAGGGGCCAAACCACTCATAACCTAAGGCAGTTATCACGAAGCCGTTCCGAACGATGTTCAAAATGTACACAACTGGTACTGAGACAAGAAATGCTTTGAATTTGTTTGTCCGAGGAGCGGGAGCGCAGGCAATTATCCCCAAAAGCAGTGCCATACTTTCAATGCCCGTACATCCGAGGATGATTTCAACAACGTGATTGTTTAGCATTACTACATTCCAATCCAGTTGGATGGCCTGGATGCCAAGAGCGTTTAGGGTTGCTACGGTTTGAAATGTCACTGTTTCTCTGAGCACATAATTGAGATATGAAAACTCAGCAAACGAGAAGTAAAAAATACCCCCAATCGCTGCAGCTTTTGTAATGGTAAGCGTCAGTTCATCTTTGTTTACCAACATGATAAATGCTACGTAGGCGCAAAATGCTGCTACCAAGATCGTCAAGATTACGTTAAAAAAATCACTTATGTGAATATAATACGTTGGTAAACTCGCCCAGTGTGCTGCAAAGAATAACCAACCAGCTGAACCAATGAAATATGAACGCTTAGTTGATATAAGTGATGAAACTATAAATAAAAGCAGAGCAATCCATAGCAATCCTTCCATCTATTTCACCATCAAATAGAACGCCATTATAGTTTGAAAAATATCCGTTGCGATATTGGTAAAAACTTACATATAACCGTTTTGACTCTAATTTTGGCTTAAAGTATTTGGCCTTACCAATACACTTGGACAGTCTGATTCTATCACTTTAGGTGATAGGCGATCAACATAGAAATAAATATATGCTTGACTAAGTGTAGTACGATTAAGATACAAAGAGATGTCAGCAACTAAAATCAGCGATCTGGTTTTATGAAAGCGTTTTAAAGTGGAATATTGCATGCAATTTTGTCCGAAGTGTAAAAGTATTATGTTGCCTGAACAAGAGCTCATAAAATGCAGAGCATGCGGGTTTGTAACAGAGAGAGAGGCACCAGCGCAGAACAAAGTCCATCAAATCCTCAGACAACAAAGAGAGATGCTTGTTTTGGACGAGGAGCTCGACGAAGGCAAACCAACAACAAAAGCGCGATGTCCTGAATGTGGATGCGACACAGCTTATTGGTGGTTGCGACAATTGAGGGCTGCTGATGAAAGCGAGGTGCGATTCTTTCGCTGTGTAAAATGTGGTAAAACTTGGAGAGAATACGATTAATGTGAAGTCACCTCAGTTGTAGTTTAATACTCAAAACGCTTCAAAATATTGCTTTGTCGGAGATAGTTTGCAACTGACTTTGGAAGGTAGCGTGTTTCCCGACAACTACAACATTTTCATTAAAGCTTAAAAACTAGGTAGGTAGTTTTTAACTCTGTGAAACAAACACTAACTAATTTCACAGTATTTGCTTATGTCCTTGAAAGAGATCTATCTATCAATTGTATGGCATAATAAAAAGGTTACATGTAACGCGTTTCTAATTTTTGCATTTAGCCGTAGAGTATACCAATTGTTATCGTTGCTTCACGTTTATTAATTAATAAAAAATTTTTTAAGTAACATTAATGCATTTATAGTCACATTATGAGTTCCAGTAGATGGACGTAAAAATCGTACTTGTAAATCCTATCTATGAAGGAAATGTTGGCTCGGTAGCCCGTGTTATGAAAAATTTCGGTTTCCAAGACCTTATTTTAGTTAATCCATGTAAAATTGGTAACTTTGCAAGGGCTATGGCATCACATGCTGTCGATATCTTAGACTCGGCAAAGATGAGGACTCTTGAAGATGTCTTAAAAAATTCTGAACTCATTATAGGGACGACGGGAATTACAGGAGCAGGATCATTTACCAGGAGTCCCTATCCACTTACCAAATTGAATGAAAAGCTCGATGGTAAAAGGGGAGTGGCGTCAATCCTCTTTGGACGAGAGGACCAAGGACTTCCTAATCAAATACTGAATCAGTGTGATATGATTTTAAATGTCAAAACGAACCCAGCGTATCCGGTGATGAATATCTCGCACGCAGCAGCGGTTATTCTATACAGCATTAGTAGTTTACCGACAACATCGTCGTCAGGGGAGTTCACGATAGCGTCGCACGAGGATCTAGAGCGTCTGCTTGGTCATATAAGTGATGTTCTAACAGACATCGGATTCCCGGTGCATAAGAGAGGGCGCGTTCTTTTTACCTTAAAGCGGATTTGCGGAAAATCAGAACTTACACCAAAAGAAGTGAGAGTACTGCGTGGCATCCTCAGTAGAATACAGATAAGCGTGAGACAACGGAAGTATTAGAGGTACGGACCTATAATTAGTTGCAGCCTTTGCTTTACATCATCTGATACGTTATCAAGATTTGACACTATTGCATTTCTTAGTGCATTTCGACAAGCGCAGGTTTCGTTCGTTGCAGGAAGCTTTTCAACAACCTTTTTTATTATTTTTTTTGTTATTTTTTCATTTTTCACAACGTTGTTAATGACCATTTCAATAGAGACTTCATCTTCACGCCATACATCATAGTCTGTCACTGTTGTCAGCATTCCATAGCATATCTCTGCTTCTCGCGCTAGCTTGGCTTCAGGTATCCCTGTCATTCCGATGATGTCAAACCCCATTTGCCTGTATGCGTTAGACTCAGCGCGAGTTGAAAACTGTGGTCCTTCTACACAAATATAAGTGCCACCTATCTTAACACAGCCGCCAATATCCTGGGCGGTGTTGTATAACGCTTGAGATATACCTTTACAAAAAGGTTCCGCAAAGCTTACGTGTACACC
This sequence comes from Methanobacteriota archaeon, assembly GCA_963748445.1. Classification (GTDB taxonomy): domain Archaea; phylum Halobacteriota; class Bog-38; order Methanoflorentales; family Methanoflorentaceae; genus DASPRZ01. The sequence continues at coordinate 62,852 of CAVVIU010000004.1, forward strand.
TATATCATCAAAAAACGTATTAGGCCGAAATTTTGTTCTGTCAAAAATTTGGTCAGGTATAACGATGTCTAGTGGTTTTATATCCTCTCTTAAGCTCCCGACAGCTGAAATTGAAATTATATTGGTGACTCCAAGCATTTTGAGTGCATAGATATTTGCCCGTGAGTTTACATTTGTCGGTGATATTGTATGCCCGACCCCATGTCTTGGCAGAAATGCACACTTTCTTCCCGATATTTCGCCAACTGTTATTTCGCCAGAAGGGCTCCCAAAAGGGGTTTGAATTGATACTTTACTTACGTTTTCCATCTCTTCAGCACTGTAAATTCCGGTGCCACCGATAAATGCAATCTCAACGTTCATTTTAATGTCCACCCTCTCCCGTCAAAGTACACAATTTCTCGTCGTTCCATCTCTCGAAGTATCTCAGTAAGCCTACCAGGTTGTGCGATGTCGAAGTACATCGGTTCTATCGAATACCAATGTTTCAGGCCCATTTTGATCGTTTTAAGATCCCAACTACGTCTTCGCTCTTTCGTCATCATTTTGGTAATTAGATCTGTCATGTCTTCAATGAAGTTCCATGGATACACAACCCATATCCAATCTTCGAGATACTCCGCATAGTAGTCGGGGGTAAACTCAGACGTAAATAGAAGTTGAAGAGCTCCAGTCTTTACTTCTGTTGGCCCAAACTCTTTTACGTAATTTACGGAGTATTGCAAGCTCTTACCGGTATCCGAGATGTCATCGACAATTAAAGCCCGTTTCCCGTGCACCATCTCTTCAACTATTGGATACTTGATACGGCACTCGTCTCCCGCGCAGGCCGTTCCCACATAATGCTCAACCTTTAAGCTGATTAAATCATTTATACCAAGAAAATCACACATCATGCGACCAGCAAACCACCCTCCTCGGGCAAGCGCCACTATAACATCCGGCGCATAGAAAGAGGCTTCAACGCTATAGGCGAGGTCTCTACAAAGATCGTATATGTAATTCCAATTTGTGATAGCACATTTAAACTTTTCTGGTAAAGGCATATAGCAGAATTCAAAACAAGGAAATATTTATCTTTATCTGTTTTTAAACTGTATCGACAATTAAACTGCTCACGTAACGTTATATATCTGTAATCGATTGTATAGTTAGCATGAAAAGGGTGTTTTAAATGAGGCTTGAACCAGATGATTGTACTGCGATAGGAGAGATTGTCGCAGGCCGTTACTTCAAGAAAAGTGGGTGGAAATACACAAATTTGAGAGACATACGAAAAATATTCAGGGCGTATAACGAACTCGAAGACCAGTATAATGCGTATCCATATATGAGCCGAGATTGGTATGTCTCAAACTCAGTTGATAAGAACATCTACATTGCCAAAACGTGGAAAGAGTTAAAAAGAATAGTCGATTTCTTAAACGAGTACGGTGACAGACAATTATTTAGTTTTATTGTTGCCTCAGACAATCGAATAGCTCTATGCAAAGTTGTAACTGACGAAAGTAAAGCGGCTAAAGAGGCCGCAGATATCGCGAGGGAACACGGATATATGCTGCACCTCTTTAAAGTGAAGGTTCCAAATAATGTGGAATATGATATAGACACAATCGCATAACACATTGGAAATACTATTGAGTGACATTAAAAAGTTCACTAGATTCACTTAGACTCTGAAGGCGACTTAAAATAATAGAATATGATTTTTTTAAGTTTTGTGCGTTGTCAAACCCTGACTTCAAAATCTCAAGCTCCTCTTTATCCGCTGCATCTCGCATCCTTCTTGCGAACTCTGTTAAGTTACCCATAGTCCTTGTGAGCTCATCGACGATAGTTACAGTAGCAGCTAACGAAGTCCGAGAGAGTGGGTTCAAGTCTACAGCTAATACCGTTTTTCCACTCTTTCTCAAGGCCGCACACCTATCTCCATCTTCAAGCGGCACAAAAACGACGTCAGCTAGGGGAATGCCCTTTTTGTCAACCTTTGCCCTGTCGCTAGCAATTCCTGACAGTTGCACTGATTCGCGCCCTATTAATATGCGCATCGCTCCATAATCTTTAAGATGTTGTTCGATTTTTTTACTGCGCTGAATTGAGCGATGATATAGGTTAATTTCTATAGGAGCTTCTATGATCTCGCTGAGTTCAGCGAGCTCTGCAGGAACTAGAGCTGCTGTGTTCCCATTAACTGAAAGAATTGGATGTTGAGCGGTAAGCATGTACGCACTTGCCACTCTAACCGCTTCAAGTGCATTGGCTGTACTTCTCTCCCCTACAAGATAATCAAATGCTTCACCTCTCCCATGAGCTATAAGTCCGTGAACACTTGTTATGCCTTTTTTATTTCCTTCAACTAGCCTATCTCTTAAAATAAGTGATTTATAGCGTGGATGGTTTTTGGATATTATAACCATTTTACTCAAACCAGAAAATTATGAATTTGAATGTCGTTCATGTTATCTACTCAACGTTAAAAAAACAGTTCATAAATTTCATCTATGTTGCTCCGATTTTCCGTTTAAAGAGCCCAGTACATTCAGCATATTTATACAACGCAGTAGTGTGCTCTTTTTAAAACCGCTACAATCTCCAGAGAGCTCGTTCATTGACATACCGTTATGTTCAAAATCGCGATCAAATGGAGATTCGTTTTTATATTTAATTAAGTCCACAAGAAGTGCGTCGCATTTTAATCCATTCTTTGCTTTTTTCTTGCTTTTTTCTTTTTACTCATTTTCTTCCAAAGAATAACAAATTCTTATATTTAATACATATTAATTTTTCATACAGCTACTTTAATTTACTTCAATGAGCTAAAAACAGCCCACAGCTTAATTTATGTATTAACGACCGTTTTAACCCTCCTTCTGTAACTTATAAATAAGCAAGTAGTTGCGAATTTTATATCAGCATATCAACGTGTTCCTACCTAGTTAAAATAATTTGGAGCATTGTAGAGCAGTTTAGTTATAGTATCATCAAACATGGCGGACATTGATTGTCTAACAAATAAAAACGTAAGCGCATAAACTGTATCAGAAATTATATCAAGCTATTAAATTTGCTCCGCAGTTATTAATTCTGGTATCCCTAACATCGCCAAATTCGCTGAGGACGTCTGAGGAGTTAATCGCAAATACTGCATCACCTAACATCACCATCGATGCGAGACCGCCACTTGCCTCTACAGCTTCAATTGCATCTTTAACTTTATCGCTCATAAGTCCCGTGCTAATAGCGAACTCTCTCGAAAGTGTCATAAACTCTTCAAACACAGGCCTTTTTAACAGCGCTTTGAGACACTTATTTCCGTAACAACCTATAGTCTCCATAAGGTCTATATCTTTTAAAATCTGGGATGTTGAAAGTGGTCCAAATATGACATAAGAGATATTCCGCATCCCTGTGGGAATTTTATCCACGCGCGTATGTTCTCGTATCACTACACCTCCGGTAGATTGCGCCATAACGTCCCCTCCCCCCGTTTTATTTTTAATTTCAGCACGTATTGCTACATTACAAAGATCACTGTAAGTAAGACCAAGAGACAGCAACTCGTTGAGAGCAAGTGCAGTACTGAACGCTCCAGCTCCGCTCGTGCCAAAGCCACAGCTCATTGGAACAGCAACACTTGTTCTTACATCGACTTTTACACCTGTGAGAGATTCGACCACAGATTTCGTGGTAGGCGCTGATATCATTTCATCATTTATGTAAATTCTGCCTGAGCCTAACACAACGTCTGTTACTGCTTTATCGTCGATGACGACGCCACACCCCACAGATTTGATCGCTCCGCCAGTCTTTTCATTAAACCCTTTGTGAATCGCAAAAAACCCCGTAATATGGAGGGGGCAGCTCGCTCTCATATGTCTGTTACTTATTCAAAGCTTTTACAACTGCATCAATAATCTTTACAGCAAGGAGTTCTTTTTTTCCGTAGTATCTCTCAATATCCTGATTGATGATGAATATCTCATTGTCTTCAGTCCCCATGCCGCCATGGGTGACATCATTTGCTACTATCATATCTACGTCAATCGATCTTGCACATTTAATTAATTCATCGTAATTCGTGTTCGTTTCAGCTTTAAAGCAAACCACAAATAAGTTTGGATACCTTTCCTGAATTAACTTAGTAAGCTTAGGTACGGTTTGTAACTTAAGCACAGCATCTTCGCCAGATTTAATCTTTGTAGGGATCAGATCGACAGTGAAATCTGAAATAGCAGCTGAATTTATGAATATATCATAACCCTTCTTGAGTTCCTCTAACACTGCATCGATCATATCAGCTGCGCTTTCGATCTTTATTTGGTTGACCAATTTCACGTCACCATTATGCACTATAGTGACGTGCGCACCTCGTCTATATGCTTCAAATGCAATCGCTCTGCCTGTCCTTCCAGAACTCCTGTTTGTAAGTATTCTTATAGGATCTATTGATTCAATCGTCGCGCCGCTCGTCACAAGTATTTTCTTATCAACAAGGTCTTTTTTCGATAACACACGCTCCACTGCCACAACTATCTCTTCGACTTCAGCCATCTTTGCCCTGTCTTCTTCGATGTAAGGCTCAACGATGTACGTCAATTCTCTTAGTTTTGCCAAATTTTGCGCGACTATTGAATGCTTTAGCATCACCTCATGCATTGCGGGAGCTACTATCACCGGCTTTTCAGAGCCAATAGCTGTAACTGCAAAAGTCGTTACAGGTGTGTCATCGATGCCATTTACTATTTTGCTTATAGTATTTGCCGTACAAGGGGCGATTAACAATACATCAGCACAACCTCCTGTGCCGCAGAATTTTACATGTTCAACCATACCTGTTATTTCAGTTATAACTGGATTCTGGGTGGCATACTCAAGGGCATGTGGATGCACAATGTGTCGAGCGGCTCTGGACATAACTGCGTGAACATCTGCTCCGCTACGGCGAAGTGCTCTTATCAATTTAATGGCTTCAACAGCTGCTATACTGCCAGTAACTCCAACTACGACAGTTTTACCTTCCAAGTGCTTCATTCAATCGATGATGTTTGTGTAAACCAGGTGAAAATTAAATTTATCGTGAACTAGTTATTTTATAGCTTCTCTGTTCCACATACTTAAGAGCTTTGTACGACATGTCTCATGTATACAGTTGAAAGCATCCGCCGTTGCCCACGGTGTAAAGCGAGGAGAAATACATAATATCTCCCTCTACTATCTTGTTGCAAATGAAAGATAATATCTTACGAAGAGGGCGTCTAATTGATATGGATGAGCGTGCACTACGCTTTACGTCCTCTATGTTGGTAGATAAGTGGCTTTTTGAGTATGACATCATGGTAGATAAAGTGCATGTTGTTATGCTTAAAAATCAGGGTATCATTTCAAATGACGCAGCTGATGCAATACTAAAAAGTCTTGAAATCATTCGCGAAAAAGGGTATGGTTCATTAAACAAAGATGCTGAAGATGTCCACATTGCAATAGAGAGCGTCCTCATAGATATGATAGGCGAAGAATACGGGGGAATGTTGCACGTTGGGCGATCAAGAAATGATGAGGTTGCTACGTGCATCAGAATGGCTTTGAGAGAACAGATCGTGCAACTTATGGCAAAAGTAGTAAAACTGAAGATGACTTTGCTAAAAAAAGCTGCGGAAAATGTCGAGACAGTCATTCCGGGGTTCACGCATCTCCAGCACGCACAGCCAACAACATTAGCACATCATCTCCTCGCCCATTACGATGCTCTGGGTAGAGACTTCACACGATTGTCTGACTGCTTTGACAGAACAAACACTTGCCCACTTGGGGCAGCAGCATTTGCGTCATCCGGATTCCCCCTAGATCGTGACTTTGTAGCAGCAATGCTCGGATTTGAAGGAATTGTTGAAAATTCGATGGACGCGGTGAGCACGCGAGATTATGCCATCGAATGTTTGGCCGTCCTATCGAACATAATGATAAATATCAGCCGCTTAGCAGAGGAGTTCATTCTTTGGAGCACTTCCGAGTTTGGATACGTTGAAATTAACGACAAATATGCGTCTACAAGTTCCATTATGCCTCAAAAGAAGAATCCAGATTCTCTAGAACTTGTACGGGCCAAGACCGGCTCTGTGGTAGGAGACCTCACCTCCGTGCTAACGATCTGCAAGGCGCTTCCTTATAGCTACAACTTAGATCTGCAAGAGGTCACTGTCCATTTAGAAGCCGCGATGAGAAATACGATTGATTCGATCGCAATCTCTACAGGCGTACTGGACACTATTAAGTTCAAAATAGAACTGCTCGATGCCGAGAGTTCAACTGGATTTACAGCTGCTACTGAGTTAGCAGATACGATTGTAAGGAGAACGAAGATACCGTTCAGAACAGCGCACGCTATTGTTGGGGAGCTGGCGCGAAAGGGTATTGTAGACTTAGAAACACTCGATGAAGTATCAAAGAAGCGTTGTGGAAAAACACTTTCTAGCCTTGGTTTGACTCAAAAGGATGTTGCGTGTGCATTAGACCCTCACGTCAGTATCAAACGTAGAAACGTAAAAGGTGGGCCCTCGCCAGACGAGGTATCGAGGATGATTAACTCTAGACGCGTAGACGTAAAAAAGGAAAATAATGAGGTACTTGCACTCATTCAAAGGTTAAACGATGTTTACCGTAATCTCGAAAATTTAACTGAGGACTAAGATGGAAATCGAACAGGGCGATCAAGTTATAGTTGAGCAAAATGGAAGGCACTTTGTGGGAGTTTTAATGCCCAGCGTGAGTGACTTCATCGTCATTAAGCTCGATAGCGGTTATAATGTCGGATTTTCTCCAAATACCATTAAGTTGAAGCTTTTACAAAAACGAACATCGACTCAACGGGCCAACAATACTCAGACCTAACCGAAATGAGTTGCCTAACATTTCGATCATCTCTACAGGTGGAACTATTGCAAGTAAAATTGACTACCGAACGGGCGCGGTAACAAGTCAGTTCGATGCCGATGACATAATTGATGCAATACCTGAATTAGCCGAAGTAGCAAACATTGAAGGAAAACTGCTTTATAATATACTTAGTGAAAATATGAAGCCTGAGCTCTGGACGGAGCTCTCCCAATGTGTCTTTGATGAGATTACGCGAGGGGTAGACGGAGTAATAATTACACACGGAACGGATACTATGGGTTATAGTGCCGCCGCGTTGTCTTTTATATTAAAAGTTCCTGTTCCAGTTGTATTTGTCGGTTCCCAGCGGTCTGCCGATAGGCCAAGCAGCGATAATGTGGTGAATGCAGTGAGTGCTGCCACCGTTGCCATAAGTGATATTGCAGAAATCACTGCCGTGATGCACGAAAATATGTCGGATGATGTCTGTTTAGTTCATAGGGGCACGAGACTGAAAAAGCTTCATACGTCAAGACGAGATGCCTTTAAGTCCGTTAATGCCAAACCAATAGCGAGGGTACACTATCCCAGCAGAGAGCTTCAGTTGCTTGATGCATATACGTCGAGAGGTAGTTGCAAAATCTCAATTAAATCGACTATGGAACCCAAGTGTGCGCTCATAAAATTTTATCCTGGAGCAGAGCCCTATATAATTGACCACTTCTTGTCACTAGGTTACAAAGGTCTAGTAATCGAGGGAACAGGATTAGGGCACGTTTCAAATGATTGGATACCCAAGATCAAAATGGCAGGTAGGAACGTACCTGTTGTCATGACTTCGCAATGTTCTTTTGGCACGGTGAATGACAGAGTCTACGATACAGGCCGCGACCTTTTGAAGGCGGGGATTATCGAAGCCGGTGACATGTTAAGTGAGACGGCTCTAGTGAAGCTGATGTGGATTCTTGGTCAAACAACTAATCCTGAAGAAATCAGAGCACTTATGAGGGCTAATATTGCTGGGGAAATTTCCGTGGATGAAAGTAGGAGTATCAACACGTTCGAGGGACTGCCATGAAAGATCACGATTATAAAAGGGTTGGATTAAAAGCAGGCCTTGAAATTCACCAGCAATTGAATACTAAGACAAAGTTGTTCTGCAGTAGTCCGACTGAACTTAGAGATACCAAGGAATCAAGTTTTGAATTTAGCCGATACTTACGGCCATCTAAAAGCGAAATGGGAGAAATTGACCGAGCGGCTCTTGAGGAGGGTATTGGAACAAGAAGGTTTATTTACAAAGGATATGACACCACTTGCTTAGTTGAATACGATGACGAACCACCCCTGGAAATGAACCTCCAAGCGGTTAAGATAGCTCTTCAAATTGCTCTCATTTTTGATATGAAACCTTTTGACGAAGTACATGTAATGAGGAAGCTCGTAATCGATGGATCCAATACGAGCGGTTTTCAGAGGACAGCGTTGCTCGCTTCAGACGGATTTATTGATCTTAGTTCTGGCAGGATTCGAATAGACACCTTATCAGTCGAGGAGGAGGCCGCTCAAATAGTCGGAAACGATATTTACTCACTCGACAGACTTGGTATTCCACTTGTGGAGATAGGAACTGCCCCCGATATTAAAACCCCAAAGATGGCAAAAGAACTTGCATTAAAAATTGGTACGACGCTCAGAGCAAGTAATGTGAAACGTGGGCTCGGGACAATCCGACAGGACATCAATATATCTATAGAAGGTGGGGCTAGAGTTGAAATTAAAGGTTTACAAGCACTGGAGCTGATAGAAGACGTTGTAAAATTTGAAGTTGAAAGACAGGAAAATTTGCTTAAGATACGAGACGAACTGATTAAAAGAGGTGCAAACGTGGGAGAACCAGTTGAAGTTTCCACGATTTTTGCACGGACGAACTCTAAAGTCTTAAAAGGAAAAATGGTCTGGGGTGTAAAGCTCTCAGGTTTTAAGGATCTAATCGGAAAAGAAATACAACCAGATAGACGGCTCGGTTCTGAATTAGTAGATAAAGCGAAGAAAAAAGGTGTCGGCGGGGTTTTCCACACAGACGAGCTACCAAAATATGGGATAACCATGAGCGAGATTGAAAGGCTTCTTGCCGCGTTAGGATGCAGCGAGAATGACGCAGCCGCATTTGTGGCAAGTGGAACTGCTAAAACAGCTGTGCGAGCTCTGTATGCAGTAATTGAAAGAGCTAAGGAGGCGATAATCGGAGTTCCTGAAGAGACGAGAAGGCCGCTTTCAAATGGATGTTCGGAATATATGAGGCCACTTCCTGGTGCCGCGAGGATGTACCCGGAAACGGATGTTTCCCCCATTCGCGTGTCTGACGAGTTGGCACATCGAATTAAGACAAATCTTCCAGAGCTGCTTGACAATAAGATGAGACGGTACAAGCGCGAATTTGGGCTTAACGATGAACTAGCAAGGCAAATTGCGTGGTCAGAAAATCACGAGCTTTTTGAACGCATTGTGAAGCTGTGGATAATAAACACGGGCGGTAATGAAGAAACAGAAGAGCTGAAAGAAGCTGCGACGTTAATAGTAAGAACATTGGAAAGCACGATATCAGGACTTCGAAGAGAGGAAGTGCCCGTGAATAACCTTAAAAACGAGCACTTCATAAAGGTCTTTGAGCTCATTAAATCCAAGACAATTGCTAAAGAGGGCATCCCGGAGATACTCAGGTGCCTAGCTCAATGCCCCACTAAGGAAGTAAAAGACATAGCAGCAGATATGGGATTTGAAATGCTGAGTCACGAAGAGCTCGAAGGTTTAATAGATTCGATAGTACAATCAAAACACGACTTTATACAATTACGTGGGCTTGGAGCTGTTGGCCCACTTATGGGCATCGTAATGAAAGAAATTCGAGGAAAAGCAGACGGTAAAGTTATCAGTACGCTACTACAGGAAAGAGTTTTAAAAAGTCTCGAAACAGGGTGATATTCTGGATCGCTGCACGAGGTTGCTCTACAATCTAGTTGAAATTCCAAGCGTCACGAACAATGAGCGGGATATTAGCAATTTCGTTAAAGACAAATTAGATGAAATTGGCATGGATGTAGTCCAGTTCGGGCAGAACGTCTTGGGGAAGTTCGGCTCTGGATCTCCTTCATTGATGTTATGCGGTCACCTCGATACGGTACCGCCGTACATTCCGCCTAGAATAGTTGCTGGCAAGTTATACGGAAGAGGAGCCGCAGACGACAAAGGCGGGATAGCGGCTGTGATAGACGCAATCACCAATTGTAAAAAATACTCGTTTTCCGGGACTTTACTTGCTGTTTTCGTTGTTGATGAAGAAGGTAACAGCACGGGCATCGACGAAATGATACCTAAGTTACCAGTGGATTTTGGCGTCGTATGTGAGCCAACTAACCTTGAAATAGTAAATGGACACAAGGGCAGAATAGTACTACAAGTTGAATCGATCGGACAAGCAGCCCATGCAAGCAAGCCAGCGATGGGAAGAAACGCGATAGTTAAGATGGCAGAAGTTATAATAAAACTTGAAGATTTCAAGCTTAGAACCCATCCAATTTTGGGCAAGGAAACACTTACCGTGAGTCAAATTAGATGGTGGTATAGCCGATAATGTGATCCCTGATCGCTGCATAATAGAAGCAGAGTATAGGCATGTGCCTCCTAACGATCCTTTTAAGATTATAAGATCATTACATCGATTTTTACCTGATGTTAAAATAAGCTTTATAAAAGACCCAAAAAGATTTACAAACCCATTTTATCTTCCTGAGCATCGTATTATTGATGAGCTTACTGGCGCTTTAACAGAGTTAGGAACGAAACCAAATGTTACAACTATGGACGCATGCACTGATGCATCGAGACTAAATGCTGCTGGTATACCAACTATCGTTTTCGGCCCCGGAACGATAGAACAGGCACACACATCAGATGAGTGGATAGCCTTAGAACAGGTGAAAGAAGCAAGTAGAATATTTAAGAGGCTTATTGAAAGAATTTTATTAAACGAAAGTTAATTGAACTGCAATCAACTTAAATTTATTGCTGTCAGAACCAGTCGGATTTTTCTTTGTTTCGCGTTTCATCCATTTATCAAAATGCATAAAATCGTGTCGTTATGCCGAACTATTTAAAAAAATAAAAGTTAAGCGGTTATAAAATGCTCGTATCGTATCTGATTTTTTCAGTTCTACTATTTGCAGTCCTGTTACTTCTAATCGTTGGATTTGAAGACTGTTGGTTTCAAATTGTCAGAAACGTTAACGATTTTCATAATATCATCAGCAATTTATCTTACTTCCTCGCTATCCATATTGTTGTACTTTAGGGGCTGGATCGGTTTTGGGTTAGTGGATGCAGACTCATAAAATCTTGCGCTTTCAAAATATACTCTTAGTTGGCGACGGAGGTAATCTTGCTGTTGGTTTTGATATTGCAGGCTTTTTAATTCCTTTTATAATTTCGCTTAGAATGATTGCAGATAAAAGAAGTCCCATATTGTCCAGCATAATTGGTATTGCTGTCGTGGCCGTTGTTGCTTACCTCTTTTCAGGCTTCTTACCAGACCAGGGGGTTCTCATACGAAACATTTATGCACTTTCTCTTGTGGCAAGCGTCCTAGGGATTGCTCTTGCAAACAAAAATTGGGAAAAAGCGGGCCCAATTACTTACGTTTCTGGATCATTAGGGGTCTTAATCGGAGCCGATGTAATTCGTCTAAGTGACCTTGTCCGCTACGAGTCTAGCGCTTTAGTAGTTGCGTCTATAGGCGGGGCAGGGGTCTTTGATGCTATATTTCTCGTTGGTATCATTGCTGTCATAATCGATATCGCTTTAGTACAATATGTTTGGCTGGTAAACGTAATCAAAAGCCATATACCGTAAATTCCGAGCAAATGTGATGATACAGGCTGTCTGACAATTATAAGAAAGTGTTTATATACAAATATACATCAATACTACTGGTAATAAATATGACTTCGAGGGATTACCTTCTTTGTTAACTCAAATCCAAGTATGAACCGTGCTGTGACTTTTTTTGATACGACACTTCGGGATGGCGAGCAGACACCTGGCGTTTCCTTCACCACTGAACATAAAGTTACCATAGCTTATGCGCTTGATAAACTAGGAGTCGACGTAATAGAAGCGGGCTTTCCCATCTCATCAGCTGGAGAGCTTGAATCAGTAAAAAAAATAGCTCACTCTGGGTTGCATACGACTGTTTGCGGACTTGCCAGAGTCTTAACCCCCGATATAGATGCTTGCTTAGATTCTGACGTGAGCCTTATACATGTCTTTGCTTCAACCTCAGATATACAGTTGAAGTATTCAATGAAAAAGACGAGAGAAGAGGTGTATGACATGTCAATAGACGCTATTGATTATGTCAAAGATCACGGAGTTCGGTGTCTTTTCTCTGCAATGGATGCGACTAGAACCGACTTACAGTTTCTCTTGCATATTTGTAAAGGCGTTGAATCTGCGAGGGTCGATATCATTAACATTCCTGATACTGTGGGTATCATGGCGCCCTTTAAAATGTACAACCTGATTAAAGATATTAAAAACGTAATACGCGTCCCAATAGATGTCCACTGCCACAATGACTTTGGACTCGCAGTTGCAAACAGCATTTCAGCGGTCGTAGCTGGGGCGAATCAGGTCCAAGTGACAGTAAACGGCATCGGAGAGAGGGCAGGAAATGGCAGATCTAGCTCAAACAGTTATGTCTTTACATTCGATTTACAACATAAAAAGCAATATCAATACCAAATATCTGCTTGAGACATCACGCGTGGTGGAACGGTACACAAAGATAAACCTTCGACCAAATACGCCAATAGTCGGTGAAAATGCTTTTTCCCACGAATCGGGTATACATTCGAAAGGGGTCATAGAGCGCACAGACACTTTTGAACCAGGAATTATGACGCCTGAGATGGTCGGCCATCACAGAAGGTTAATTGCTGGCAAGCATGCCGGAAAACACGCGCTAAAAGAAATGTTAAAAGATGCAGGATTTAGTCCATCTGAAAAACAGCTAACTGAGATCACGAAGCGTGTAAAAGAGATTGGCGACAAAGGAAAACAAGTGACTGATGTAGACTTATATACGATCGCTGAAGCCGTGACAAGCGACGTTTTGCAGCCTTCAATAATAGTAGAGGAAGTATCTGTGATGACTGGCAATCGAGTTACTCCTACGGCTACTGTTAAAGCTACGGTTGACGGAAAGGAAATGGTTGGAGCCCGCATAGGCGTTGGACCCGTAGACGCAGCCATAAATGCTGTCCACGAAATAATAGGCGGGACTGAGATACAGCTGAGGACGTTTAAAATTGAATCCATAAGTGGCGGGACTGATGCTGTCGCTGATGTGGTAATCGGTGTAGAAGACGGCAAGGGAAACATGGTGACGGCGCGAGCAGCTCGAGAAGATATTGTTCTCGCTTCTGTTGAGGCGATGGTCAGTGCCATGAACAGACTTAAAGCTAAGAATAGTGGTAAGTAAATGTGGTACGCAGTTGATACGCACTGCCACATTGACATGGCACAGTTTGACTCAGATCGAAAAGATGTGATAACTAGAGCAAAAAAAGCACGTATCGGGATAATAAATTCAGGAATAAACCTACGTTCAAATTTTGCAACAAAGCGACTTCTTATGTACGATAACGTAAGGGCAACGTACGGTTTGAGTCCAATCGAAATAGGCGAAGCTGATAAAGTTGAAGATTTCATACGACAAAACCAAGATACTGCAATCGGCATTGGAGAGGTTGGTTTAGATTACTATCACATTAGAGATGACGCCCTACGAGAGCGACAAAAAGCGGTGTTTACACGCTTTATTGGTTTAAGTGATGAACTTGGACTTACTCTTGTGGTGCATAGTCGCGACGCAGAAAGGCACGTTTTTGAAATGACAAATAGGCTGGACAACGTCATATATCACTGTTATAGCGGAGATCTTGATACATTAAATAAGATAATCGACTGCGGCCACTACATTTCAATCTCAACGCGAGTGGGAAAGTCGAAGATACATCAAGAGATAGCGAAATCCACACCCCACGAGCTCATGATTGTGGAGACAGATAGTCCTTATTTATCCCCGCGAAAGGGTAGAAACGAACCGAGTTACATCATTGACGCGATAGTAACTATTTCTGAGATATGGACGATAACGGTCAAGGAGGCAGCTTCAATAATCATAGATAATACGATAACTGCTTTTAAACAAAAGTTAAAAACAACATAATATAAGTCAGAGAAAAAGCTATATAGTCACCTAGATATATTTAATTAGTTTATTAATTATAGGAGTTTTAGTGTTAAATGCCATCTATATCATCAATTAAGGATCGTTTTAGGATTAGAAGTATTATTCATAAGAGAGAGAGATCTCATAAAGGTGTTGGTCTTCTCGTAGATGGGCCCAACATGCTTCGTAAGGAATTTCAAATAGATCTTGAGGAGATCAGGAACACACTGAAGGAATTCGGAGATATAAAAGTAGGCCGAGTTTATTTAAATCAGTACGCCTCAGAAAAATTAGTGGAGGCCATTGAAAATCAGGGTTTTGAGCCGGTTGTAAGTTCTAGCGACGTGGACGTTAGGCTTGCTGTCGAAGCTACAGAACTTATCTTTAACCCTAATATTGACATTATTGCGATAGTTACGAGAGATGCTGACTTTAAACCAGTTCTCTCAAAAGCAATGGAGCACGGAAAAGAGACCATTATTTTTGGAGCTGAACCTGGATTTTCGGTAGCTTTAAAGAATCTGGCAGACATAGTTGTAATTTTGAATCAAGAAGAATATGTAAAAGAGAGTGGAAGTAAAGAAGTGGCAGCGCCTTATAAGAAAATTAAAGAAGAAGATACAGAGAAAAAAGTTGCTGAAGCTTATACAAAGCCAAATTAATTTGTGCTATACTTCAAGATTGAAATATTTCCGTGAGGCGCTAGGCCCCCTGTAACTCACCTGCTTCTCCTAATGCTTTTCTTAACTGCTGTTGAAGTTGCTGAAATCGAGTTTGAACTCGCTCCTCCTGCCTCTCAAGACTTTTTAATCGCACATTATACGTTTCCTGTTTATCAGTTAGCTCTACTTTAACGGCTTCTCTACTTGACTTGATGAGGAT
This sequence comes from Methanobacteriota archaeon, assembly GCA_963748445.1. Classification (GTDB taxonomy): domain Archaea; phylum Halobacteriota; class Bog-38; order Methanoflorentales; family Methanoflorentaceae; genus DASPRZ01. The sequence goes on from CAVVIU010000004.1 coordinate 77,898, forward strand.
TTCCCCAGCACTTTTATATATTACGGCATTTTCGTTCAGCTTTTCGAGCCTCTTCAAGCGTTTGTTTGGCTTCAGATAACGCAAGTTCAAGCTGAGTTTTTTGTACAGAAAGCGCTTGGGCCTGTTGCTGAAGCTGTTGCAGCTGTGCTAATTGATTTTGAATTTGCGGTGGTAATTCGGTACTCATTTAAATTTCTCCTATTAAAGTCAATTTAAAATTACGTCTCGACTGATCTGTAAGTACTAATCAAAATCGATTTTTTTATTTTTGTTCATTTTGATGATAACTGTGTTCTTTTGATAATATACTTTCCATATCAGCTGCAACCGACACTAATCCCAACCACGTATTCGTTGCAGCTCTGAATGAAGAGATATCGTCAGCTTCCATGCTAATAATGAGCTTTCCACACTTTTTTGATATTGCTACTCTTGACCGCTGTAGGCAGGTAGGAGGAACTGAAAGCTCTGGGATTAGTGCCAAATATATTTGGTCTAAATCTTTTATATCAAGAATATATTTAGCTCGCAGCATCGTATGGATAAAAAAATAGAATGACAGTAGACCTTTATATTTTGAGAGCCAGCTTTGTTCCTTTTTAAAAATTCGATCGCGTTGAACTCGATTTGCTTAAAGTGTTACGTTCACTAAATTATTTATACAATCATTATTGAATCTTATGGAAGTTAAGCGAATGGTTTAAGGCAGACACTTTAAGCGTATCAGGATACCTTAACCCGCTTTATCACTGTTGGTCGCTCTTTAATCAGTATTCTATGACCGCAATAAGGACATCTAATTCCACCATATTCCGACTCTATTTCTACAGGTCTCTTACACCGTGCGCATTTGTAAATCAAAACCCTCACCCCCTTTAATTATCCAGTTACGCAGTTACTCTTCCTGCTCGCTTGCACGCTTAATTGAACGCTCTACGGACTTTCCAATAGGAGTGTACGGTACATAAGCACCTCCAGCAAATGTTATCTCGCACCTAGAGCATTCCCAAATGCCTGTACTTTTTCTTGATACTCCCTTTCTGCCGCAATTTGGACACTATATGATCCTGATGCATGAGTCCTTCTATATCGGCTACCCTCTTTCTAATCTTGCGACCATATCTCGGCCCAAAGCGACCAGCTGATCGCGTTTTTCGTCCTTTCTTTCGACCGCCCTTTTTAACCACTTATAACATCTCCAAAAACGTGCTCTCTAATCTGTTTTGCTTTGCTGGTTGCAAGTTTGACGATTCTACTGATCTCCTCAGATGAAAGCGTTCCAGTCCCACTCTTTTGCATACCGGAAAGGGCACCTTGTAAACCTGATATTACTGTAAGCCTTGAAGAAGCTATAGTGTCCTCATCTAATGATGGGTCAAGCATTACTTCCCCACCAATGTCGACTGCCGTAATTGCCGACGGGATACTCCCCGATCGGCAACGATTGATTATCGCCATAGCCATATTTCTCGGACGGAGTCGTAGCGTTGATGAGAGCCGCCAGGGCTCCTAGCGCTGCTGCATCCATCAGGTTTCCATCGTGGTCAAGAACATGAACATCTATAAACACTAACCATACTTTTCCATCCGGTAAATTCAATGTTGATAAATCAATCGCTCCTGATTCTCTCACTCCGCGATCTACGACGCGTGCTAACTCTATAGCATTCTCATCTGGAGGACCTGGTTCAAAAGAAGGCGATGCAAGAGGCACGAGTTCGACATTAGTAATAATCACTCCCATATTAGGCGCATCAGGAAATGGGTCTCCAGGTTGAATTTTTACCCCAACCATCACTTGGGTGTTGCCGATCTTAACTCTTGCAGAGCCCTCAGCTTTATCGATTAACCCCATCTCTACACTTATCGGCCTGTATTCATCAAAAGCTCTTCCGTCCACTCGCTCTTTCCGCTTTGCAAGGTTGTAAATATAATCCTTTCTGATCTCTGCTATGACATCATTCATACTCTTCACCCTGGAACTTTTGGATCAAAGCCTCTCGTTGCATTTCGGATATTATAGCACATCCCTGTTTTGCCAATTCTAGAGCTTTTTCGAACTCATCGAACGTCAAATGTCCGTCCATCTGAAGCAACGTTATTTGACCAGTTCTGACATCCATCGCGACAGGCATATCTGCTTGTCCGTAATTGTCTTCCTCTTTTATTAAATCTAAGACAACCGTATCGTCTACTTTTCCAACTGCGCAAGCTGAGATCAAGCCTTTCATAGGTACGCCCGCGTCAGCAAGTGCAACCGAAGCCGCATTTATTCCAGCGGCCCTAGTCCCTGCATCGGCTTGAAGTATCTCGACAAATATGTCAACTGTTGATCTCGGATAAAACTCTTTCATTATTAATGGGTCTATGGCCTCTCTACTCACTTTCGAGATCTCAACACTCCTCCGATCTGGTCCAGGCCTTCGCCTTTCATCAACTGAAAAAGATGCCATATTATACCTATATCGTATTATAGCGCGGCTGGCTTCTTGTAAATGCCTAGGATGAACTCCTCGTGGCCCATATACTGCTGCAATGACTTTGTTTCCTCCATGCTCAACGTAACATGACCCATCTGCCCTTTCCAACACCCCTACTTCAAACTTAATAGGCCGAAGCTCATCTGGGAGCCGATTATCTATCCTCTTACCATTGGTTATGAACTCCATGCTTTTCCTCCTCTAGGAATTTTGTAATTCGGTCAGTGAGGCCTGACGTGTGTGCCTCTTGCTCAATCTTCTTTATAGCCCTCACCGCCAAATCTTCATCAGATTCTTTTCCACTAATCCATATTCGGCCGTTCTTACCCACAAAAATATTGATATTGAGCGTACTCTTTAACAAACTTATCATGGACCCGGCTCTTCCTATGACTCTGGGTACTTTCGAATAAGAAAGTTCTACTATCCTCCCATCTCTGAGTACCCTAAGCTGACCATCTTTTAGTTCCAGCTCAATTTTCATTGAAGAGTCTACATCTATAACCTTGAATATCGCAAGATCTCCTACACGCATTATCTTCGACATTTCACTGGAATCAATTCTACGAGGGTACTCTGAAATATGCATTAGCGCCTCATACGGCGAGTTAATATCTACTTTCCAGTTGGAGAAACTAATGTCAGCTATCATCCCTATGACAACATCCCCAATTGCAGGGATATACTTTCCAGATAGTGGAATTACACGTAGCTTATCTTTGTCATCAAAAATTCCGTAAATGAGGGAATATACCTTTCCATTCTCAACATATGTTCCCTCACCTGACTTTGTGGGATCGTCAGAAATTAGGTCTCCAGGAACGACAATGTTTTTATCCACCCTCTCCTTATTTTTCATTTCGTACCATCCCGCTTTACTATCCGTGTCTCGGCCTCGCCTTTGGTAAGCCGATTAACAAGCTCATAAAAGTCGTTCTGCAATCCTGCGGGAAACCTAACCACTCCGATCCAAGAACCGTCCTTTTGCCAACCTTCTTTTACCATGGTTCCAAAATTCTGGATTTCTCCGTAAGACTTTACCGTATAATCAGCTGGTATCTTAACAGCGATGTCGATTTCTTCAAATCTTATTGGGATAATGGGGCGGATTGCCTTCATCACGATACCAACCAGTTCATCGACTTTTTTGAAAGGATCTATATTCACCTTTGCCTCTTCCATTGCTTTTTCAATCCTCGCAGGTGGATGAGGTGACCCAGTCTGCGGATTCACCGCATTTCTTACAATGATATTCACAACTTGCTTTCTCTTATGCTCCTGAATTCTTCGACGCTGTTCAGAGGTAAGGTGGATTTCACCCTCTTTAATTATTTTTTCTGCAACTTCAATAGTGTCAACGGTTCCGAAGATCTTTTTTAACCCCTCTTCGGATGCCTTGTCTCCTCGTGAAGCATGTTTAAAAATTTCTTCGACAACTAGTGCTCCTTCAATATCGGAATCCCGGTCTTCTCTTATTAAGAGCGCTTTATCAGGATCTACTAGCACTTCAAAATGTTCTCCACCCCTAACGTATCGAGCTGTCACAGCTTCATCAAGAGTGGTCATCTTTTTCCCTCAAGTCTGCTATTGTCCACTTTAACTTGCCTTGGCGGGATTACATTCTATGGCGCGAGCCTTTTTAATATGCTTTTTACGTAAACTTCAACCTTTTCAGCTTCAATCTTTTTAAATTTGTAATCACTTGCGTCAACGACTGCAATCTCTAAAGTGTCGACAGTTAACTTTCCCTCGGTAGCCTTATAAACAGCTTCAAGCCCGAGATCTATTGCCTTTCCAATGTTAGCTTTTTCATCATATTTCTCTTCAAGAACTTCCATTACTGCGTTTCTTCCAGATCCAATTCCGGTAGCTTTAACCATCAAAAGCGCACCGCTAGGGTCAGTCTCGAAAAGCCGAGGGCCTTCATCATCCACCCCGCCAATGAGCAGTGCAGTTCCATAAGGTCTCACGCCTCCATACTGGGTAAAGGTTTGCTTGTGATCACAAATCTTTTTTGCAAGAACTTCAACCCCAATAGGCTCATTGTATACGACCCTATTTATTTGGGCATCCACGCGCGCGCGATCTACAAGGGCACGGGCATCTGCAACTAGACCTGAAGTTACTGCGCCAATGTGATCATCTATTTGAAATATCTTCTCTGTCGACTGGGGCTCCAAAAGCCTACTTGTAATCCTCTTATCGACAAGAAGTACTACTCCATCGCTTGCTTTTATGCCAACTGACGTTGTGCCTCTTTTGACTCGCTTCACGAGCATACTCAACTTGAAAGAGTCTACCATCTGGTGAAAAGACCGTTATAGCTCTATCATACCCCATTTGCGGTGCCATCTGCATTATATCAGCTCCTTATTATCGTATATCGTAATGCCAACTAGTCCGACATCTGAACGATCTATGACTTTATTATCATCTGGAACTATATCAATTTCGCTATCACATATTCTAACAGCCCTTCCAGATATGGGCTTTGTAATATTAAAAGATGTGTTATGTTTTAACTTCTTTTCAACTTGTAAATACTTTTTTTTAGCTCCCGCTATCGTTCCTGATACCCCAAGAACTCGTGCACTAAGCCTAGAACTTTTTACTTTGTAAAGTGTAGCAAGCACAGTTCTTGCATCTTCTGTGCTTGTATGACTACATCTTAGAAGTCCCTTCTGACGCGCGAAGCTAATAAGCTCAATTCTAATGTTAGTTAAGCCTAAATCTCCAAATAAGGAGGTTGTTGAAGAGAGGATCTCATTTTTTAAATCTTGAGCTTTTATGAACTCTTCTGAAATAACGTCAAAAGCCACGTATCTAACGTTTTCTCGTAACGTTGGAGGCAGAACTTTCATAAATGCTGCTCCTCGGAAGTAACAGCTTTTAGCCTTGTGTTCACGATACCATGGGGGGTATCACCAAGCGCAGACTCTGATTCTGCCCGATCCATTCCAATAAGCCTAGATAGCGCTTTGACCTCCCGTGGTGCTCTAACATCATAATGGGAGAGCGCTCCGCTCGTAAGAACAACCTTCAGTGCAAACTTTCTACATATAATAAAATTTTTACGCTGAAATGCCAATAATTTGGATCTATAGAATCCCCTGTGCTTCCATAGATAATCAATGCTGAAACCTATTGCTACGTGATTTCTTTTTGCAAGTTTTGCCAAGGTTTGATTCAGTCCATTATTTGGTCCAAGCTCGGGATGGATGAGTACATCTACCCTTTTGTCGCTACAAGCTACTCTATTTATCTTCTCATCCCCGCCGTGAACTGCTAAGATCGTTACTTTACCACGGTAGATGTCAATTAGATTTCGCAACATCTGCGCGCCCGTTGCAACCAATTCAATGCCAGAAATGATATCTTGAGATTCCATAGGTTGCCAATAAGTCGAATGATTTGTTATCGCTATATTTGTAAAGCCATACCTCTCTGATGCCAATTTGAGCCTCTTTGGTGAATCAGCACATTCTGGGAGGGAATGAACACAAAGATCGTAGTATTCAATCATCCCTCAACAAACCTCTTGCAACTTCTAGTGCCTTTTCCTTACGGGCAGGATATGCTGCTACCTTCACTCGCACTAAAATAGGATCATCTTTTCCGAGTCTAATCGAGTTCCTTACCGCTTCCTGCTTGTCAACCCGAATAAACAAGACTCCTTCATCATCTACATAGCTCTCCAAATCATTAAGAAGTTTATTTACATCATTTTTCGGAAGATTTCGCTTTATGAGGTCTAAAAACTTAATTATGTCTCTGGGTCTCTTTATTTTAACTGTGAGTATCTCTATGGGATTCTGATAATGTCCCGTCGCATGTTCTTTTTGAACTTTTGCGTCGTCCGGCAAAAATATTTTAAGGGCGTTTAAAACCTTATCTTCATCCTCTGTTGCGTGAACGAAAACGCTTATATTGACACTGTGCACTGTTTTAAATCTTTTAGACTCAATTTGAGAATCCTTCGCTCTTTGAGGCATCTCAAAATGACTTCTATAAGCAGTAATCACTTGTTATTTTCCTGTTCTACCGTGAGCACTGAGAGATGGTCGTGTTTTTTCCGTACCTCTGCCCCTCTTTCTCATCCCACGACCCTTCGTACCTGCACTTGTCTTGCCGCGAAAAGCTCGCCCGACTGCCTTTGATATCCAATTCAAGTTTTTGTCATTTATAATGGAAGGATGATGAGGATCCACAAGAATAACCTCGTACCACTTCGCTTTTCCATCTTGACCTACCCAGTATGAATTTAACACTTCTAGATTTGGAAACCTCTTTGCCGCGCGTTCTTCGGCTATTCTTTGTATACTTTTCCCAGCAGTGATTAAGTTAACTCCCATATGTTTGGTTCTTCTTCCACCGCGTGGTCTCGACTTCCTTCTGCCTCCACGCCGTACCCTTACTCGTGTAACAATTATACCGGGCTTTGCCTTATATCCAAGACTCCTCGCTCTATCAAGACGCGTGGGTCTTTCAATCCGAGTGACGGCTAGCTCACGTCTCCAATCTTGGAGTCTATACCACATTAATTGATCTACATAACTTTCATTAGGCGTTTTCCACGCATCTCGTATGTACGAATACATCGACTTCATCTTTTGATCCCCATCCTAAACGGTTCAGCTTTAACGCTACATTCCTTGGGACTAGCGACTGATTAACATACAACATTAAATTTCTTTTTTTATCTATATTGCAATAGAAAATAAACTTTTCCTAGAGGATTCTTATAAGTATGGGATATTGCATCAACAACATTGTAGATTTGGGAACACAGCTTTGATATCAAATTTTAAGCTAAAATCGAAGTATAAAACTAGCGGTCTTTCTTTGGTTAGAGAGATCTTTTATAGCAACTTTAGCTTTCGCAACTAAGTTGCTTCTACCATATGAATGAAAAGCGTTCTTTGTATATTTTTGCCATTTCTAATACATTTTGAATTCCATTATCGACCGCTCTTTGTTTTGAAGGACTTCAAGTGCTGATGCGAGTATCAGAGGATATATGAGGCCACTTACTTGGTCTGCTATACTCTAACTTCACCAAAAATTTATTGGATAGCCATCAGCAGCAGAAATTTTTTGTCTTGACCGTGGATAAAAATATGACATTCCAATCTTCTTGTTATTATGCTTGACAATTTCTCTCTCGTAAGAAAGAACTTCTAGCTCTCATAAATCAATTTCTTTGTGGTTAGATGTAACCCCGACCGAATAAATATTTTGAGTTAAATTGAGGATCTCAGGCCGGTCATAGATGTGTTACCTGCGCGGCCTATTACTGCTTATTTTCCTTTAACAGCATTGAGTCATTGGACTATGACTCGGTACCCCCTGTCCCTAGCTTGCACGCCCATCATTAATGGTAGTTTACAGAAAAACTTCTTCAGTTCATAATTTTGCTGCCTTTATCTAGACGGTATCACTGTTTGGTACTTACTTTTTTATGTTTTGTAGAAGAGGTTATTTTAATCACGTCACCGTTCGAGAGAACATAATTTTCTCCTAATCTCTTTTTGCTTCGGACATCGATCGCATATAAGAATCCGTTCCCAATATCAGTATGCACTCTATAAGCTAGATCCTTTACGGTTTGTCCCCTCTTCATCAAAAAGGCATCAGGCAAAACATTTCCATAGCTGTCCGTAAGTTTATTTTCATCTTCAACAGGATACACTACTATATAATCTAAAACATCGAAAACAGCGCTGTTTATACAGGTTTGCACGCCTGTTCCGTCTTTAGCTATAAGTTTTGAAATTTTTTCAAGGCCTTTTCGTTGCTGCTCATTTACCGAACTGATGATGTTGAAATGCGTATCACCAGGGGTATAATCAATCAGCCCATTTTTGTGCGCGACACGCAGTGCAAGTTCAGCTTCAGCACTTGTCAATACAACATAATCTGAAAGAGCCAAAAGCCTTTGTAAGTTTTGAACTGGAGCAATATCCTTTTTATTGGCCGCCACTATCATAGGTTTCGAAATCTTTCTTATCTCGTGAGAGAAATTCAGTATATCCGCTTCAGTCCAATTAATCGGTTTATTTGAAAGTCCGAGCTTAATTATCGAGCTTTTTATCTCATGCTCATTAACGTTTGTGCCCGCTAACTGAACTGCTAATAGATGTTCAATCTTTTCTTCTGATTGAGACTTTCTTGCGAGTCGATTCCAGTTTTTTTGAATTATCCCAAAAAGCCACATTGTAATTTCGTGGTGTAAGAAATCTACATCCTCCAAAGGATCGCGCATACCTACGCCTATCGGGTTGCCCTGGATATCAGTTCCTCCTGAAGCGTCGATTACATTTATAATGGCCTCAGACTGCCGAACATTGTCGAGGAACGCATTGCCAAGCCCCTTACCTTTATGCGCCTCCGGCACTAACCCCGCAACATCAATTAACTCAACAGGCACAAAGCGCGCACCTTTTATGCAATTCCCGCACTTGACACTTAGTTCCGTGCACGGGCATGGTAACTCTAACGTAAGTTACCCCAAGATTTGCGCCGACTGTTGTAAATGGATAGTTCGCAATTTCGACGTCTACTAGGGTTGCCGCTTTAAAAAACGTAGACTTGCCTGTATTTGGCTTTCCAGAAAGGGCTATTGAAACCGTCATAATACTTTCACGTTAATCGCAGCAATTAATCGCTTCGCCCAACGAAGCTTCTTCTTTTTTATCTCTCCTACAGTGGCGTCCTCAAAATCAAATCCAATAATGCTAATTTCTTTTGCGCCCAGTTGTTTTGCTAAGTAAATTGCCCTATCACCATCAGTAAAGCCGCCAAAGTTAAACACATTTGAAAGAGGGCGCGATTGCGTCGTGCCAATTATTTTTTGCAACTGAGGGACATAACTTTTTAACTTTGTAATGTTATCGCCATGCGCATGAACTACAACTACAGCACATCGTTCGTTTGCCTTGATTATATCATCCATTACACCGTCGAGATCTGAAACAATAACGTGCGGAGTTATGCCTCGTGACAACAAAGTTGAGGTTGCCCCATCTGCTGCCACAATCACTTCTTTCTTCTTGGTCTGTAACTTTGTGACATCGTTTAAAAGACGTGGCGCTTTGCCACATACGATTACTTCTTTATCTTTTATTATATTCTGTAATTTTTCAAGCGTTAATAGAGAATTTCTCTTTTTCTTCAATAATTCAGATAGAAGTTGAGCAGAAGATTCATCTTCTTCTCGGCTGAACCCGAGATCATTAAGTATCTCCTCATAAATGGGTTCCCATTCGTTAAAGTTCATGACAGTTTCTCTTCACAAATACATATTGTAATAGGGTGACCTTCAATCATCCATTCCTTCGCGTATGTACAGCCTTCAACCGCCCCTTTCACCACCTCAGTGGTGAGCGTTTCAGCTTTTATATAGTAGCAAAAATCTTCTATTGCCTTCGTAATCTCTTCCGATGTTATATATCCTATTTTAATTTTAGCGGTATAGGGAAGACTCATGTCTTTGCGCATTACCTGAATTCTTCTTACCAACTCCCTCACGATTAATTCTTTTTTTAACTCGGGAGTTATTTCGGTATCTAAAAAGACTGCGATTGAATTTGACGTTCCTTTCGCAAATCTATCTTTTGTCTTCTTAGAAATTATTATATCTTCACTAACAAGGGTGACTTTCTCCCCGTCTACTTCGATCGGCAATCCAGAGGGTATCTCGCGGGCTACCAAGTTTGAATCAAGTTCACGCAAAGCCCGTTGGATCTGCGGAACGACTTTTTTATACTTTGGCCCTACGGAAGTAAAGTTTAACGTCACCAAGTATTCGACTAGATCCGATTCATCCGCTCTAAAAGCAATTTGCTTTATGTTCAATTCATTTTTAATAAGAGTGTTTAACTCATCACTTTGAATTTCAGGTCCAATACATATGAGTTTTTTAAGAGGTTGCCTAATCTTTATGTTAGAGGTAGCCCGTGCTGCCCTTCCAGCTTCAACTACTTCCCTCACATAGTCCATCCGAGCCTCTAACTCTGTCTCAGTGGCATCCATTGCAGTTGGGTACGGCTTTAGATGTACACTTACCGTTACAACACCGTCGTCATTTTGCAAACTTTGATAGATGTGCTCAGCGATAAACGGAGTAAAAGGAGCAACAAGTATTGCAAGCGTTAAGAGAGTCTCATAAAGAGTATCATATGCCGACTTTTTGTCCAAGTCTTGTTCTATCTTCCAGAAACGTCTTCTCGATGTTCTTACATACCAATTGCTCATATCCTCCACAAATTGTTCAATTTCAAGTGTTGCTGGATTATAATCATAGCTATCCATTAATTCATTTACGCGTATAATAAGGCGGTTCAACTTCGAGATCAACCACCGATCAACTTCATTTCTTTGAGAGGGGCTCATTCGTTGAAGGAATGGATCATAACGATCAATCTCAGCATAAGTCTTGTAAAACGCAAGAATGTTCCACAAAGTCATAACAAACTTTCTCTGAGACTCTATAACTGCCTCCTCATAAAATTTTTTCGGGTTTCCTGGAGGGCCGGAACTGAACAAATACCATCTTAAGCTGTCAGCTCCTTCATTGTTCAAAATAAGCCAAGGATCGACGCTATTTCCCTTGCTCTTCGACATCTTTCGTCCTTGTGCATCCACGATATGGCCCAAGCTGATCACATTCTCATAAGCATTAGTGCCGAAAACTGCCGTGCTAATGGCGTGCAGACTGTAAAACCATCCTCGTGTCTGATCAATTCCTTCACTTATGAAATCTACCGGAATCTTAAATTCACCTCTCGCCTCGAACGGATGATGAAGCGAGGCAAAAGGAGCACAACCAGAATCATACCAACAATCAATAACTTCACTGACGCGCTGCATCGGTTGTCCGCAACGTTGGCATTTAAGTATTACTTCATCAATGTACGGCTTGTGCACGCCTTTGAATGGGGTGTCGCCGCTCGACTTTTGCTTTAACTCCTCGATGCTACCGACTACCGTAACATGACCATTAGGGCATTTCCATATCGGCAGCGGAGTGCCCCAATATCGCTCACGGCTAAGCGCCCAATCCCTAACATTCTCGATAAAGTTTCCAAATCTCCCGTGCTTAATTGTTTTGGGATACCAGTTGATCTTCTCATTGTTATTCATTAGTTCATCACGAAGTGTGCTCATTTTTACAAACCAAGCCTTTCGGGCATAATACATAAGTGGTGTTTCGCACCTCCAACAGAACGGATAGCTATGCTCATACATTTCAACCTTGAACAAAAGACCTACATCCTCAAGGAAAGCAACAATTACAGGATTTGCTTCAGTGAAGAACATGCCTCCAACTAACTTGATTTCTGAGTTAAATCGGCCGTCTGGATTAACAAGCTGGATCATCGGAAGTCCATACACTTTAGCAACGTTAAAGTCATCTTCTCCAAACGCTGGAGCAACGTGAACTATTCCAGTGCCCTCTATAGTTGTAACAAAAGATGCAGTCACAACGGCACTTTGAGCTGAGCTAAACAGTGAACGATATTTTTTGCCTTCAAGAGTGCTGCCTTTAAATTCGTCTATTATTCTATACTCAGAGATTGTCCGCGTAACAGTATCAAGCAAATCTTTAGCAAATATCAGTCGCTCATCATTAATTTCAACGACGACATACGATATATTGGGATTTACTGCTAAAGCGACGTTAGATAAGAGCGTCCAAGGCGTTGTTGTCCACGCTAAAAAATACGTTTTCTCTTCATCGATCAAAGGAAATTTTACGTAGATTGACTCTTCTTTTATCGTTTGATATCCTTGCGCCACTTCGTGTGAGCTTAAAGCTGTACCACACCTTGGACAATAGGGCACTACATAATAGCTTTCATATAATAGCCCCTTTTCCCAGAGTAGCTTTAAGGACCACCACACCGATTCTATGTATTTCGGGTCCATTGTAGTATAGGGGTTATCAAGGTCAATGAAGAAGCCAATCCGCCTCGTCATATCAGACCATTCATCTATGTGGCTGAACACCGAACATCTGCAGGTTTCATTAAAGCTTTCGACTCCATATTCTTCGATTTTTTGTTTGCTCTCAAGGCTAAGCTCCTTTTCAACTGAAATTTCAACAGGAAGACCATGGCAGTCCCAACCACCAGTTCGCGGTACAAAATATCCTTTCATACTCTTATATCGACAAAAGAGATCTTTCACGATCCGAGCATAAACGTGGTGGACTCCCGGTGAGCCATTCGCCGTTGGCGGCCCTTCAACGAATCTAAACAGCTGCGCATTTTCATTGGCACTTAGACATTTACTAATTATATCATTATCCTCCCAAAATCTTAAGATCGCTTTTTCGGCTGAAATCAGATCTTGTCCAATGCTCAACTCTTTTGTCTGTTGTGCTCCGCTTGTCCGCTTCATCATACGCCCCATCTTAGTTACTATTTATCTGTTTAAAAATATGAACATTCTTGTACTTCTCACTCCTCAAGTTGTGCTGAAAAATGACACTTCACACTCACCGTTAATTTATGAAACAAAGCACATAATACCGGAAACAGTTGCTACTTTCTTACGAATGAGGAGGAGTCCGTTCGCTTGTTTCTGCTTTTAACACGAGTTATGTTTACTTGGCTGCCTTTCGCTTAGAAATTGAGAATATCTTAACGTGCTGTACGCCATGCTGAACCGTCATGTTGTCCATAAACTCCTTTATTTCCGAAGCGTCCCCTCGTACAACAGTAACTTCAAGACAGTTATGTGGGTCGATATGAATGTGAATCGTTGAATTTATTATGTGAGAATACCTGTGCTGTATGTCTGTTAGTGTACTCACAAGCCCCTTTTGATCGTGATCGTAGATCATAGTTATCACCGCTATCTGATCACCGATTTCTTGACTTAACAACTGATAATCAATCAAGTAATTCCTTATCGCATCTCTTATCCCCTCAGACCTTGAGGAATAGCCCCTTTTACTTATCACCTCATCGAAGGCATTAAGCAGATTTGCGGGTAAAGAGATTCCGATCCTCGTAAGTTCATCTTCCAATTCAACACCCCTTCTTAAACTAATTCCCAAAAATATCGTGTTTCATTTCAACCATTATTAAGTCGGCGGCTAAAAAATGTCTCATTAAAAACTTTATTATTAATTATATAAGCTTCGCATATAATTAAATTTACTTGAATTTGTGGGTTCTTGCCAGCAGCTCTTGTCAGCCAAGAATCTTCTTGCTGTAGGCAAAAATAGCTAAGTAATATAGGGTAGATGAAGTATATAGCAGAAACTGTCAGCGCCGCTCCAAATTAAATGGGAAAAACTTCAACTAAAGAACAATCAAAAGATAGTGCTTATATTTGATTATCTTCGGTCAGCAGTAGAAAATCGCTAATAGTAGTCGTATTGTCGATTCAAGGTGAAATAACGTGTTATGACTTAATCTTGGGTCGATCGACGGTTCAAATATGAAAGTATAGATATACTACACGAGAATTACTTTGCGTTGTAATGTAACACCTGTTGCCAATATGGCGTGCTTATAACTTCTAGCGTAAAGATTTAGAACAAAGTATAAGTCAACAAACGCACAATGAATATGTAGGTATTGCGTAGTCAAGTCGGTAAATGAAATATCAGACGGAATTTTTCGGGAAGGGGGGTTTACAGTCAACATTTCAACAGAAGACATGAAGAGTTCAGAAGACTCATTTGAAGCAAGAAAAATAGTAATGCACGTAATTAATTCGTTGAGTCCATTGAACAAGTTAAAAGGAGTCAGTATTGATGAGCTTGTAAATTATGGAGAGGCCCTCGGACTGGATGCAGAAGTTATAATAGGCGTAGTTCAACAGCTTACAAAGGAAGAGCTGATTATAGAGACGTCAAAAAATCGATTTTTAAATAAATATCCGCCCCTTAGCGTCGAGAAAGGAGAGAGGACTACACTACTGACAAACAATTATGAAACTCTTGAACTTTCAGGTCAAGCTCCACACTTTAAAAATCAGGAGGAGCTCGAAAAAATGTCCGAACTCCTTGAGCAAAGTAACTTAGTGATCACCCCAACACAGCTTTCGCAGATCAAAGAAGAGTATAACGATATTTTACAGTCAGGTGATCCTAACGTGTTCTTTAAAGGGTTACCCAAGCGACGCGGAAATTGGGAAACGCGTCGGAATAGATAAGCGAAAGGTTCAGGGTGCTAGAGCTCTTTTAGGATTACTAAATGACAGAGACCTTAAGATCAAGTTTGATCGCGACAAGTTTCTCAACTGGCTTACAGCTCCTAAAGACAATAGGATGGGCTCAAAAGAATTTGCTGAAGAACTAGATGTCAGTTATTCCACTTTTAAGAGAAAAAAAGCCTTATGGGGAGCGTATCTTAAGATACAATCATTTAAACATAAGAGAGAGAACGGGAAAAGATAGCACTGATAGAAGCCTCAAATGAAATTTGTAGCCGACAGGATGCTCGGGCGCCTTGCTGCCTGGCTTAGAATACTTGGATTTGACACTGTAAGCGCGAACTCTTTTAACGGTTTTACGAATTCCGAAGAAGATACGTGCATGCTTAAAATAGCTGAAACGGATGATCGCATTTTGATAACGAGAGATGCAGAGCTATACGTAAGAGCCCAAAATAGAGGATTAAAATCTCTTATGGTGATACAAGGGAATGTGATTGATCAATTAAAACAGGTAAGAGATACATTTGGAATTAAAATTGATGCCCAAACGGCTGTTTTGAGGTGCAGTGAATGCAATGAAGAGCTCCAAGTAGCAAACGTAGACGAGGTGAGACGATCAAAAGAGATGCAAAAGCTCAAAGAGAGGGGAGTAAGGATAGAAGAGTTTCTTAAAAGATATGATGAATACTATAAATGCAATGATTGCAGCAAAATATACTGGAAAGGGGGTCATTGGGAGAATATTCTACGAGGCATCGAGCAGCTTACAGAAACGTCAAAAAATAGAGAACACTCCTAAAGTTCGATTTGGTCCTAAGTAGCGATATATATCTCTTGACAATCGAACATCTGACATAAATACCAGATTATGCCTGTTTTTTTGTAAGCGAACGCTGCAGTGGCAATTCTTTTTACACAATTTAGATAGAAGTTAATAACTTTTTACTGCTTATGACATCTTGATAGTTGTTCACTTCGATAACGGCTCTTTTTATCTCTTTTAACAAACTGACTTTTATGGTGCCTTCACCCAGTCTTAGGTGTTGGTCGTGCTCACCGTCATTATCGCTTACATGATGATACGCCACTTTGTAGTTAACGGCTAAAAATTCACTTAGGGCGCTAGTGGTGTTAGCGTGACCGATATCTACCGTCGCGAAACTTCCGCATGACTCCACGAAGAGTCTGATGTTCCTCAACATCTTTGCAAAAATAAATTCTTCTATTTGGCATGTTTTCAATGGATGGCACGATCCCAACGTCAGATGTATAATCAACCCATTTGCTCAACACATCTAATGCGTAATTGCGTGAAGTACTTATCACCCAGTCGACTGCCTTTAGAACCTGACCCGGATGTGTAGTTACTACAGTCGCGTCTACAGCCGAAGCAAAATCCGTGGTCTCTTCAAGTTGTTTTAATGTTTCGTCCCTGATACCGATATTGAGGCTCGCAGGGTTTAAATCAATAGTCGGAGAATGAATCGTGAACTCCAAGTCATATGAGTGAGCAGCATTAAATATTTCTAAGTCTTTTAAAGCAAATCTGGGCAAATTTGGTCCTTCACATAGAATTTCTACTATGTTAAAACCTTCAGCTATCGCTATATTAAGCTGCTCATCAAACGACTTGTTAAAAAGCGCCAAAGTAGTAAAACCTATTTTCATGGATCATCCATGTTGAATATTACACATGTTTCTATTTATTCATTTTAGCAATGCTACATTGAGGTGAAGAGGAGGTAAACAAGCTAAAAACATCTTAAAAAGAGTTAAAAAGCAAAAATAAGCAACGAAGGAGTATCGAATATTATAATACGACTGACTGTGATAACCGCTTTATCTAGCTGGATAATAGTCTTCTATCCGTACAATGTCATCGATATGCGGAGTTGAGATGCTATGCATCAGAGAATTTTCCGTCGCAACGATTTTATGAGGAGTTTTTGGTTTGATATGCACAGTATCATTTCTTCCGAAATACTCTTTTTTATCTGCAAACTGTATGTAGCAAGAGCCTTCAAGCATGTAAAGTGATTCCTCCCTGTCGTTGTGATAGTGATAGGAAGTTGTGTAACTTTCTTTTATATAAATCTCCTTAGTAAGATAATTCTCCGTCACAATCAATACTTTTTCATAGCCCCAAGGCTTATCCGACCTATTTGCATACTCTTTTTTTATTTCCTCCAAGTCCTTAGTGGTATCAATAGACATCCAAAAAGCATCCTCCTTATAATAACCAAGCTGATTAGAATCAGCGAGTATCGGAAAAACAGTCTTCTCTATCTCTCCTTTCTCAAAATCACCAAGTGGTATCTCACTGTCAAGAATGTAAATACCGCCATTTATGTAGTAATCCAAAAATGGTTTTTCTTTGAACGACTTGATATGGTCCTCGCCGAGCTCCACAATTCCATAAGGACTTCTCATTTTTGTGACAAACATGACAGTGGGATAATCGCTTGAATCAAACTTATGGATCATCTTCTTTAGATTAAGATCAGAAACAACATCCCCATTTCTTACTATTATTGTTTCGCGCTCTTTAATTGAGTCCATTGCCAGCTTTATGGCATTTAACGTACCAAGCGGCTTTTCTTCAACCGAATATCTAACTTTCACGCCCCGGTAGTTGTCCCGGTACCTTTCCTCTATTTTTTCGCTCAAATAGCCGGTAAGTAATACTACTTTGTCAATGCCAGCATTTGCCATGTCATAGAGCTGCTTATCCAAAATTGTATAGTTGTCCTGGATTTCTATAAGAGGCTTAGGTACATCTTCAGTGTAAGGCTTAAGCCGTTTCCCGTAGCCACCACATAAAATCATGCCGATCATAACTCATCACCATATAATAGAGCAACATAATTTTTAACTTTTGCTCAAGATATACAGCACTATAAAATAATATAGAAGCTTCAGTACATTGAAAAATAGACGATATATATTACCCTTTTCAGCTTTCAACAAACCTTGCGCAACCTTTGACGAGATTTGTCTCAATCTTCCAACTTACTAATGATCTACAGAGACAAATCACTATAACATAGTGTTAACAGTGATTTCAAAGAAGTATTACGATTGAACAGTGTAACAGATGTTGCTGTTTTCAAAAACAGCCAACTCAAACGTATTGTGAAAGGAATACAGCTAGGTCTAAGTACTGCGATACGTGGTTAAGATATTAAATTAATAACTTACGTCTCCCATTGGTGTAACAATAGCGTGAAAACAAAAGTAAACGAAAAGACTCGCAAAGAGCTTCTTTTAAATTCATTTAAAATAGGAAAAATCGGCAATAATTTGTTTGGAGCTACGCCACCATCCGCATTTGTTGGGAGAGTAGGGTATCCTAATATATTCGCAGGACCACTTGTCTCCCCGTTCATTGATGAACCAAAAATGTTTGCTGCGCCTGAATCGTGGCTTACACTAAAACGGGAAGATATCGTGGAAATTAGATCAAACCTCGTGCGTTCAAACTTCAAATTGAACGTTACTGATGCTAGAGATCCTACTAGGTTGCTACTCGAAACCCAAGAACTCGCTATGTCCGAGCTCCCCATTGACGTTGAAGTGAAGTTCATAAAACTTCCCAAAACTGAACTTAATTTTGATAAAATCGTTGCTCCAATGGGCCCCTCGGGAATAGTAAGCGATATAGAAATATTAGAGAGTCCAAAAGTACCAAAAAAAATTAACCGTCTAGTTTATGATGTTGATATCAAAGCCTCAGAAGCAGCTATTGAGTTGTATTGGCAAGGAGTTTCGCCATATCAAATTAGCAGGCTCTTGTCTGTGGGACTCTTAGGGAGAAAGAGACTACTTGTCCCAACTCGTTGGTCCATTACTGCTGTGGACACAATGATCGGAGACGCGATGTTAAAACGAATAAAAACTTACCCGGAGATAGATGAGATCAACTTGTTTACGTCTGACGGGTTTGGAAATCATTTTGAGATAATACTTCTACCCTCAAGCTACTCTTTTGGGTGGACTGAACTTTGGATCACTGACAGCGGAAAAGTAGAAATTGGAGACTTGTACGAAAACTATAATGGTAAAAGCTCGTATATGGATGGAGGTTACTATGCTGCGCGCTTTTCGACACTTGAATATCTAAATAGTATTAAGAAACAAGCCTCAATTTACATTGTAAGAGAAGTCCAGCCAACGTACGACATACCACTTGGAAGCTGGGTTATTAGAGAACTTGTGCGAGATGCGCTGACGCGCGAGCCCTTAAAATTTGAGAATTTTGCAGAGGCTTTAAAAAGCACTGCAACCCGGGTTAATATGGCTCAGCTCAACACAATATTTATAGCCAAACACTTGCTTCAAAGAACCATTTATGATTTTTGATGCTAACTATTTAGAGCGCTGTTTACTTTTCGTTGGCATAAACCCATTTCTTTAATTGTGGTGCAATGATCGCTTACAAACTTGTCTAATTTGTACTGTTCTAAAAAAAGACAATCGCTGAACTTAGTCATTTTAATGTTACTTGAGAATTTAGTTTAACGCTATTATAATACTTTTAATTCCGAGTCTAATTGTTCAGCATCTAGGCTTGTGTACGTTGAAGCAGCTGATTATCGATAAAAAATTGAGACAAGTAGATACGTAGAAACTGTGTCAAGTCAAAAAAAGAAAGCTTGACTTTTTTTAGAAAGGAACTCTGAATTGCTGTATGTGGTGACGCACCTGTTAATAAATTACGTTCAAATTCGAATTATTTAAAGTTAATAGATCATACACTAGTTTGTTGGGAAAGCTTTATGAAAAGAGAGAATTAGATTATTCGTACTTTAAGAGGAGGGTTGTTTGTGGTTGTCAAAGTAGCGGTAAATGGTTATGGTAATATAGGAAAGCGAGTGGCTGATGCAATATCCAAACAAGATGATATGAAATTAGTTGGCGTTTCAAAGACGCGGCCAAACTTTGAAGCGTTTGTAGCGGTCGAGAAAGGCTACCCCCTGTATGCTTCAGAAGCCGATAAAATTGAAGGGTTTAAAGCAGCAGGATTGGATGTCGCAGGAACGACGATGGATATGCTAAAAGAAGCAGATATCGTCGTCGACGCTACGCCCGAAGGTATGGGGGCAAAAAATCTTGAGAATATTTATAAAAAGGTTGGAATAAAAGCTATATTTGAAGGCGGCGAGAAACACAACGCCGTAGGATCTTCATTTAACGCCTATTGCAATTACGAGGAGGCTGTGGGCAAGGACTATGTGCGGGTGGTTTCTTGCAACACTACTGGACTTTGTAGATCTCTATATGCAGTTAGCAAGGTAGCTGGCATTAAAAAGGTGCGAGCAGTTTTGGTGCGAAGAGGGGCAGATCCACTGCAGATTAAAAAAGGCCCAATTAACGCGATCGTGCCAAATCCACCGACAGTTCCCTCCCACCACGGCCCTGATGTAAATACTGTCGTGCCAGAGTGGAAAATCGCCACAATCGCCGTCTTGGCATCCACGACATTGATGCACCAACATAACGTCATGATTGAAGTTGAGCGCGACGTAACGCGGGAAGACTTGCTAAAGGAATTTTATAGCTTAAGACGAATTATGCTTGTTCGGGCAAGTGATGGCTTGGGTTCAACGGCAGAGCTCATCGAACTCGGGAGAGATCTTGGAAGACCGAGATATGATTTATGGGAGATTCCAATTTGGGAGGAAAGCGTCAACGTTGTTGATAATGAAGTGTTTTTCATGCAGGCAGTGCACCAAGAGTCAGATATAATACTTGATAACATTGACTGCATAAGAGCAATAATGGGAATAGAGAAGGATGCGTGGAAGTCGATAAAAAAGACAGACTATTCTATGGGGGTTAGAGGTTCATTTCGTCCGCCGCAATGTTTAGAAGATAGCCCTGAAGAATTGAGAGAAATACACAGGAGAGTTTGGGGGATAGAATAGGCGCAGTAGAGAAACTGATACAAGAGCGCATACCAAGGCTCGTTAAAGCTACATCACCCGTTGATTTATAGTAGCTGGCCTGACGAATAAAGAGGAACACTATGAGCGACTTTTTAACGCTGGATGATTTAGATTTTAGAGATAAGACAGTACTATTGCGAGTCGACATAAATGTACCAGTTGACAAAGATACTAAAAAGATCTCAGAATCGAAACGCATAGATGAATCCACCGCTACAATCAGGGAGCTTGCAGTTAAAGGCGCAAAAGTGGTTATCATAGCGCACCAAGGGAGAGCAGGTGATTATGATTTTCTTCCCCTCGATCAGCACGCTGAGGCTTTAAAAGGAGTATTAGGAGAGAAATTTGGATACGTAGACGATGCTATTGGCGTTGCTGCACGCGATAGAATAGCATCGCTAAAATCTGGAGAGATTCTGCTTCTTCAGAATATTCGATTTTTAGCTGAGGAAACACTCGAACTAGGACCAGAAGCACACGCCAAGGGGATTCTTGTAAGCAGGCTAAGTTCACTCGCGGACCTATTTGTCAATGATGCATTTCCCTCTGCCCACAGATCGCACGCTTCTGTTGTTGGCTTAACTGCGACACTTCCCTCAGCCGCTGGCAGGATAATGGAAAAAGAGCTTCGTTATGACCGACAAGCAATTATCAATCCTAGGCATCCGGTTGTTTACGTACTTGGAGGTGGAAAGCCTGATGACAACATAACTGTGCTCAAACATGGTTTTCAAAAAGGGATAATAGACAGAGTCCTTTCATCTGGTGTGCTCGGACTTCTTTTTATGGTAGCCCGTGAGTATAACCTAGGTGATGAAACAATCAATCTTCTACGAAACAAAGGTCACCTTGAGCAGCTTCAAGACGTAAGAGACTTGCTTATAAAATATGGTCAACATATCAACGTTCCTGTCGATGTTGCATATAACCACTATGGCAAAAGAGTTGAGGTACCTGTAAAGGAGCTACCAGCCAAAGGAATCATAGAGGATATTGGTGAGGGAACAATTCAGATATACAAAGCGGTTATAAAAGACGCGAAGACGATGGTCGTAAAAGGCCCACCGGGTGTTTATGAGGATTCCGGCTTCGAAGTCGGCACAAAGGAAATATTAGACGCGATTCGGGAATCAGACGGTTTCTCACTTGTTGGAGGTGGGCATACGCTCTCTGCGATACAGACACTAAATATTAACGAAAAAGGATTTTCGCATATAAGCCTTGGAGGTGGGGCTTTAATAAACTACCTTTCAGGAAGAAGTCTCCCGGCATTTGAATCCCTGCAACAGGCTGCTGAGCGATATAAGTCTTGATTTTATTTTTCTAAGATTTTAATTATTAATACGTACATGAACCCAGGTG
Source organism: Methanobacteriota archaeon (assembly GCA_963748445.1). Lineage (GTDB taxonomy): Archaea > Halobacteriota > Bog-38 > Methanoflorentales > Methanoflorentaceae > DASPRZ01. Next base: position 99,856 of record CAVVIU010000004.1, read on the forward strand.
CTAATGCATAAAATATTTCGCTGACACGGATTGTCGCAACAGGCAGTAAGCGCTATTTACCGAAATTTTATAAATTAGAAGCTGTTATTCTAGCGTGAAGGGATGGTTTCAACGAGATATTCCCAGCTTGACATTGCTCCAACAATTGCACGTATTTTAAATATCGAGATTCCTGATCACGATGGAAAAGAGATTCGGGAGGCTATACATTACATTGAAGGAAAAAACATACAACAAATATTACTTGTGATTATTGACGGAATCGGAGTGACGCTCTATAACAAACTTGACAGAGCTATACAATACTTGAAAAAACTCTCGAAAGATGGTCTTTTCTTCGAGTGTGAGTCGCTTCCGCCTCGCATTACAACGCCTAACATCAGTACTATCTTAACAGGATATACTCCAGAACATCATTTGCTTTATAAAGTTACTGATACGTTTTACACCCCAGTACGGTCGGTACTTGAAATTGCTAGTGAAAATGGAATTAAGTCAGGAATTGTCATTGAAACGATGGGTGCAAAATCTCTATTGAATAGAATAGATATAGCGATCGGAGTGGAAAATCTATACGGGATAGTAGATTATGACAGGCGGATTACTGACCTTGCTCTTAAAGCATTTAAACTCGAGAATGTGGAGTTAATGGCAATTCACCTCCGAGCTATTGACAACTGTTTGCATCATTATGCTGAGTCTTGGGAGGACGTTGTGTACTCAGCGACCTCTATAGATGAAAATATTAAACGACTCACATCTAGCTTGAGCAAGTCAACTTTGTTGTTTATCACTTCTGATCATCCAGTGCACGTTCCAAAGTGGGCTTACGTTGACGGCGATAGCGTTAATGTACCGCTAATTGTATACTATAAGCATGGGGCCTCGAATGGCAAAAAAAAGTAAGTCAAACCGTATCGAGCGAAGTTTAAAAATCAACCTATTAAGTAAAGTGTTCAGATGGTAAATATCGAAATTAGGACTCGTTTAATGTTAAGGAGATAATACATGGCAGAGAGACACGTTCTTGAGGCACTCGGAAAGGCATATGTTGTAGTTGAGGATGGAAAAGTAGTGCATGTTGGCGAACCGTTGATAGATTACTGTCCTATTTTTGCAAAGGCACGAGGAATAAACAAGATAACTCCTGAGGTCATAAAAAAGAATATTGAGTTCAGAATCGAAGACTTTGGGATGTGCACGGGTGATAGATCGATTGAGATGGAGGTCTTTGTTGGCTTCGGTGCGTCAGAAGTTATGATGACTGGGTTACGAAAGGGACTCCTTGATGCCAGCATATCCGTTTGTGAAGGAGTAGGCACGGTTATCACATCAAGTCCAACGTTGACGCAGGGAATTGGGGCTAGGATTTCAGGAGTGATAGAAACCACAATAATACCAAAGCTCGTGAAACGTGTTGAAGCCGCAGGGGGAGTTACTCTTGAGGGCAAGCGTGCAATTATAAACCAACCGCTTGGCGTCGCAAGGGCGGCTGAGCTTGGAAATAAGAAAATTGCAGTCACCGTCGCAAACATCGAGGAGGCAACACAATGCCGCGACATTGAGACCGCAACGAAGCACTGAGGTAACAATTATAGGTGTACACGTAACTGGCATGGAACAAAAATGCCGCAAAAGAGTTTGTAAATATTGTAGATATCACAACGGGTTGCGCGTCTCTCGCAATTCGAGACGCTGTAGCAGGCAGAGCGTTGGCACAGGTGGGCACAGGCGTGCCGCTATTCGCACTGACGCAAACGGGGAAGGAGCTTTTGCTTGAACGGGCTAAGGAAGTGTCGAGCCCGATTTTGATCAATACTATGAAACTCCCTGTGTTGCCCGAGGAAAAACAACCGACGCCCCTTGTATGAGGTTGCTCTATGGAACATGAGTATGAGTACAGGATGAATACAAAAATAGTTCATGCTGGACAGCGACCGTGTCCCGAGAACATGGCTTTTAGCAACGCCCATTTATCAGACCGCTACGTTCGCGTTTGATGAACTGCTGATAACTGGCATGCCACGCGGGAAAGTACGTCTATTCACGATCTTCAAACCCTACCAACACCACTCTGGAAATTAAAATGGCTGCCCTTGAGGGGGGAGACTCCGCAGTAAGTTTTGCTTCCGGTATGGCAGCAATAACAGCAGCGATGCTCACTATATTGAAAAGTGGTGACCATCTCATTGCCGATGAAGTCTTATACGGCAGTACATATGAGCTTTTGAGCAAAGGAGTACCTAGACTCGGATTTGATGTAAGTTTTGTTGACACGTCAGATGTTGATCAAGTCATAAATGCTATTAAAGATACGACAAAACTTATTTTCTTTGAAACCCCTGCAAATCCGACCCTGAAACTTACCGACATACGGGCAATTACTGAAATAGCAGCAGAATCTAGCATTAGAACAATTGTGGACAATACATTTCTCACACCTTACTTTCAAAGACCTCTCGAACTCGGAGCTGACATTGTCGTTCACAGCGCTACAAAATATTTAAACGGACATGGTGATGCACTTGGCGGATTACTCATCGCTTCATTCGAATTCGCGGATGCCGTTAGAAAGGGGGTGCTTCGAGACATGGGAGGAGCATTGAGTCCGTTTAACGCTTTTCTAATCTTGAGAGGAATCCAAACACTTTCAGTAAGGATGGAGAGGCACGCTCAAAATGCGAAAGAGATAGCTAAATTTCTAAAAAAAAGGACAGAGGTTAAGGAGGTCTTTTATCCTGGTCTTGACCGCAAACTTACGACCAACAAAAGTCTACGAGAACAAATGTCCGGATTTGGTGGCGTTCTTTCTTTTGACGTTTGTGGAGGACTGAATGAGAGTTTAAAGTTTTTAAATGGACTTAAACTCTGCACAATAGCGGTAAGTCTTGGAGACACGGCATCGCTAATAGAACATCCAGGACTCATGACCCATTCAATTATTCCAAAGAACGAGAGGGACCGTATTGGGATAACAGACGGACTGATCAGACTTTCCGTGGGTCTAGAAAACGTCGAAGACATAAAAGCAGATATAGAGCAAGCATTCGACCAGACGTAACGATGAATTGGACGCCACGCTATGCAAGAAGCACAAGTTTCAAACTTTGGCAGCTTCTTTAAACCTGTATATTACGAATTCTTTATCAAGCGATGCGAGGAACCATCCAGCGCGTGGTCCTGAACTCGTCCCTAAAAGAGCGATGTAGATGGCTTTAAACGCGTCTTTTGGATTAATGCCAACGTGCTCGCTTATGTCGTACACTGCGTTATGGAGTTGTTCAGCACTATCTCTGCCCGGTTCCATAACTTCAGCGAGTTGCGATAACACGTCTTTCTGCTCAGTGGTGAGAGATTGTACCTGGACAGGAACATGATCTTGCACGGTAAACTTAACAAATGGCGGTGCAAAGCGCTGAAGCCAGTTTTTTGCATTTTTTGCCCTCACTCTTATCGAGTTGATGTCGCTGACATTATAGCCCCCTCGTTTTAGAACTTCTATGAGCTGATCAAAATTGCGGGCTATCTGAATTGCAGTTACCATGTGCCTAAAGGGGATGCTCGATTTGACACCTTCGACGTATGAGAGTTCGTATGCACGACCTTTTCCACTGTCAAATTCATCTACGAGAGTTCAAAAGACCTAAGCCAGGATCAAAATCAATAAGCTTTTCAGGCTTTGTTTTAATTATCATATATCTTAACACATCGGGAGGCACAACGTCCAACATTTCTTTAATCGTTACGGTGACTCCTTTAGAACTCGACATTTTGCCCTTCCCTTTAAGATGGATATGCCCGTAAGGAATAGGCCGTGGAGGTTCATACTCGTATACCTCTTTCGAGATCCGCATGCCGGTATCATATGACCCGCCGGCCACAGCATGATCCTTTCCAAACGGCTCAATTGTCACACCTAACATGCTCCATCGTGCCGCCCAATCAATTCTCCACGCGAGTTTTCCTTCGCCTTTTGAGTAATTTGCTATTCCTTCACCGCCGCACGCACATCTATACGTAACTGAGGAAATATCTGGCAGGTGCGCTAACACAATTCCCGCAGTGATTCTTCTACAAGAGCCACATAATGGGTTAAAAGGACTCCATTCGGACGGTAACTTCCTTCCTGAGACCTCCCCAATTATCTTTGCAATAATGTCTCGCTTTTCAAGCGCAAGTTTGACTGCCGCTGTGTAGGCTCCGTTTTTATACATCCTGTCTGCTCGAAATAACTCCGGTTCAATGCCAAGATCTTCTAATGAATTTAAAAATGGCTTTAAGTAGTGTTCTGCATAGCTCCCACAACAGCCAACAGGATCAAGTATTTCAGAGATTGGCCATCCAACGTACTTCTTGTAAACGTCTGGCAAAAAAGGATACACTGTTCTTAAAGGATCAAACGTGTCAGCAACGTAAATCAGTCTCGCCTCTTTGCCCGCGTCCTTAATAGCTTTCAACACTGCATCAGCCGTCACTACTTCTCGCATGTTACCGATGTGTATATTACCTGAGGGCGTTATACCTGTAGCTATGACTTGCTTTCCGGTAACGCTCTGGGCAATTACGTCTGCCCAATGTATGATTGTCTCTTGTTGCATTTTCGAATGTAAAAAGTGACTGTACTATAAGTCCCTTCTGGATATCTGACTTATAAATCTCTAACGTCAACTCTTCGATCCCCAACCATAAACTTCGTACCGCCGAGATGAAACACGGGCCTAATTCTCGCGTTTAATGTGCCATCTGTAACTGCATCTTTATCTCCAGATTTAGCGACTGCTTTACCTATAAAAATCGTGTGATCTCCTGTTTCAAATGTGTATAGTGTTTTGCATTCGATGTGGGTCGGACACTCTTGAATCCTCGGCGGCTTTACCACTAGAGACTGCAGTGGAGTGAGACCCGAAACCGCAAACTTGTTCACTTCGCGACCTGAAATAGTCCCTACGAGCCAAATCTCTTTTAAAAGATCTTCTGTTGGAAGGTTTAGCACAAACTCGTTCTTTAAAAAACGGTAGCTGTACCGTAGACGAGAGACACTGATGGCTATTAACTCAGGATCGTGAGAGGTGCTCGTTGCCCATGCGAATGTCGCAACGTTTGGTTTTCCACGTGCGTTTACCGTTGTCACTAGACCTACGAGCTGTGGGGCAAATATGGTACTTGCGGTCGCGTCTAGTTTAACCTTTTCACACGGTTGCATATGTACAATTATAAAAATCCACCTAAATCGTTTCCTCTGCAATCCAGTCGAGGTAGTCTTTTGATCCATAATCGATATTATATGAAACTACACAAGGAGTCTCATAACTGTGAAGCTCTAATATCTTCTCAGTCACTTTCTTTACCAACGCCGTTGTTGTCTTTATGTTTAAAGCATATTCCTCGTCTTCTTCGACCGTCCCTTTCCACCGATAGATTGACGTTACGCGATGCATATTTACACAAGCACAGAGTTTCTCTTCAACGAGCTGGTAACTCATTTGCTTCGCCTCTTCGAGGTTAGCTGTAGTTACATATATGTTGGAGAACATCATCACACCAATAATGGAGAAGACTGTTTGGACTATTATATTCTTGCGCTAGTGATCATTTCAATTTATTGGCTTGTGGTGCTCTTCCTTAACAGTAGGGGAATTCTTGAGCGCTATAATATTACGGCATACGGTCCAATTCTGATGATTAGGACGACGCGCGGCCAACAGTTTTTGGATCGATTAGCGCGTCCGAAAAAGTTCTGGGAAGTATACGCAGATGTTGGTATCTCTGTCGTCATTCTATCGATGATTTTTATGTTTGCTACTCTGATAGTAGGAGACTACAAAATATTCCAGATAAAACCAGAGCCTACTGTATTTAACGAGCCTCGAAATTTCTTACTTCTACCAGGAATAAATCAGTTTGTTCCATTAACGTGGGGGCTTATTGCCCTCATCGTCGCCCTCGTCGTTCATGAACTTTCACACGCGATATTGAGTCGGGCAGCTGACATCAAAGTAAAAGCTCTCGGCCTGTTAGTCTTGGTACTGCCCATTGGGGCATTTGCTGAGCCAGACGAATCACAGCTATATGGCAATGACGTGGGGAGTGACGTTAAGATAGCTACAAGAAGGGAAAGAATAAGAGTGCTGACGGCGGGAATTATGAGTAACATTGTCGTCGGTATTATATGCCTCGCGCTATTCTTTGGCCCTGTATTATCAGCTATAGCTCCAGTGCCTGGGTTAGGAGTCGTAGGAGTCGTAAGCGGATCACCGGCTGAAAAGGCTGGCATGCGGCCAGGGATGGTTATTCTTCAGATAGATAATACGACAATTGCAAATAATGATCAGTTTCATGCATTTATGAACGCAACACACCAAGGACAAGTGGTGTCAGTAAAAGCTGCAGACAAAGGCACTGTGTATGAGTTTACAGTGACACTTGATAAGAACCCTAACTTTGATAAAGGATTTTTAGGCGTGCAAGGCGGTTCAGAGGAAACTCTTAACTTTTTAAAACAGATACCGTATATGCTTAGCACCGTTGGAGGGTGGGCCGCAATTCTTGGATTTCCTTTCCTTATCTTTAACGGATTCAACGGAGAAGTGATTAACTTGTACCAGCCAATCGGATGGGCAAGTCATCTTGGACCTGGGATATTCTGGATTGCTAATACTTTGCTGTGGGTGGGATGGATTAATTTCTATGTGGGGCTTTTTAACAGTCTTCCGTTGGTGCCATTAGATGGAGGATATGTGTTTAAAGATATCTTTAAGTCACTTACAGAGCGGCTTTTGAAAAGCAGCAAACTTCAAGATCTCGTCACCAGTGTGCTCGTTAGCGTTCTTGGAGCTATAATCTTAGCCTCATTCATAATATTTTTGGTCGGCCCGTATGTCTTCAGGGGGGTCTAAATATATAGTTTGGCTCATATCGATTTTTAAGATGTTTACGTCTGCTTGGATCAAAAAATGAGTGACTGATGTTCTTGATTAAGTGATTACATTTCTTTGCGTTTAATTTGGAGAAACCAAAATGAGAAGAATTCCCGCCACAATGGCTACACAACATCCAGATTCAGCTACGACATATGTCCCAGTACAAAAAGAAGCTGAAGAAGCCGTGAAGGTCCTTATGCCAACACGACAAGGAGGGTTTGGCATAGAGGAATATATGATAGATTTTAAAGGGAAGATGCCCCCGTATGTTCAAACATCCGAAGTCGTAGTGGGGCTTATCTCCAAGGGATTGGTTCCGGGCAAAGATGTTTTTATTACGCCGCGAATTCCAAGTGTGTCACAAGAAACGGTATTTAGGCAGCTTATGGCTCTTATGTCGATTATGGAAGCTTATTATCGGATTCACAAAGAAACTACGGAGCCTAGTATAGTTGAGGTCATCCATCCGATGAGCAAGAGCGCTCAAGAACTTATCGATACTCGAAAACGGATACTTGATGTGATAGACCTCACTAATCACGAATTTAACATAAGTATCGACCCGCAGGTCATTCGTGTTGTTCCTTTGATAGAAGAGATTCCAGAACTAATAACTATCAAAAAACTGCTTACTGACTATGTGCGTGGGTGTGAAAATCTTGGATTAAACGAAAACATTCTCCGCATAATGCTTGGAAGAAGTGAGGCTGCATTAGGCTACGGTCATCTTCCTTCGGTACTCACTAATAAACTTGCAATTTCAGACTGCCACACTTATGGAAGCGACTATGGCGTTACAATAGCCCCAATTATGGGCGCTGGAGCATTGCCGTTTCGAGGACATATTACCCTTGAAAACGTTGATTCATTACTGAATGATTTTAGAGGCCTGAGAACTGTTACGATTCAATCAAGCCTCATTTACGACCGCGATCGTAAGAGCACTGTTAAACTCATAAAAAGAATAAACGATGACCTCCAAAAAACCAAGCCAGTAAATTAGTCTGCTGAACAGAGAGCCGAGATATTGACGTTGACGGGCATTTTTACAAAAAATTACCTCAAGACCTTTTATCTGACCATCGATTCAATAAAAGCCATATCGGACTTCTTTCCGAATCAGCGTGATCGGCTTGCACGAAAAGGTTCGATCGGATATGCACGAGATGTTCCTAGGCCGGCTTATTTAGCTTCATGCATTAGTGATAGGAAACTCTCGAATGCGTTGAAACGACTCCAGGTTACGGACACACTAACAGATCTCCCTCGCGCTATCAAATATACAGGTGCGCTTTATAGCATAGGACTTCCTCGGAGTTCATCGCAACCGGTAGAGGTTTAAAAGAGGCAGATGAGAGGGGTTTCGTCGATGCACTTTTGACGGAGTATTACTCGGGTTTACGAGCTGACTTGAATTTTGCTCAACAGTTCATAAATCTGAAAGTAGCACAAACTTTTATGCCTTATGCGGCATTTAAACAGGTTCAACAAGATGTGAAGTATGTATATGAATACCTCGCTCTTGACGAACAGCAGCAGAATGTTTTATATTGGACATTGATGGAGACAATAAAGCCAACGCTAAAACAGTTAATTAGTACAGGTGAAAAGATCTTGATAGATGAAGTCACGCAAATGGGGCTCATCGAAAGCTGTATTGTGAAGATGGGTGCCATGAGAGGGGCACTCGGCTAACTTCTAACTATCATTTTAGTTTGCTAAAAAGGACATAGCGAGTAGTTACTGTTACAAGAGTCGTAATGCTGGTAGTACGCGTCTATAATACTTTGTCCTGCTAGGAATACAACGTCATTCCTTTTCGCGTACGCAATTGAGTCCTCCTTACTAAGCGCCTTTCCTGTTTCCGCATCGAGCATTTCACATACGACCATAGCAGGGTTTACTTCAGCCATTTCAGCTAAGGCTATTGAAAGTTCTGTTTGACCTCGTCTTTCTCGCACGAGCCGTTCAGCAGCTCTTAGAACAGGCACGTGCCCCGGCGATCTAAAGTGCTTTCCAAAATCAACTGAATTCATATTTATTGCCCTTTCAACAGTCTTTCCAAGCTCGGTTATGGTTAAGGCGCGATCTATATCGGTTATGCCTGTCCGAACTCCCCGATGATTTACCCATATGGAAAACGACGATCGATTATCATATGCGAGGTCTCCTGGCCGTTCACAAATTGATTTGAGCTTAAATCCACTCCCATTTGAACTAGCTAACTGTAGGATATCAGACATAAACGGCAAGCAAATCCGTTCTGCAGCTTTAGGATGTACCGCTACACAAATTAATCCACCTGCCTCGACTCTCATTCGAGCAATGTCTTTTGGTGTTACTGATGTGGCGGGCATGACCATATCAGTTTCTCCTTCTCTGTCGTCAAAATCATAAATCAAAATCATTTGCCCATGTTTGATAGATTTTATCGCGTCCGAAATGCTCACGTTTTAACCACCTTTATTAAATCACTATTGTCCTTACCGAGTGTTTGTTTAATAGAAACTGGGGCGATTATTTCTACCACATCGTTGTGGTAATGAGATCGATCGGGGATTATTATTGCCCCGTGAATTCCCTCAATAACCGTCGAATAACAATTGATGCCACCATATGTGCGATTGCGCCTCTTGAAGCCCGATATGCGCACGGGCTCGATCTCAATTAATCTCGTTCGAGCTGCAATACTCTCCCGATCAAGTTTAACGTTTAGAGTGCCCGCGTATGGCGAGAAGCCAAGTTTGTCTTCTATCTGCTTTGTGTACCCCCGTAAGCTGAGGTAGTACTTTCCTTCTCCCAAGCCGGAAATTATACTGCCGATTAACTCAATAGTGCCCCCGCTTTCAAAAATAGATTTATATTCTAAGTATTCGTCCCTTAAAACGGAGGCTCCTTTATCCGTTATTTTCACCGCCTGCGATCTACCTAAAAGATTACGTGAAATTAAGCCCTTGTCATCAAGTTCTTTAAACCTGCGAGAGGCCGTCATAGGACTCGTTTTGAGCTTTTCGGCAAACTCGTTCACTGAAATCTTTATGGGTTTATACATAGCGCCAAGAAGCGCTAAACGAAGAAGAGGGCTTTTCATAGAGACCTTTAATGATATATCATATTTGATATATTTATCATTATTGAAAAATAGTATTTTAAACTGTTGGTAATTTTCTAACGCAACGTACTGAATCATCTTCAACGAAGTAAAGGATACGTTGACTTAATTCAGCTTAATATATTAACAATACAGAAATTACATCAAGCTCTGCTATTTAACGAGCGATTTCGCTCTTCTTAAAATATCAGCTTAGTTCAGAAGAGATTACATTTATAATAATAGTTAAGTGGAGACGTTACCTTCGTATCTCGCATCACTGTTTTGTACCATTTATTCAAAGCTCTTTAATTAGTTGCTGTTACATGTTTTTAACTGGCTCAGGTAGACTTATTATATATCGGGACACTACTAAGTATATATAATATGCAGCGTTTGCGCGAGGCATATTCGTACATAAAATTTTTGTTGTAATCACGCACGTTACATCTTACTAGTCACATACACGCCTGGTGGGGCTTACTACTAACAAAGTCCAAGAAATATGAAATGAACTAACAAATGATCGTATCTCGTTATGAATGTCAAGTCAAACAGTTATGCATTCTAAAGGTTGCCAGTTGTGTCAAATTGGCGCTAAAATGGTGCTTTTCGTTACTGGAGAATGTTACAGAGAATGCTTTTATTGCCCGATATCCGATTCAAGACGTCTGGCCGATAAAGTATTTGCGAATGAAAGGTTGGTAAAATCAGATGAAGACGTATTATATGAAGCATATTTAATGGATGCACTGGGGACAGGCATCACAGGTGGTGAACCGTTGCTCAAGCTGAAGAGAGTCATGCACTACGTAACTCTCCTAAAAAATGAATTTGGAGCAGACCATCATATACACCTCTATACTTCCAGTGCTCCCGACGATCGCACGCTTGCTAAACTTCAGGAGGTGGGTCTCGATGAAATACGATTTCATCCACCGATTGAACTGTGGGACGAGTTTGGGAGTTCAAGGTACCACAAAGCTTTAAAGAAAGCCAAATCGCTTGGTCTCGACGTGGGAGTAGAAATACCTGCTATAAAATATGTCCCTGAGATTTTGAAAGTCTTAGCAAGGAGTTGGTGGATTTTTAAATCTCAATGAGCTGGAGTTTTCTGAAACGAACTATAATGAGATGATTAAAATGGGTTTTGTTCCATCAGAGGAGGACCAAGCCGCAATTGGCAGTAAACAGATAGCAAATTGCATGGACTTCTATAAAGTACCAGTTTATTTTTGTTCATCGAGCTCAAAAGATAGCATTCAACTACGCGAGAGGTTTAAGCGCAAAGCTCACCGCGTTGCGAGACCTTTTGAGGAGATTACTGACGACGGGACACTCGTGTACGGGGTTATTACGGGAGTTGTTGATCGTAACGTATTAAATGAACTTGAATGTGATGAATACGAAATAGTAGACGGGGCAATTGAGACTTCGTGGTGGATAGCGGAAGAATTAACGCATACTTATCGATCGAGTAGACGTGCAGTAACAATTATCGAAAGATACCCAGAAGGTACTGTAGTAGAGAGCACACCATTGTAGACTTAATACAGCAACTCAAAACCGAAAAGGTAAATACCTAAATGTGAATTAATGCTTTTGGCTGGAAGTGATATAGCTGAATGATAAAACAGTGAAAGATAGATTAAGGGACTACCTTGAACGAGATAATGATGGAACAAGACGGGCAGTCCTCGAACTTTTTTTGGAACATCAAATATTTACTACAGAAGAAATCTACCAGCATCTAAAGTACAGTGGTTATGACGTAAGTTATAGAGGGGTCTCCGCAATGGTTGGTCTCATGAATACTAAACTTGGAATATTCAAAATAGATGTCACAAAAGACCGGAACATATATTCGCTAAAAGACGTATACAAAAAAACCGTCAAGGTACTTCTCGATAAAAGTGTAGTCACTTAACGTAAAGGTGAGTTATATTACAAGGGGGAAAAATGTCCTGGATAAGAAAGGCAGCACACAACTCGCTGTATAAGGCATACGAACGGCTACTTCAAGATGAAGTTTTGGAAGGTCCTATCCCTCGACATATCGCAATTATTCAAGACGGAAATCGAAGATATGCCGATAAAATAGGAGAACCGAGGGTAAATGGACATGTTTACGGCGCAGAAACAACCGAGAACGTTATGAATTGGTGCATCGACTTAGGCGTGCAACAAATCACGCTTTATTCGTTCTCTGCAGAAAACTATGGCAGACCTGAAGATGAGTTAGCTGCGCTTTTCTCGCTTCTCGAGTGGAAATTAGATGAGCTTTACCAAAGCAGCAGAATTTATGATGATCAAGTTGCTGTCCGAATGATAGGCGATCGTGAGCATTTACCCCAAGGTGTTATTAAAGCACTTAAGAGAGTAGAAGAAGCGTCTCACTCCTTCACTAAACATTATTTAAACATTGCTCTCGCATATGGCGGAAGACAAGGAATTGTTGATGTAACGAGATCTATAGCCAAGATGGTTGAAAATGGGGAACTCAACGCTGAAGACATAGATGAGGATTTGCTTACGCAGTTTTTATACAGAAAAGAACCGATACCAAACGTCGATCTCATTATACGATCAGGCGGAGAGTCACGAACTTCTAATTTTCTTCCGTGGCACGCCAACGGAAATGAATGTGCGTCATACTTCTGCGCGCCATATTGGCCCGAATTTAGAAAAATCGACCTTTTACGAGCAATAAGAACATACCAGATGCGAGAGAGAGAAAAAAGAAGAAATGTAGTACGTCGAGCAGTCCATTTGCTTAGTGAGGTTGGTCGCACAGAGGTAGAGGAAGTATTTCACCTATCAAAAAAGGCTTGTCGCATAACCCGTGCTGAAGTAACGGAAATCCTTGGTGAACTTACTTATAATCTCAAGCGTGATCACCCTTAATGAGGACGGCAATTATACTCGCGGGCGGTAAAGGCTCGAGAATGGAGTTCACCGAAAAGGCGCTCCTCGAGCTTTGTGGCAAACCCATTATCGAACATATTATAGAGAATCTCAAAAGTACAGTTGACGATTTTATAATTGCAGCGAGAGACCCCGAACAGGGCTCCAAGCTCAAACTCAATCGCGTAAAAGTGGTGTATGATACCATCAAGGATTTCGGGCCGATAGCAGGAATTTATGCTGGGCTCGAAGCTTCGACGTCAAATTATTCGTTTATTACTGCCTGTGATATGCCATGTATTAATTATAAAGTTGTAGAGCTGCTTTTTGCGCGCGCTGAGGGTTATGATGCGGCAATTCCACTTCCCCCCGAACCACTGCATGCTGTATACAAAAGGGAGCCGACCTTGAATGCTGCGAAAAACGCTATAAAGCGACGCAAAGGAGCTATCATGTATATGGTCGATCAACTCCGTGTAAATTTTGTTCCGAAAGAAGAAATACGTGAGATTGATCCTAAGTTAAGTACTTTCATAAATATAAACCGACCAGAAGATATTGAACCAATTCTCAAATCATCCGACTGCTTCTGTGAAAAATGCTAAGTATCGAGAACGTGTTTGGTAGGTTTTGGCATTTTTGGCCCTGGAGGTCTTATTCGTGATAGAATAAGAAGTGTCAGTACCGCTGACGATATTCCTATAAATAGTATCGTTCCTGCTGTATAATCTCCTCCGGTATATACATGCAACCCTGAACTTAGTTCTAAATAATTCTGCAAAAACGGCAAAACATATCCTACACCTAAGAAAGTAAAAATTACCGAAAGAAACCCAAATATAGAAATATAGGCAGAAATTTTCGCATCCCAATTACTCGTGCGAGCGTGCAAGTAAATCAAAAAAACAAGCCACGTAATTAATGACCACGTCTCCTTTGGATCCCAGCTCCAATAACTGCCCCACGATAGATCTGCCCAAATAGCACCCGTGATGATTCCGAGTGTGAGGAGAGGAAATGCAAAGGCTACGCCCTTATAAGACAGATCATCAAGTTGGGCAAGAGTAAGTCTCGGAAGAATTTGTAGTGTTTTCACTTGAGTAGACGTGGTGGTCTCTTTTTTCCACTGCTTTGCTGTGAGAACTGCTGACGTTACTAGAAGCATCTATGGTGTACATTTCCTTTTCTTTGAACAGGTAAAGAATGCTCGCAACAAATGAGAGAACAAATCCACAATAGGCTAATATCGTTATTGGTACATGAATAAACAGCCAAACACTTTGTAGCGCAGGTACGAGAGGTTCGGGATTTTTCGGTTGCAGAGATGCAAATCCCATTAAAATAAATGCAAGCGGAGCAACGATTACACCAAGAGCCTTGTAATGTGACTTTGCGTTCACTATTAGATATGTTCCAACGATTGCCCAAGCAAAGAATGACATGATTTCGTATGTATTGATCCACGGAGGATGCCCTCCATAAAACCATCTAATTCCTAGAGCGCAAGTTTGAATAATAAACCCAAATGCGGCAAGCGTAAACGCCATCCCGCCCAAGCCCGCTTTTTTAGTTATAAAATAAACTATAAAAAGAAGTGAGCACAACAAATAAGCCCCAAGGGCGACTTCGAATCCGAACATCTCATAACTCAGTAGATTCATCATATCACTTTTAATTAATTACTCGTGCTAGTTACCGACGCTCCGCAAGGCACTGCCTAACAGATATTTGCTTAGTGTGTCCCCCATTAGGTAAATTGCCCTCGTAGATTTGTTACTATCCGCTCAAATTCACGTGAAAAGCTAAGTGTGTTTTTTGTTGTTTTCCCTCCAAGACGGATAATTTCACCGGACTTCTTAATCCAAATCCTTTTGTGTGGTACATAAAAAGACACTATAAGACCTGTGAATGTGGTCGCAGCGCCAATCCAGACAATCGGCACACCGGGATCGCTTCTAACTCGTAATGCAACCCAGCTAGCTTTTCCGTCACGATTGACCCCACCCGCGTCAAACGAGTCAAGAAAGAAACTCATGCCTTTATAAGTAAACGGTTTATTGACAGTGATAGAGTCGTTTTGACGTAAGTTGCCGTCAATAACCGTTACTCGCGCCTCATAAGACTTTGGTATACCATTGTCGTAATAACGCACTTCGAAACTGTTGAGCTTTATTTCCACCCCCGAGACCATAACAGACTGTTGAACCGAGATGACGGCTATCTTATTATAGCCATAGATCCCCCCGAGCATAGCGCCTAATAGTATTAGTAATACTCCAATGTGCGTAAAATGCGCTCCAAATCTGCCAATTCGTCCCTTTTGTGCAAATAAGTAGGTTGATCCCTCTCTATTAAATTCTATGATCTTATAGCTTTTAAGCTGCTTTTTAACTTCTTCTAAGTTGACTGCTTCAACAATAGAGTTGCACGGAAGTCCCGCAATAAAGTCATTGCTAACTTCGACCTTCGGTTCCATTATAGTGTGCCAAGTGGGCACCAGTCGTATGAGGCTGCAACTCATTATCGAAACGGCAAGGAGACCGACTAAGCCGATAAAAATGGGCGATTTGTATATGGAAGTGCCGCTTGGTAGAAGAGTTCCAACAATCGCTACAGAGATTATTAGTGCAATTAGCGTTATTGCGAACTTCACTGACGTAAGGGTCTTAAGAAGTGGGTTCATGAAAATTTGCTTTGAATTAGACGATTAAATCTTTCTCAAATATACAATGGCTGCTGGATAACGTCTAGGTTAGTCTCTTATTTGGGTTTCGTTTTAATTTAACATTAACAATATTCAATTAAACTAGTTGAAAATTACTGATTTTCAACTACCTCGGTCTACTTTCCAAATCTTCGCTGTCTCTTCTGATAGTCCCTTATAGCCCTAAGCAAATCCATCCTTCTAAAGTCAGCCCAATTCACTTCAGCAAAGTACAGTTCAGAATACACCGCCTGCCATATTAAAAAATCCGTCAGTCTTTGCTCTCCAGTTCTTATAACTAAATCGGGTTCTGATTTGAAAACAAGGTGCGAGCTGATAGTTTCTTCAGTAATTTCATCTGAATTTAACTCTCCACTCGTAATCTTGTGCGCAATGGACCTTATGGCATTACAAAGTTCTTTTTTCCCACCATATCCAATAGAGATGTTAAAAGAAGCTTTCCCCCCTTTTCCAATCTTTTTTACTCCTTCGGGAGTAAACATAGTTATTTCATAAGGGGTACTTTCGAGGGCGACTTCAATTTTTTTAGTAATATTTAAGCGGAGCTTCTGATTTACGTTCTCACCCATGTCCATTATGCTTATGTACACCATGATATCGTCGACACCAACCTCCTTGCACCAGATGACGAATGATTCGATTTTTTTAAAGGCATCATCTGACTCAAGATCCGTGTCCGCTATGACCAGCGTTATATTTTTAGGCACGATCTCTATCTGGTCCATTAACCTTTTTTCATAAAGGTTTGAAATCATCAACAAGTGTATCTCTTTTCGTGTATTTAATTTATCGCAATTGTAAAGTACTTCAAGTTGAAATTACAAAGAGATTTCGAGTGTACGTTGTAGATGTAAGGAGATCAATTGCGAGGGTCGTTTTTAGCTTTGCGGCGCTTCCACTTCCCTTCTTGGGAGGGGTTGGCACATTGCTTTGCATGTTATTATTGTGCTTGATAATAGCTGTAATTAACCCCAAAATGCACACCTTTATGATGTTTGCAACTATTTCTGACAGAAAATCTGAAGTACTGATAAAGCCGCTCGCGCTCACCTTATCGCTAACGGCGCTGTCAGTATTGACCGTTATCTCGAGCTTGCCGTTATTTATAATACCCCAGATAATAGTGATCGTGACTTTGGGTGAAGTCTCTTCCAATATAGTTGGCCTGTATGGAAAGCTTGCCGGTAGCTTAACTTACATAGTAATAGGCGGCTTTTTTGCATACGTGGTGGGTGCTTTTGCCGCAAGTGTCACCAGTGTGGATGTCTCCTACGACTTGGTGCTATTTCTTGCAATGATAGGTGCAATAGTGGGTGCTCTTCTAAAAAGTATCACTACAGCCGTAGAAGAAGATGTCATAGTACCTATTGGAATGGGAATGGTAATGTGGCTCCTCGCTAGCTTTAAGTATTCGATATCGACAGTGCAACTTCTGCCTTACGTTGCTCTTTATGATGCTTTTAGGTTACTCTCTTGGAAAGATTAAATTAGCCGATTTATCTGGGGTTCTAAGTGGAATCTTAATGGGCCTCCTGATCGTCTCATTCACGGATTTCAGGTGGTTCCTAATTATTCTCGCATTTTTCATACTTAGTGGAGCCTTTACCAAGTATAAGTACGATTACAAAAGAGCGATAGGAATAGCACAAGGGGCAGGGGGGGCCAGAGGATACAAAAATGTTTTCGGCAATGGTCTTGCTGCCCTAGTCTTCGCGATTGCATTTGGCATAACTGGAAACCCACTTTTTCTGGTTGCTTACCTTGGAGCGGTTGCTACAGCAACTGGCGATACGCTTGCAAGTGAAATCGGGCAAACTTATAAAAAACTTCCACGCTTAATCACAGATTTAACAAAAGTGCCTCACGGAACAGATGGAGGCATAACTATACTCGGAGAATTCGCTGCTCTGGGAGGAGCAGCTGCTATAGCGATCGTGTCCGCTTGCCTCGGCTTAGGGTCTTTAGGAATTATAATACCAACTATATTAGGAGGATTTTTTGGAGTTAATTTTGATAGTGTTTTAGGTGCAGTCTTTGAACGAAAACATTACCTTACGAATAGCTCGGTGAACTTCTTTGCGACGGTTTCTGGTGCGATAGCTTCAGTCATCGTATTTCTTTTGCTGCTTTAAGTGTCATCACGTATTTCAAGGGGTTTAAAATCGAATATAGCTCATAAGTACACCTGTGTATTTGGTCGAACCAGCACTCATGCGAATAGATTACAGTAATGTGCCTCCTCCAAGAATGCGATTAAACCGTGTAAAACCGTATTATTATAGTCTACATTAATATCAAGCCCAAAAAAACTTGTTTGATTGGTTGAATACTGTTACGTTAGTTGCGATTGAACTGGCATCATATTTTCCTATCCTAAAGTGTAATTGCAGTGCTTACACACTGTGAAGTTAAAAAACATATATGTACGGTGCGCTGTAATACAACCACCTACACCAAAGCTTACACCAAAGCTCGAATGTAAGTATTTAAAGTATAACGTAGTGATACTAAACTACTTTGAGCTGCGATACGTTCAATTGCGCTAAAAACGTTGACATAATGAAACCCTTTGTTACAAGTGACTGTGAATAGAGGGTAGGAATGAAAGTGTGACAAGGAGTGTCCCATTAGGTAACATTGCTTTTGCGAGCATTCTAAAATGATATATTTTAACTCGTTAACTTGCCGTTTAGTGTAGCTCAGAGAGGAATGTCGCTCGAGGAAAATGTCGCCGGATGTCGACACCCAGCTATTATTAGAATTACAATTAATTCGTGGCAACACCTCAGAGGGGCGCAAAAATACCGAAAGACTCACTAATGACAGATATAAAGTGATATTTTCAACGATTGAAAAGCAGCTTATATTTGAAAAATAAGATCACCTTAACTCAGCTCAGGATAGTAGTACTCTCCCGCACTCCGTTGCTGCCTATCAAGTTTTGACCCAATTTTGTTGACTCTTGGCCTGTGCGTTTCCTCGTCACGTCTGAAAGTTATACTGATCTCTCTTAAGAAACGATTCATACCATCGCGCATTTCAAAGGGCCCTTCCGCTACGCCACGCGATCCTGGCTCACCACTAAAGACCATTAGCCGTTCGCTGGCGAGATCTATCATGTAAATATCATGATCAACAAGAAGCGTGCCTGCTTTCCTATTTTCTGTAAATCGTCTCAATAGGCTCGTTGTAAGTGCCCTCTGCTCTACGTCCAAATGAGCACTGGGCTCGTCTAGCATGAAAAGATCCGCATCCCGACTTAGACACTCAGCAATGGCCACCCTTTGGAGCTCGCCCCCGCTTAAATCTTTTAGATATCTGTCCAAAATATTTTCAAGTTGGAGAGGCTTAAGTATCTCAGTACGATGATAGCTTGAATCGTAGTTATCCGTTATTGAACGTAATAAACTGCTTACAGTCTCAAATTCCTTCCCTGCAACCTTTATATACTGAGGTTTATACGAGACCTTTAGCCCGAGAGCTATATTTCCTACGTCTGGTTTGACCACTCCCGCCAGCATCTTGATAAGCGTAGTTTTGCCTATCCCATTAGCACCTATTATGCCCAACACTCCATTCTTTATCTCGCCTCCACTCGTTTTAAAATTGAAACCTTCATAGTTTTTTTCAAGGTAACTAATGCTTGCAAGCACTCTCTCCTCCTTGTCAAGTCTCGGAACATGGACTTCAAATCTTATAGCATCGCTCCGTACCCGAATATTTTCCTCCTTTAAGTATCCTTGAAGATACTCATTTATTCCAACCCTGACACTTTTCGGGTTGGTAATAATACCGTAAGCGCCAGGCACACCATATGCTATGTACACAACATCGGCTAATAAGTCGAGTATTGCGAGGTCGTGTTCAACAACTAAGACTGATCGATTCTTCGAGACTTCTCTAATTAGTTGGGCAACGTTTATTCTCTGAAAGATATCGAGATACGGCGTTAATTCATCAAAGAAATAAAAATCAGCGTCTTTTGCGATACTTGCTGCTATGGCAACCCTTTGCAGTTCACCGCCGCTTAAATTCTCTACATCTCGCCCCATTACTTTTTCGAGCGAAAGCCTGGAGCAAAGATCTTCTACGAGATCACGCTCATCCACTCTTTTCAGCAGATCTCTTACCTTGCCCCTAAAAGTCCGAGGTATAAGGTCAACATACTGCGGTTTAATTGAGGTCTTTATATCGTTACTGTAAACTCGTTCAAGGTAACTGCAAGTTTCAGTCCCTGCAAAATATTCCAGAACCTCCTTTTCAGTTAGAGATTCTCGTCCGAGATTTGGCTTGATAGTTCCAGCTAGGATGTTTACAATAGTAGTCTTTCCTGTTCCGTTGGGACCTAATATTCCTGTTACTCGGCCTGATCTTGGAACTGCCAGACCGTAAAGTGCAAATCCGTTTACGCCATAGCGGTGCATTGGCTCCTCTAATTCTGAAGGCAGGCCAACTATTACGATCGCCCCAAATGGGCATTTCTTTATACAAATGCCACACCCGACACACAGCTCCTCTGAGATTATCGGTTTGTCGTCCGGTCCGATTAGAATCGTCTCATCACCCGTTCTGACGGGCGGGCAAAAACGCTGGCACTCTAAAGCGCATTTTTTACTCTGACATCGATCCCTTTTAAGCACGGCAATTCTCATGACTCGCTCTTATTGACAACTGAAAAAGCGCAAATTTCATTTATTAAGAAGTATGGTCCAGCTGACAAACCAAAACGCGAATGTCATAAAACCTAAATAAAACCAGTCAGTAAACCGGAATTCCTTAACATTAATCCCCATGAGAGGTAATACTTGCCTTTGCAAGTAGATGATGACTGCCAATATAAGGATCCCTACTATAATACCATAACTAACAACATTCAAGTAGTATGATACTATTCCCCCCGCTATACCAAAAAGCGATGCCGTTATGGTTTTTTTAATGCCTTCCACGTGCTGCAGTATCTTTTGATCTTCACGCTTCTCTTCAGGCTGCTTTTTAGTCTTCTTTTCAGACTTCTCAGGTTTTGCCATAATTCCACTTCAATTAGACTTTTGGATTATTTATACCTTTTATTGTTCGTGTTTTCTATACACTCATTTACTTAAATCTGAGAATTGATATTTTTATAAGCATAACACTTATCAATACACGTCACATTCACCGTACACGCCTTAAAGAAGAACAGAATAGATTGAAGGTGTCATAGAGGCACTTTTTAAATATCGGTTATTTGTGAAACCCCAAAAGTGTGTGAATATGGTCGGTAGTACCTTTTTCACAAGAATTTAATAAATTGCTGACATGAGTACTCCATGAAATGAAAGAAGAAATGACAAGCGTAGATATAGCCGCGGTTATAAAGGAGCTTAACTCTCTCGATGGTGCGAAACTCGAGAAAGCCTATCAACATTCAACAAATGAGATCAGGCTGAAGCTTAGCGCGAAGGATGGAAAGAAAGATCTTCTTCTACAAGCGGGTCGGAGGATACATCTTACCCAAAACCCAAGCAAAGCTCCTACCATACCTCCAAGCTTTCCGATGTTACTTAGAAAACAGCTTAAAGGAGCTCGGATCCTTAAATTAGAGCAACACAACTTTGATAGGATAGTTGCTATTGAGTTTGAACGGGGTGATAGTGAAAAACTTTTTAATTTGTGAATTTTTTGCGAAAGGAAATATCGTGCTTACTGACAATGACAAGAATGTAATTATGCCATTAAGAGCGACCAAAACGCAAACTCGTGACGTTTTGAGAGGCTTACACTACCAATATCCCCTGCCGCAATTTAATCCCACTGATATACCTTTTGAAGAGTTCAATAACGTTATGCGGTTCTTATCACGCGACGTCGTAAGAACGCTTGCCACAAAGTTCAATATGGGTGGTACGTATGCTGAAGAAACATGTTTGAGAGCTGGAATTGAAAAGAATACAAGAGAATTAAGTGAGACAGAAATAATAGCGCTTTATAACGCGTTAAAAGAGGTTTTTGACCCCATATTATCAGGCATCTTAAGACCGCATACCGTACTTAATGAGTCCGGGCCAATAGACGTACTTCCATTTGAGCTGAGGTCTTACGATGGATACGACAAGATCTATTATGAAACCTTCAACGAAGCGCTTGATGTGTACTTCCAATCAGCCACAGAGGAAAAAACTGTCACTTCACCTGAACGAAGCCAACTTATGCGTATACTCAACCAGCAAAAAAAAGCAATCGAGCGCTTCAAAGAAAAAGAGCTTGACTTTCGATCAAAGGGAGAATTAATTTATTTACAATACTCAGACATCGACAGGCTTATAACTGCCGTACGAACGGCGAGAGAGACAAAAAGTTGGAATGAAATCTCAAATGAGCTCAGTAAAATTTCTTTTGTCACAAAAATTGATCCACGCTCAAGGTACAATTACAATAAACATAAGCGGCACTAGTATTGAAATCAATATCAATTACAGTATAGCACAAAATGCCCAAAATTACTACGAAAAGGCAAAAATATCTAAAGAGAAAAGAGAAGGAGCCGAGGTAGCCTTACAAAACACACTAAAAAAAATCGATGATGTGAGTAGAGCCAGAGAAGTTAAAAGTGACTCAGAAAGAGTATACCAAAAGAAGAGAAAAGTTCGATGGTACGAACGATTTCGATGGTTCATCTCGTCAGATGCGTTCTTAGTGATCGGTGGTAGAGACGCAGACACAAACGAAGAGATAGTAAAAAAATATATGGAGCCGCGAGATCTAGCCTTCCACGCCCAAATACACGGGGCGCCAATAGTTATTATAAAATCGGAGGGAAGGGACATCCCAGAAACAACTTTGCGAGAGGCTGCCCAGTTTGCCATTGCCTATTCAAACGTATGGAAAGAGGGATTGCATTCAGGCGACTGCTATTGGATCTATCCGAATCAGGTTTCAAAGACCCCTGAGCCAGGGGAATATTTAGCAAGAGGGGCTTTTGTAATTCGAGGGGAGAGGCATTACATGGAAGCGCCTGCCCAAATCGCTATTGGAGTTGATGACGAAAAGGTGATTGGTGGTCCTGTCGAAGCTATTTCAACAAGCGCCAAATACTTCGTCGTGCTTGAACCTGGAAAATACAATCAAAATGATATATCAAAACGTATTGCTCGGGAGCTATTTGGGATGTCTACTGCAAATGATAAAAAAAGCTTGAAGCTGTTTCTTACTATTGATCACGTAGCTAAGTTCGTGCCTCCTGGAACTTCAGATATAGTAACATAGAGACTGTTGGTAATTAGTGGAAGGTTACAAAAATCAATGACGAATGGGGGCAGTATGATCTTACACTGTTTATTATTCGCGATTTGCAAACACACCATCGAGCTGCGATAGATAAACATATAAGACATTGATGTATACAATTTACAGTAAATACTGCTGTATTTGTTCCCGAATTTAGGACTTGCGTTCTGAAATGACCGTTTGGAATTAAGTGCAGTACAATTATTAATTTCATCAATATCGATGAATGATGAAAGGGTATGTCGAAAATGACACCGGCAGAAACTAACCCCTGAAAGAGGTATTAACACATGGTTAAACCACTATTTGTAAAATTTGACGTTCCAGATGAACTTGAAAACGCGGCGCTTGAAGCCCTTGAGACCGCACGAGATACAGGAAAAATAAAAAAGGGCACGAATGAAGCTACAAAAGCAATAGAACGGGGTATTGCTCAGCTCGTATTCATTGGATCAGATGTACAGCCCGAAGAGATCGTAGCCCATATTCCTCCTCTCTGCGATGAGAAAGGAACTCCTTACATATACATAAAGAAACAGAATGATCTCGGAGCAGCCGCAGGTCTTGACGTGGGCTCCGCAGCTGCGGCAATCGTTGACGCAGGGAAGAGTAAAGCTGCAATGGAAGAGATTATAAAGAAGCTCCAAGCAATTAGGTAGCGAATATTTTATCAGTGACAGAGTTGATTGGAAATTAATCGTGGAGTATAGTTATACATGGTAGATGACAAAGAGGTAACACCGGCAGAAGTAATCGAGATCGTTGGAAACACTGGAATGCACGGTGAGGCAACGCAAGTCAAATGCAGAATCCTTGAAGGGTCAAATAAAGGCAGAATTATCACGAGAAACTGCATCGGGCCCATTCAGATAGGAGATATTTTAATGCTTCTAGAGACAGCTCACGAAGCTAAAAAGCTGATGACTCGGTGACGTCGATGGAACGAAAAAAATGTTCATTTTGCGGTGAATTGATAGAACTTGGCACCGGGAAGATGTATATAAAACGTGACGGGACGATTTTCTATTTTTGCTCATCAAAATGTGAACACAACCATATGCTAGGTCGCATCCCGCGGCGGGTTGCGTGGACGGAGCAAGGGAGACTTGCAAGGAAGAAGACATAAAAGGTTACCCGGTAATGTCTGAAGATCGCATAGAACGCACGTTTATCTTAATAAAACCGGATGGCGTTCAGAGAGGATTAATAGGCGAAGTCATTGCCAGAGTCGAGAGAAAAGGACTTGCGATAACAGCGCTTAAACTCATAAATGTAGACCTTGAGACTGCTAAGCAGCATTATATAGAGCACCGAGACAAATCATTTTACGACCATCTCGTTTACTATATAACATCAGGCCCCGTTGTTGCCATGGCGGTAGAGGGATTTAATGCCGTAAGATCCGTTCGCCAACTCGTTGGAACTGCGAATCCGGTAGAAGCTATGCCGGGAAGTATACGAGCCGATTTCTGTCTTGAAACTGTGAGAAATTTGGTTCACGCCGCTGACTCGCTAGAAGCGGCAGAGCGCGAACTCATGCTTTTTTTCAGTGTCGCGGATTATGTAAGCTATGTACGAACGAATGAAGGCAAAATGTAAGAGCTAAGGAACACTACCAAGCCGATGACACTGACACTTTTTTATGAATGATCTTGATAAGGTGAGAGATATACCCATTACATGCCAAAAATTACTATAGATCAAGAGAAGTGTAATGGAAGCGGTAAATGCACGAGGATATGTCCTAAAGGACCGAGGGTTTATGGCACTATCAAAGTTAATGGCAAGCGCAAATGCGTTGTTAAGGATCCACGCTTTTGTCTAGGCTGCACAACATGTATAGGAAGCTGTCCTACTGGCGCAATTAAAATCGATTTTCGCGGGCGTTGAATCCCAAACTCTACCGATGATTGCACTTATCGATAAAATTCAAGAACAGCTCACTTCCTTTCTCTGAGTGAGCGACTTCTGGGTGCCACTGCACTCCAAAGATTGGTTTTGAAGGGTGCTTCATCGCCTCGATTTCACAAATATCCGACCGAGCTAACGTTTTAAACCCTTTTGGCGCCAATTTCACCTCGTCAGCATGCGACGCCCAAGTCTTAATTTTGGGTCCTAATCCTTTCAAAACGTCATCCTCTTCAAGGATATCAACGTAAACGTCAGCGTACCCACCATACGTGCCCCTTGATACGACACCGCCATACGCCTTAGCTATAAGCTGATGACCGAGGCAAATACCGAGGATGGGAATTTCGCTCTCGAGAGCATACTGTTCGCAGTTTCCTATTCGATCCATCGTCGGACCACCGCTCATCACAAGACCATCGGGCTCCTTGTTGATTAATTCTCTCATCGTAAGAGTATTGTTAACTAACTCACAATTTACATCAAGATCTCTCAGAGCGCGCACTATCAAATGTGCGAACTGACCATAATTATTTATCACTAGAATAGTGGTCAAAAATCCTCCGGAGTGATGGTATGCTACGTTCACTAGGTTAACTTATTTTTCACTTTACTGTCAACTCGCCACGTAGTCCCATGAGAATAGCTCCATCTCTCAATAATGATATCGTCGCACTTATCCATTAGCATTCCGATATTTGTGCCAACCTCGTTGGGGCTTAAACCGAGATCACGGGCTATGGACTTAGACTTAAAAAAATGTTTTCCCTTGACAATGCCTTTTTTCAGATAATCCATAATCTTTTTCTGGCTGTCATTTGGGTTAGGCATTTGCTTCCTCGATTATATCTCCCTTATTTTCATATATAGGCTTTACTATAAAGTTATAAAGATGCTGCGATGCTCTACTAGACATCAAGTTAGTCAGGATCTTCAAGATACCACAAAGAGTTATGAGAGATGATACATCTTTAAATCGGATAGGTTGCTCGCTGTAATATATACATAGGTCTCAAGTGTTTTTGTCTTATGTGAAATAGATCATACTAGCCACGTCTTTGAATACCTCAGATAACGTTATAGCTAAAGTGGTAAATTCGTTAATTCCTCAAACCTTTCAATGTGCAGAAACCACATCGAAAAAGCCGCGGTTCTGCTCTCCTTCTTGATAAGCCGAGAACAAAGCATTCGTCACGATACAAAAGCGAAGTAATGTGATAGCCTGCCGGTGTAACGCAGATCACGCGCTCTCGTGGTCCGGCTCTTTTTAGTTCATAACAATAGCTTGAAGCAAAACTACGAAATCAAGAGTTAATCATTGGACTCACAAACGCCACGACAACGAATGATATTATAGCGATATAAAGCTATTAAGTGACAATTGCCCCCTTTTCAAAGGTATCGCCTCAATTCCAAGATTCTTGCGAATGCTGCCTGCAAATCGGGTTGAAAATCCGTGACAGGTGTACACCAATTCTGGATTGCAACTTTCAACAAATTTCAGTAAATCACTAAAATCAGCGTGATCAGAAAACGGAAAAGCGTAATCTACCCCCTTGAAATAGCCATACTTCCCGTTTACTGCCCAACCTGATACTGCAATAGTTCGCACTTTATTATTTTTAAATTTGCCCATCGCGTCCAATTGAGTCCTATAGCCTGATGTGGTAACAAGAACAAATGGATCGTTCGATTTTTTTACCTGCTTGCGATAGAATTCTCTTTGTTTAAACTTGTATCCAAAACGTCCCAAGGACTCATTTATATCGTAAATTTGCCTGGTTACGTACGGAACGTACTCCCTAAGTAACAACGTTATCTCTTGCGCTTTTCCAAAGGGGTACGCCATTATGGCTACAGATTGATCTCGAGAGAAACAATCTTCAATGTAATCGAGTATCTCTGACTCGACTTGTTTCGTATCGGGAAACATGTACTTTTCATGTCCAAAAGTGCACTCAATTATCAATATATCAGTTTTTACAGGCTTTGCTCCGTGAGAGAAGAACTTTTCTTTAGTGCAAAAATCTCCAGTACAAAGAACCCGCGTCTCTCCTTCTACCAGAAACATATGAGACCCCACGACGTGACCGGCGTCGAGTAACTGCACGCGATTATGTCTAATTATTTTTGTAGCAGCTTTTTTTCTAATTTGAAGAAGTGACTGAGTGATTTCAGACATTACAAACTCTCCGCCTTTACAGCGGCTTGGGAGATGGTCTGAATGAGCGTGTGAAATTAAATTTACGTCATCTTCACAATATCTTTGTGGATCAAACCGGAAGTTTGTACCGTCAGAAAAACTGACGAGAATCCCATTGTCTAAATATATCATTACTATCCCATACGACGTTATCAACTACGACGTCTATCCTGTCAAAACCAGAGCTGAACATCAGGGCAAATTTCCCTCACCGCTAAATTCATGCTGAATATCTTGATTCATGGCGATGAGGATTTCAAAGATTTTTTTGACTGAACCAGCATCAATATTTCGCTCTGTCGCCATATCAACTGCCCGGTTCAACACATTTTTATTTTGCCTTTCGTCGTTGATGTGCTTCAATCCCTCGGCCCTCTTTGCTTTTAATATCTCAGAAGCAAGCCGGGTCCGTTTGGTAATGAGGTCAATGATTTGCCTGTCAATTACAGCAATTTCACTCCGCACTTTTTCTACCATCATGTTAGAAGTGATATTGATTTTTATCTGTATTAAAACCTTGTTTAGACCTTTGGAACGCATTATTCGTTAAACGAAGGACACTTGAAACTAATCATTTTCAATTCGAGCTCCAGAATTCGTGGTGTGAGTGA